>NZ_QNVX01000005.1:203878-592042 GCF_003314725.1 Rhodovulum sp. BSW8
ACGCCGACGCAGGGTTCGAGCGTGAAACAATCGATCCGGTGGACCGATCACAGCGAAGAACGTTGCCGTTGCGCTGCGCAAGGCGCTTCTCCTGCCGCTCGACGATCTGCTCGCCGTGGTGCGTGCATTCCTCAAGCCGCATGTCTCGCGCTCGGGCCTCGACCGCTGCCTCCGGCGCCACGGCCCGGGCAACCTGCGGGCGCCGAAGCCGAAGGAACCCAAGCCCGCGCATGGCAGCTTCAAGGCCGACGAGCCCGGCGATCTGCACATCGACATCACGTATCTGCCCCGGATGGCCGACGAGGACCGCCGCCGCTATCTCTTCGTTGCCATTGACCGAGCGACGCGGTGGGTCGCCGTCGCGCATCTATCCCGCACAGACCGCGGCCAACGCCCGCCGTTTCCTTCGCGATCCGGAGCGCGCGGCCCCGATGAGGATCGCCCGCGTGCTGACCGATAACGGCAGGGCTTTCACCGACCGCCTCTTCGGCCTGCGCAAACGCGCGGCAACCGGACAACACGAGTTCGACCTCCTCCGCGCGGAACTCGGCATCGAGCATCGTCTCGCGCCGCCGATGCGGCCGCAGACGAACGGCATGGTCGAGCGGTTCAACGGCAGGATCGGGGATGTCCTGCAGAGCCATCGTTTCCAGAGTGGCGAGGACCTGGAGCAGACCCTCCTGCGCTACGTCGACCTCTACAGCACCCAGTTCCCGCAATCAGCCCTGCAAGCGGCGACCCCCCGTCGCAACCCTCAAGGACTGGCAACGTCACAGACCCGAGCTGTTCAGGAAGTGCGTCTGCAATCTCGCGGGATGTGACAGCTATACTGACCGGAAAGACAGCTTTGCTTGACATCCCACATAACAAATTTGCCATCGTTTTCTCGTCTGACCGACAACGAAAAAGCGCGGCGGAGGCCCGCCGCGCTTCTTGTTCCCGAAAGGGATAGTCCGCCGTCTATTCCGCCGTCAGAAGGGGCGGCTTTTTCGAAGAGTCGAGGCGGCGTTTTTCCGGCTCCTCGATCCGAAGGTCGATCTCGCCCTCCCGGACGCCGACCTTGACGACACCGCCCTTGGCGAGCTTTCCGAACAGCAGTTCTTCGGCCAGCGGTTTCTTGATCGTCTCTTGAATGACGCGGCCCAGTGGCCGGGCGCCCATCTTGTCGTCATAGCCCTTGTCGGCCAGCCATTCTGCGGCGGGTCGGGTCAACTCGATAGTGACGTTCCGGTCCATCAGCTGGGCCTCGAGCTGCAGCACGAACTTCTCGACGACCTGCAGGATGGTCTCTTTCGGCAGTGGCGCGAAGGAGATCACCGCATCGAGCCGGTTGCGGAACTCGGGCGTGAAGGTCCGCTCGATGGCGGCGGTGTCCTCGCCCTCGCGCCGGTCGCGGCCGAAGCCGATCGCCGCCTTGGCCTGTTCGGCGGCCCCGGCATTCGAGGTCATGATCAGGATCACGTTGCGGAAATCGACCTGCCGACCGTTATGGTCGGTCAGCTTGCCGTGATCCATCACCTGCAGCAGGATGTTGAACACGTCCGGATGCGCCTTCTCGATCTCGTCGAGCAGCAGCACGCAATGCGGGTTCTGATCGACCCCGTCGGTCAGCATGCCGCCCTGATCGAAGCCGACATAGCCCGGAGGCGCGCCGATCAGACGGCTGACCGCGTGTTTCTCCATGTATTCGGACATGTCGAAGCGCAGCAGTTCGACCCCGAGGCTGGAGGCGAGTTGCTTGGCGACCTCGGTCTTGCCGACACCCGTGGGCCCGGCAAAGAGGTAGTTGCCGATGGGCTTTTCGGGTTCGCGCAAACCGGCCCGGGCCAGCTTTATCGAGGCAGACAGCGCCTCGATGGCCTTGTCCTGGCCGAAGACCACGCGCTTGAGCGTCGTTTCCAGGTCCTTCAGCAGCTTGGCATCGTCCTTCGAGACGTTCTTCGGCGGGATCCGGGCGATCTTGGCCACGACGGCCTCGATCTCCCTGGTGCCGATGGTCTTGCGGCGCTTGCTTTCGGCCAGCAGGTGCTGGGCGGCGCCCGCCTCGTCGATGACGTCGATGGCCTTGTCGGGCAGCTTGCGGTCATGGATGTAGCGCGCGGCCAGTTCCACCGCCGACTTGATGGCGTCAGAGGTGTACTTGACCTCGTGATGTTCCTCGAAATAGGGCTTGAGCCCCTTGAGGATCTTGACCGCATCCTCGACCGAGGGCTCGTTCACGTCGATCTTCTGGAACCGGCGGCTCAGCGCGCGGTCCTTCTCGAAATGCTGGCGGAACTCCTTGTAGGTGGTCGAGCCCATGCAGCGCAGCTTGCCGCCCTGCAGCGCGGGTTTCAGCAGGTTCGAGGCGTCCATGGCCCCGCCCGAGGTCGCGCCCGCGCCGATCACGGTGTGGATCTCGTCGATGAAGAGGATCGCGTCCGGATGATCCTCAAGCTCGGTGACCACCGCCTTCAGCCGTTCCTCGAAATCGCCGCGATAGCGGGTCCCGGCCAGAAGCGCGCCCATGTCGAGCGCGAAGATGGTGGCCTTCGACAGCACCTCGGGAGTCTCGCCGCTGACGATCTTGCGGGCGAGCCCTTCGGCGATGGCGGTCTTGCCCACGCCCGGATCGCCGACCAGCAGCGGGTTGTTCTTGCGGCGGCGGCACAGCACCTGGATGCAGCGCTCGACCTCCTGGTCGCGGCCGATCAGCGGGTCGATATCGCCCTTGCGCGACTTGGCGTTGAGGTTGACGCAGTATTTGGACAGCGCGGATTCCCGGGATTCCCCGCCGTCGGTCTGTGTGGCCCCGGCCTGCGGTTCTTCCTCGAATTCCGAGGCGCCGGTCACCGGGCGGTGTTCGCCGAAGGACGGGTCCTTGGCCACGCCATGGGCGATGAAGTTCACCGCATCGTAGCGCGTCATTTCCTGTTCCTGCAGGAAATAGGCGGCGTTCGATTCCCGTTCGGCGAAGATCGCGACCAGCACGTTCGCGCCGGTCACTTCGGTCCGGCCCGAGCTTTGGACATGGATCGCGGCGCGCTGGATCACACGCTGGAACGCCGCTGTCGGCACTGCCTCCGAGCCCTCGATATCGGTCACGAGCGTCGCCAGCTCATCCTCGATGAATTCGGTGAGCGTCTTGCGCAGATCCTCGAGATCGACCGAGCAGGCCTTCATCACCTTGGCCGCGTCGGGCTCGTCGATCAGTGCCAGGAGAAGGTGTTCGAGAGTGGCGAGCTCGTGGCGGCGCGCATTGGCCTGGGCCAGCGCAGCGTGAATGGCTTGCTCGAGAGTGTTTGAGAATGAAGGCACGGGACGTGCTCCTTTCCTTCTGTGGCAGAGGCGGGCATTGCCGTTCCTCCACCTTGGCCCCTTAGGATTAAGTTTTGGTGTTTGTTGGTCTGCTTCAAGTTTTTTCTGTTCAAAACTTGGACGCCGTTTCCGGTTCGCCCGGTTTTTCGGCACGACCGCCGGTGCGGCGCGGGCCTCAGAACCTGTCCTTGCGCGCGCGGATCTCGGCGAAGACCTCGACATCGCTGGCATCCCCCAGCCCCAGCGCCGTCTTCACCTCGGGCCTGCCCGCGCGCAGGAAGGGATTGGTCGCGCTTTCGACGGAAAGCGGTACCGGTACAGTCGGACGGCCCTCATCGCGGAGCCGGTCGATTTCGGCGGACCGGGCGCGCAACGCATCGTTGCCGGGCTCGACGGTCAGGGCGAAGCGGGCATTGGCGGATGTATATTCATGGCCCGAGAATACAAGGGTTTCGGGCGGCAGCGCAGCCAGTTTCGTCAGGCTGTCCCACATCATCGCGGGCGTACCCTCGAACAGCCGGCCGCAGCCGAGCGCCATCAGGCTGTCGGCGGTGAAGACCGCGTTTCCGCCGGCAAAGCGGTAGGCGACATGACCAAGCGTGTGACCGGGCACCGCGATCACTTCGGCTTCGGCCGGGCCGTCGCCAACCCGGTCGCCCTCGACCAGCGCCCGGTCGAGCGGCGGCAGCCGGGCCGCCTCGGCCGCCGGACCCATCACCTGCGCGCCGTACCGTGTCCGCAGTTCGGCGACGCCGCCGACATGGTCGTGATGGTGATGGGTGATCAGAATCGCGTCGAGCCCCCAGCCGCGCGACTCCAGCGCCTCGACAATCGGGCCCGCCTCGGGGGCGTCGATCAGAAGGGCCCCGCCGGGTCCTTTCACCAGATAGGCGTAGTTGTCGCTGAGGCAGGGGACGGTGACGATCTCTAGGGGCATGGCATTCTCGTTCGTCTTGGTTATCTTGGGACCCGAGACCCAAAGCCCAGAGGCAGCCGCGCGGCAATGCATCTCGACGTTCTGGACCTGAGGAACTTCTACTACCGCACCAATCTGGGGCGCGTGGCGCAGAGGGCAATCCGCGAGCAGGTGCGCGAGATCTGGCCCGAGGCCAAGGGCCAGACGGTCGCGGGCTTCGGTTTCGCTGTGCCACTGCTGCGGCCGCTGAGGGCCAGCGCGCGCCGGGTGGTGGCGCTGATGCCCGGCCAGCAGGGGGTGATGCCCTGGCCCGCGGGCGAGGAAAACGTCTCGGTCCTGTGCGAAGAGACCGCCTGGCCGCTGCCTGACGGGTTCGTCGACAAGCTGGTTTTGCTGCACGGTCTTGAAACCAGCGAGCATCCGGGCGCGGTGCTTGAGGAATCGCTTCGGGTTCTCAGACCCGGGGGCAGGGCGCTTTTCATTGTGCCGAACCGGTCGGGTCTTTGGGCGCGACGTGACGGAACGCCGTTCGGTTTTGGCCGTCCCTACAGTTCCGGCCAGCTGGAGGCGCAATTGCGTCAGCACGGTTTCGAACCCGAGGCGCATCGCGCCGCCTTGTTTTCGCCGCCGACCGCCAGGCGATTCTGGCTTAAAACCGCCGGGATCTGGGAAAACGCGGGTCAACGCATGTCTGCCTATTATGCGGGCGGCGTGCTGATGGTTGAGGCGACCAAAAGGGTCTACCGTCCGACGGGGCTTGCGACGAAGGACCCGTTGCCCCGGCCGCTGCGCATTCTTGACGGTCTGCCCCGGCCCGGGGCCGAACCCGCCTGAGACCCCAGCGGGCATGGGCTTTCCGGCGCCGCGCCGCGGTCGGACGGCCGCCCCGCACCGCCGCATGGGGCGCGGTTGCCCAAGCGGCACCCGAGGGTTCTGCGGCCCGTTGTGGCGGGACCGCTACCCCCTGCAACATTCTGCCGTTCTAGGCGGTTGCGAGGTCAATCCTCCTCTGCTACACCCACGCCGATTTCGGAGCGTGCCCGACCGGGCGCGCCGCTTGATCTGCCCCGTCCGGGAGTTTAACGGGCATGCGAGGGGCCTTAAGACATCGGAAGGGTTGACGTGTCCGAACCAGCTTCGATTTCGTCCGGCATTGCCAAGCGCTATGCCACAGCGCTGTTTGACCTCACCAGGGAAGCCAATGGCATTTCCGCACTCGAAGCCGATGTCGACGCGCTCGACGCGGCCTTGACCGAAAGCGGGGAATTTCGAGACCTGATTTCGTCGCCTGTCTATTCGCGGGACGATCAGGCCCGGGCCATCGATGCCATTGCGTCGAAAATGGGGCTGGGCCGGATGATGGCGAACACGCTGCAATTGATGGCCTCGAAACGGCGGCTGTTCGTGCTGCCGCAAATGGTCGCCGAACTGCGCGGCCTGATCGCCGAGGCCAAGGGCGAGGTCAGCGCCGATGTGGTGTCGGCCCGGCCGCTGAGCGACGCGCAACGCGCCGCCCTGGCTGCCGCGCTGAAGCAAAACGCCGGCAAGGACGTCAAGATCAATGCTTCCGTCGATGAAAGCCTCATCGGCGGCCTTATCGTAAAACTGGGCTCGAAGATGATCGACACCTCGATCCGCGCGCGGCTCAGTGCACTCCAGAACACCATGAAAGAGGTCGGATAAATGGGTATCCAAGCAGCTGAGATCTCTGCGATCCTCAAGGAGCAGATCAAGAATTTCGGCCAGGAGGCCGAAGTTGCAGAGGTAGGCCGCGTGCTGTCGGTGGGTGACGGCATTGCCCGTGTCCATGGCCTCGACAACGTCCAGGCGGGCGAGATGGTCGAGTTTCCGGGCGGCATCCGCGGGATGGCCCTGAACCTCGAGATCGACAACGTCGGGATCGTGATCTTCGGGTCGGACCGTGCCATCAAGGAAGGCGACGTCGTCAAGCGGACCAACGCGATCGTGGACGTGCCCTGCGGCGACGCGCTGCTGGGTCGCGTGGTCGACGCGCTGGGCAACCCGATCGACGGCAAGGGACCGATCGCGACGACCGAGCGTCGCATCGCCGACGTCAAGGCGCCGGGCATCATTCCGCGTAAGTCGGTGCACGAGCCGATGGCCACCGGCCTGAAATCGGTCGACGCCATGATCCCGATCGGCCGTGGCCAGCGGGAACTGATCATCGGCGACCGTCAGACCGGCAAGACCGCCGTGGCGCTCGACACCATCCTGAACCAGAAATCCTACAACGAAGCCGCGGGCGACGACGAGAGCAAGAAGCTCTACTGCGTCTATGTCGCGATCGGCCAGAAGCGCTCGACCGTGGCGCAGCTGGTGAAGAAGCTCGAGGAAACCGGCGCGATGGACTATTCCATCATCGTGGCCGCGACCGCCTCGGACCCGGCGCCGATGCAATACCTCGCCCCCTACACCGCCACCGCGATGGGCGAATTCTTCCGCGACAACGGCCGCCACGCCCTGATGATCTATGACGATCTGTCGAAACAGGCCGTCGCCTACCGTCAGATGTCGCTGCTGCTGCGCCGTCCGCCGGGGCGTGAAGCCTATCCGGGCGACGTGTTCTACCTCCATTCCCGCCTGCTGGAACGGTCGGCCAAGATGAACGAGGATCACGGCGCGGGCTCGCTGACCGCCCTGCCGATCATCGAGACCCAGGCGGGCGACGTGTCGGCCTATATCCCGACCAACGTGATCTCGATC
This sequence comes from Rhodovulum sp. BSW8, assembly GCF_003314725.1. Classification (NCBI taxonomy): domain Bacteria; kingdom Pseudomonadati; phylum Pseudomonadota; class Alphaproteobacteria; order Rhodobacterales; family Paracoccaceae; genus Rhodovulum; species Rhodovulum sp. BSW8. Next base: position 210,816 of record NZ_QNVX01000005.1, read on the forward strand.
ACCGACGGCCAGATCTTCCTCGAAACCGACCTGTTCTACCAGGGCATCCGTCCGGCCGTGAACACCGGTCTGTCGGTGTCGCGGGTTGGCTCTGCGGCCCAGACCAACGCGATGAAATCGGTCGCGGGTCCGGTCAAGCTGGAACTGGCGCAGTATCGCGAGATGGCGGCCTTCGCGCAGTTCGGCTCGGACCTCGATGCCGCGACCCAGAAGCTGCTGAACCGCGGCGCGCGTCTGACCGAGCTGATGAAGCAGCCGCAATATTCGCCGCTGACCAACGCCGAAATCGTCTGCGTGATCTTCGCGGGGACGCAGGGCTATCTCGACAAGGTCGCCGTCAAGGACGTGACCCGCTACGAGGCGGACCTGCTGAGCTTCCTGCGCACCAAGCACCAGGCGCTGCTGGACGACATCACCAACAACGACCGCAAGGTGAAGGGCGAGCTCGAGGACAAGATCCGCGCCGCGCTGGACGAATTCGCCAAGAACTTCGCCTGAGCGGGGATGGGATCAGGATAGATGCCTAGCCTCAAGGACCTCAAGAACCGGATCGCCAGCGTCAAGTCGACGCGAAAGATCACGAAGGCCATGCAGATGGTCGCGGCGGCCAAGCTCCGCCGCGCCCAGGAAGCTGCCGAGAATGCGCGGCCCTACGCCGCGCAGATGGAAAAGGTCATGTCCGGGCTCGCGGCCTCGGCCACCGGGGCGGCCAATGCGCCGAAGCTTCTGGTCGGCAGCGGTGCGGACAAGGTGCACCTCCTGGTCGTGATGACGGCCGAGAGGGGCCTTTGCGGCGGCTTCAACTCGTCGATCGTGCGTCTCGCGCGTCTCAAGGCGCAGAACCTCATCGCCGAGGGCAAGACCGTCAAGATTCTGACCGTGGGCCGCAAGGGTCGCGAACAGCTGAAGCGCGACTTCGCCGATCATTTCGTCGGCCATGTCGATCTGAGCGAGGTCAAGCGCATCCGCTACGGCAATGCGCGCGACATCTCGCAGGACATCATCGCCCGGTTCGAAAAGGGCGAGTTCGATGTCGCGACGATCTTCTTCAGCCGCTTCAAGTCGGTGATCAGCCAGGAGCCGACCGCCCAGCAGATCATCCCGGCCGTCTTCGACGAACCCGAGGATGTCTCGACCATGTATGATTACGAGCCCACCGAGGGCGAGATCATGGCCGAGCTTCTGCCCCGCGGGGTGGCGACCCAGATCTTCGCCGCGCTTCTTGAGAACGGCGCCTCGGAACAGGGCGCGCGGATGTCCGCGATGGACAACGCGACCCGGAACGCGGGCGACATGATCGACCGGCTGAACCTCGAGTACAACCGCTCGCGTCAGGCTGCGATCACCAAGGAGCTGATCGAAATCATTTCGGGCGCCGAGGCGCTCTAACGGAACCGGAGAAACGACAATGGCAAATGCTGTAGGCAAGGTCACCCAGGTGATTGGCGCCGTGGTCGACGTTCAATTCGACCAACACCTGCCCGAGATTCTGAATGCGCTGGAAACCGAGAACAACGGCAAGCGGCTGGTGCTGGAAGTGGCCCAGCACCTCGGCGAGAACACCGTGCGCACCATCGCCATGGACGCGACCGAGGGTCTCGTGCGCGGCGCCAAGGTGACGGACCTGGGCAAGCCGATCTCGGTGCCGGTGGGCGACGCCACGCTGGGCCGCATCCTGAACGTGATCGGCGAGCCGGTCGACGAAAAGGGTCCGGTGCACGCGACGGAAACCCGGGCCATCCACCAGCCGGCGCCTGAATTCGCCGAGCAGTCGACCTCGTCCGAGATCCTCGTGACCGGCATCAAGGTCATCGACCTGCTGGCGCCCTATTCCAAGGGCGGCAAGGTGGGCCTCTTCGGCGGCGCCGGTGTGGGCAAGACCGTTCTGATCATGGAACTGATCAACAACATCGCCAAGGTGCACTCGGGCTACTCGGTGTTCGCGGGCGTTGGCGAACGGACCCGTGAGGGCAACGACCTCTATCACGAGATGATCGAGTCGAACGTCATCAAGGTCGATGATCTGTCGAAGTCGCAGGTGGCGCTGGTCTATGGCCAGATGAACGAGCCTCCGGGGGCCCGTGCCCGCGTCGCGCTGACCGGCCTGACGCTGGCCGAGCAGTTCCGCGACCAGTCCGGCACCGACGTTCTGTTCTTCGTCGACAACATCTTCCGCTTCACCCAGGCGGGGTCCGAGGTGTCGGCGCTTCTGGGCCGTATTCCCTCGGCCGTGGGCTACCAGCCGACGCTGGCGACCGACATGGGCGCGCTGCAGGAACGCATCACCTCGACCAAGCGTGGCTCGATCACCTCTGTTCAGGCGATCTACGTGCCCGCGGACGACCTGACCGACCCGGCGCCCGCGACCTCGTTTGCCCACCTCGACGCCACCACCGTTCTGTCGCGTGCGATTTCCGAACTCGGCATCTACCCGGCGGTGGACCCGCTCGATTCGACCTCGCGGATCCTCGATCCGGCCGTGGTCGGCGAAGAGCACTACCAGGTGGCCCGCGACGTGCAGGGCATCCTGCAACGCTACAAGTCGCTGCAGGACATCATCGCCATCCTCGGCATGGACGAACTGTCGGAAGAGGACAAGCTGACCGTGGCCCGCGCCCGGAAGATCCAGCGGTTCCTCAGCCAGCCCTTCGACGTGGCGAAGGTGTTCACCGGGTCGGACGGCGTCCAGGTGCCGCTTGAAAAGACCATCGCGTCGTTCAAGGCGGTCGTGGCCGGCGAATACGATCACCTGCCGGAAGCCGCCTTCTACATGGTCGGCGACATCGACGACGTGATCGCCAAGGCCGAGAAGATGGCGGCCGACGCGGCCTGATAGGGCTTACGGCGCCGGACGGACCGTCCGCCCGGCGCCCGCTTGCAAGGAGGCAACATGGCCGACACGATGCAATTCGATCTGGTGGCGCCGGAACGCCGGGTGGCCTCGGAAAAGGCGACCTCTGTCGTCATCCCGGGGTTCGAGGGCGACCTCACCGCAATGCCCCAGCACGCGCCGCTGATCACCACCCTGCGCCCCGGCCTGCTTGAGGTCTTCACCGAGAGCGGATCGCAGAAATACATCGTCACCGGCGGGTTCGCCGAAATCACCGCTGATGCGGCGACGGTTCTGGCCGAGCGCTCGCACCCGGTCGAGGAGGTGACGCAGGACATGATCGACGAGATGGTCGCCGAGGCCCGCGCGGCCGCGCGCGACGCGCATCCCGACGTGGTCGACGCCGCGGCGCGGATGCTGGCCGACATGGTGGCGATGGGCACCCATATTGGCTTCGAGCCGCAGACCTGAGGCCCGCCGTTCGTACGCTTTGAAAAGGGTCCGCCTCGGCGGGCCCTTTTTTTGTTGTGCCGGGACGGGAACGGCCCCCGGAAGGCGAGGTCCTCGCCGGGAGCAACAGGGACCAGCCCGTGAGTGGTCCGGGCGGTTGCAAGGGGCCGGGGCGCGCCGGCTGTGATGGCCTTGCAATAGGGCGATGGAGGACGGAGGCGCGGACGCAGCACACCGCCCCTGCAGGCAGAGAGGGTGCGCCGGGGAGTGGATCTGTGCAAGAGGCGGCGCTTACAGAGTGGGCGTCAGCGCCCCAGCGTCTTCATGCCCCGTTCGATCCCGTCCAGGGTCATCGGCACCATGCGGTCCTCGAAGATCTCGCGGATCATGCCGATCGACTGGGTGTAGTGCCAGTGCCGTTCGGGCACCGGGTTGATCCAGAGATGGTCGGGCCACTGCGCCCGGGCGCGCTCCAGCCAGACCCGGCCGGGTTCGGCGTTCCAGTGTTCGTTCGCGCCGCCCGCGAAGGCGATCTCGTAGGGCGACATGCTGGCATCGCCGACGAAGATGCACTTGTAGTCGGACCCGTAGGTGCGCAGCACCTCGGCGGTCGGCGTGACCCGGTCCCAGCGGCGCCGGTTGTCGCGCCAGACGCCTTCGTAAAGGCAGTTGTGAAAGTAGTAGTGTTCGAGATGCTTGAACTCGGACCGCGCGGCCGAGAACAGTTCCTCGACGACGCGGATATGGTCGTCCATCGACCCGCCCACGTCAAGAAACAGCAGCACCTTGACCGCGTTGTGCCGTTCGGGCCGGGTCTTGACGTCGAGATAGCCGTGATCGGCCGTGGCCCGGATCGTGCCGTCGAGGTCAAGCTCGTGGCGGGCGCCGTCGCGGGCCCAGCGGCGCAGCCGTTTCAGCGCCACCTTGATGTTGCGGGTGCCAAGCTCGACCGAATCGTCGAGATTGCGGAATTCGCGCTTGTCCCAGACCTTGACCGCGCGGCGGTGGCGGCTTTCGTCCTGACCGATGCGCACGCCCTCGGGATTGAAGCCATAGGCGCCGAAGGGCGAGGTCCCGGCGGTGCCGATCCACTTGTTGCCGCCCTGATGGCGCTCTTTCTGCTCTTTCAGGCGCTCCTTCAGCGCCTCCATCAGCTTGTCGAAGCCGCCCATGGCCTCGATCTCGGCGCGCTCGGCCTCGGACAGGTGGCGTTCGGCCAGCTTGCGCAGCCAGTCCTCGGGCAGGTCGAGCGCCTCGAGCACCTCGCCGGGGCCGATCTCCTCGAGCCCGCCGAAACTTTGCGCGAAGGCCCGGTCGAACCGGTCGAGCAGGCGTTCATCCTTCACCAGCGCGGTGCGCGCCAGATAGTAGAAGCCCTCGGCGTCATAGGTGACGAGGCCGCGTTTCACCCCTTCGAGGAAGCTCAGATACTCCCGCAGCGAGACGGGAATGCCAGTGGCGCGAAGCGTCTGGAAGAAGGGCAGGAACATGGGCCAAGCATAGGGCCGGGCACGGCCGCCGGAAAGGGGAAAGCCCGGCTCAGTCGGCCGGATCAGTCAGTCCGGGCCGGGTTCAGCCAGGCGATCTCGGCCATGCGTTCGCGCACCTCGTTCTCGGAGCCGAATCCGTAGCGCGCCCAGCCCAGCGCGTCGCGCCGGATCGCGGCGGCCTCCTTGGTCCAGCCCAGCATGTCGAGAGCCTCGGCCTTCATCAGCAGCATCGAGGCCAGAAGCGCGGCATTCTCGCCGTTCTGCACGTCGTCGAGATGATCGTCGATGATCAGGACGGCGGTGTCGGGTTGCCCGGCGGACAGCGCGAAGGCCGCGATATGCATGGCCACATGGGCGGATTGCACGCGGGTCACCGGATGGGCGGCATAGATCTGGCCTGCCTCAAGGAACGCGGCCAGCGAGGTCTCGCCATTGTTCTGGCCAAGCGCCAGACGGCCGAAGGCAAAGAGGCTGAAGGCCAGGCGGGTGTCGCGCCAGCCCTGGGTGCGGGCGATCTCGACCGCGCTCCGAGCCGCCGCGACCCGCTGCGACGGGGCGGTGCCGGGGCCGAGCGCGGCCTCGATGGCGTCGATCCAGGCGCGCGGGGTCGGCGACATCAGATCGCTGCCGCCGATCCGTTCGCCGCGCGGGTTGAGCCGGGCCAGAAGCTGCGGCAGCACCCGGGCGGCCTCGTCGCGGGTGGTGCCGTTATGCAGTTCGGGCGCGTAATAGGCGCGCAGGATCAGCATGTCGAACCCGGTCAGGACGGTGTGGAAATTGTCGTCGTTGAAGACCGAATCCGGCAGCCGGTAGAGGTCGTTCAGGGGGCCGATGGCCTGGGCCAGTTCCTCATGCAGGCAGTCGCGCACCTCCTGCGGGCTCACGTCGCCGGGAATGAAGATCGCGACCCATTGGCGGACCGGCAGCGTGGTCCAGTCGACCTCGCCCGAGCGGCGGCTTTGCCGGAAGTCCTCCCAGGAGGAGACGCGCGGCGCGACGAAGCAGGCGGCCTGCGGCACCAGCCGCTGCAACTGGCTGCGCGGCAAGAATTCGATCGTGACGCTGGCCGGGGCGTCGGCGGCGACCCGGTGGATGCCGATCCCGGCCTCGCGGCGGAGCCGGGCCAGCAGCGCCGCCAGATCGGGTTCGAGGCTGGCCGGGGCAGGGCCGGTGACACGGACGGTGATCGGCCCTTCGAAGCGCGTCATGTAAGGCAGGCTGCGGCCGCTCTCCATCTGGAAGGCGAGGTCGAGAAAGTCCTGGGCGATGGCGGCGTTCGAGCGTTGGGGCGGCGTCACGCGATGGGTGACGAAGGTCTTCATCGGCGGCAGATCGGCAAGGGCTGGGGGGCGGCGGCCCGGCATTTCCGGGCCGGGACCGGCGCAGGCCGCGAGCGTGATGAGCAGGGCCATTGGCCGCGCCAGCGCCGCCGCGCGGCCAATGGTCCGCACCGCAGGGCCGCGGCGGCCGATCTCAGCCGCGGACATATTTCACGAAGGGGGTGGGCTGGCCGATCCGGTCGTAAAGCTGTCGCGCGGTTTCGTTCGAGTCCTGGGTGAGCCAGTAGACCGAGGGCGTGCCCCGGGAATCGGCCACCGCATAGACCGCCTCGATCAGCGCCCGGCCGACGCCGCGGCCGCGCATGGCGGGATCGGCATAGAGATCCTGCAGATAGCAGACATTCTCGGGCCTCCAGCAATGCCGGTGGAAGATGAAATGCACGAGCCCCACAACCTTGACGCCGCTGAGCGCGAGGCGACAGCCCATGTTCGGATCGCCACCATGCAGGAGCCGCGCGAAGGTGATGTCATAGGTCTCGGCCGGGACCGAGGTTTCATAGAAGTCGAGATAGGCCGCCCAGAGCCTGCGCCAGGAGGCGGCGTCCTCTGGGCGAAGCGGACGGACGAGGAGGTCGGTCACTGAGGGGGGCCTTTCGCGGGAAAGCAGGGGGAATCCGGCAATCGCATCTTGCGAGAGCGGCGCGGTCTTCACAAGGGTTGGCCGCGGATCGGGGGCCATTGCGGGGCGGAGCGTGGCCTTCCGGCCCGGCTTTTTGCGGGCTGCGGCAGGATGGACGAAAAAACCGGCGCGGCGGGGGCAAGATTTGCGGTCGGAGGCGCTTGACGGGGGCTTTGGGCGTCAATAAAAGGCACGTCACGCCGGGCGAGCCCGGAAGGCGCTGCGGTTGTAGCTCAGTTGGTTAGAGTACCGGCCTGTCACGCCGGGGGTCGCGGGTTCGAGCCCCGTCAACCGCGCCACCGCCTTCCAGTTTGTCCCGCGCGATGCGCGGTTGTAGCTCAGTTGGTTAGAGTACCGGCCTGTCACGCCGGGGGTCGCGGGTTCGAGCCCCGTCAACCGCGCCACTTCTTCAAATCCTGATTGCCTCGTTCACCCGGACGATTGAGACCGGGCGCTCCCGCCCGTCTTTGGCGGCCTCTCGGCCGCCGCATCCCGTTGGGCCGGGCGCCGCGCTGGCGCGCGGCGCGGTCGGGGCTTTGCGGAAGGGGGTATTTCGCCCGGCTGGTCGCGGTCGCGGGCCTGGGGCTCGCATCGGTTCCGCAGTCCGCGGGGCCGCGGTGGTCGGCCCCGCGGACTGCCCCGGACCGGACACACGCCCGGCCGGGGGTCTGTCTCGGTGGGCCGTTCAGGCGGCGAGGGCGGCCAGGATTCGGGCCCAGCTGCGGATGCCCTTGTGGAAGCTTTCGAGGTCGTATTTCTCATTCGGCGAGTGGATTGCGTCGTCATCCTTGCCGAAGCCGATCAGCATCGATTCCATCCCCAGAAGCGTCTTGAAGTAGCCCGCGACCGGGATCGACCCGCCCGAGCCGACGAAGGCCGCCGGGTTGGGCCATTCCTGGGACAGCGCCAGGCGGGCCTTTTCGAAGGCCGGATCGGCGATGTCCATCACCGAGGCAGGCGAGGCGCCGTGCGGGGCGAACTCGGCGGTGCAGTCGGGCGGCAGCATGTCCTGCACCATCTTCCGGAACGATTCGCGGATCTTCAGCGGGTCCTGGGTGCCGACCAGCCGGAAGCTGACCTTGGCAGAGGCATTGGACGGCAGCACCGTCTTGAAGCCCGTGCCCTCGTAGCCGCCCGAGATACCGTTCACCTCGCAGGTCGGGCGGGCCCAGAGCATTTCCAGCACCGACCGGCCGTCTTCGCCCGCCGGTGTCGAAAGCCCGACCTCGCCCAGGAACCGGTCCGCGTCGAAGCCGGTCCCGGCCCATTGCCGGAGGATCTCTTCGGGCATTTCGGGCACGCCATCGTAGAAACCGGGCACGGTCACGCGGCCGGTGTCGTCATGCAGTGCCGCGATGATCCGGGCCAGCACCCGGATCGGGTTCATCGCGGGGCCGCCATACATGCCCGAATGCAGGTCCTTGGACGGGCCGGTGACGGTGATCTCTTCGCCCACGAGGCCGCGCAGCATGGTGACGATGGTGGGGGTCGCGTCGCCCAGCATGCCGGTGTCGCAGATCAGCGCGAGATCGGCTTTCAGCCGGTCCGCGTTCTCCTTGAGGAAGGGCACCATCGAGGGCGACCCCGATTCCTCTTCGCCCTCGAGAAAGACGGTGATGCGGGCGGGCAGGGAGCCATGCACCGCCTTCCAGGCGCGGCATGCCTCGAGAAAGGTCATCAGCTGGCCCTTGTCGTCGCCCGCGCCGCGGGCACGGATCACCTTGCCCTTGGGCGTCTCCTCGATGGCCGGATCGAACGGATCGCGCGCCCAGAGCGACAGCGGGTCAACCGGCTGAACGTCGTAGTGACCGTAAAAGAGCAGGCTCGGCCCGGCCGTGCCGCCCTTGGCGACGACCATCGGATGTTTGGGCGTGGGGCAGATCTCGGCGTCGAAGCCGATCGAGGCCAGATCGCGGACCATCCACTCGGCCGCGTCGCGGCAGGCGGCGGCATGGGCCGGATCGGTCGATATCGACGGGATGCGGAGCAGCGCCATCAGCCGGTCGAGGGCCTGCGGCAGATCGGCGTCGATACGGGAAAGAACAGGGTCAAGGCTCATCGCGGACTCCTTCGGATGCGTGGGTTGCGCGGACCCTAGCAGGCCGATGGGGGGTGTCCAGAGGGCGCCCGGTACAGGGGGGAGCCGAGGGCTGGCAGGCCGTCGCCGGGAAGACTAGAGTTACCGGGCGGTCGTCTTAACAGGAGGTCGGACATGGATTGCAGGACGGAAAGCGCGGGGCCGCGCGAAGGGGGGGCTCTTCGTTCCGCCCGGGTTTTCGGGATTTCGCTTGGGATTGCCCTCTGTCTGGGGGGCGCCGTCGCGGCCTCGGCCGAGCCGGTGGACGGCAAGGCCGCGCGCAAGCTGGTGTTCAAGCCGAAAGGCGCCGAGGTCACCGTGATCGACCTGCCCTTCCTGTCGGAAGCCGACCGCAAGGGGCTGGTCTTCGCGGGCGCGCAGCAACCCTATTACGGGGCCATCGCCGTCGCTCCGAGCGAGGGGCTCATTTCCGAGGCGACGCTGGCCGCGGCCAACTATCACGATGTCGAGGCGGCCCGTGCTGCGGCGCTTAAGGGCTGCGATGCCGCCCGCAAGCCCGACGGGAACCCTTGCGTAATTGCGGCCGAGATCCGGCCGAAGGGCTGGGAACCACGGGCGCTGCAGCTTTCGGCCGATGCGACCGAAGGGCTGCGCAGCGATTACGGACGGCGGGGCGGTCCGCGCGCCATGGCGATTTCGGAATCGACCGGCCGCTGGGTGGTCCGCAAGGGGCCCGACGCTGCGGCTCAGGCGCTCGACGCCTGTGCCAGCGCTTCGGGCGCGTCCGATTGCCGGTTGGCCGTCGAGGATCGCTGAGACGACGGATGCGTGGCCCTGCGGGGCATGATCTCTCCGGGCCCGCTGCGCAAGGGCGGGTCCCGGACGCCGCCGGATGGAAGGCTGTCTAGCCAAGCTTACAGCCGCTCTGTCCACCTGAATTGACAGAAATCAATGTTCAAACGGCAAAACTGTCGCTAAGCTGACGGACGGGTGGTGCGCGCGAACGCTCCTTCAGACCGAATCGTGCCATATTGCCCGGGTATCGGTGGACCTCAGAAACCCTGTTTCCGATCGGAACGCCTGGCCCGGGAAGGCTGAAGCAAAAGCGAGGATCGGCTGAAAATTTGTGCAGCATCACGCTTCGATATCCGCCGTTTTTCGCATAAGAGAAACGGACGGGAAACGGAAACGGCAATTCGGACGCTCCCGGCCGGGACGGACGGAACGCCAGAGGGGTCGGTCGGTGACCCCTGAACGCAGAAGGACCCGGAAGGTTCCGCAGGGCGGGGCGTGACGGAAATCCTCGATGGCCTTGCGGGGCCTAGAAAAAGGAGAGACCCGGTGGATTATACCGCTGCTTTGGACGCATCCATCAACCGGCTGCATGAAGAGGGACGCTACCGCACCTTCATCGACATCGAACGGCGCAAGGGCGCGTTCCCGGAGGCGGTCTGGAGCCGTCCGGACGGTGAGAACCAGGACATCGTCGTGTGGTGCGGCAACGACTATCTCGGCATGGGGCAGCATCCGACGGTGATCGCCGCCATGCAGGATGCGATCTCGGCCACCGGCGCCGGGTCGGGGGGCACCCGCAACATTTCGGGAACCACGGTCTATCACCGCCGCCTCGAGGCCGAACTGGCCGACTTGCACCAGAAAGAGGCCGCGCTGGTCTTCAACTCGGCCTACATGGCCAACGACGCGACGCTCTCGACCCTGCCGATGCTGTTCAAGGATCTGGTCATCGTCTCGGACGAACTGAACCACGCCTCGATGATCCAGGGCATTCGCCGCGGCCGCTGCGACAAGCACATCTTCCGCCACAACGACATGGCGCATCTGCGTCAGGTGCTGGAAGGCATCGAGAAGGGCCGCCCGATCCTGATCGCCTTCGAGTCGGTCTATTCGATGGATGGCGATTTCGGCCCGATCGAGGAAATCTGCGATCTGGCTGACGAATTCGGCGCGCTGACCTATATCGACGAGGTCCATGCGGTCGGCATGTACGGCCCGCGCGGCGCCGGTGTCGCCGAGCGTGACAATCTGATGCACCGCATCGACATCATCAACGGCACGCTGGCCAAGGCCTTTGGCGTCTTCGGTGGCTATATCGCGGCCTCGGCCAAGATGTGCGATGCCGTCCGCTCCTATGCGCCGGGCTACATCTTCACCACCTCGCTGCCGCCGACCATCGCGGCCGGCGCCTGCGCGTCGGTGCGTCACCTGAAGACCGACACCGCGCTTCGGGAAAAACACCAGGATCGTGCCCGCGTTCTGAAGGCCCGCTTCAAGGGCCTGGGTATGCCGGTGATCGACCATGGCAGCCATATCGTTCCGCTGATCATCGGCGACCCGGTCCACACCAAGCGGATCTCGGACATGCTGATCGAGGGATACGGCATCTACGTGCAGCCGGTGAACTTCCCCACCGTGCCGCGCGGCACCGAACGGCTGCGGTTCACGCCGTCGCCGGTTCATACGCCGGAACAAATGGATGCCCTGATCCGCGCGATGGACGAGCTTTGGGCCCAATGTGCGCTGAATCGCGCCGAACTCACCGCTTAAATCCAACTGCGGGTGTACCGCTCCCGCGCTTGTGATAATGTTTCGTCAACGAGGCGGCGATTCCACGGATCGCCGCCTCACCGGGGACACGAAGGCAGGCACAGGGCGGTTCCATGATCAGGCGCAGGCAGCCGCGCGCGGCTGAGGGCTCGCAAGACGCACCCAAAGGTTTCGATGCGTTCGAATTGCGTCTTGGGGATGTCATGCGGGGAGAGCGGGCGACGCTCGGCAAATCCCTGCTGGACGTCCAGCGCGAACTGAAGATCCGCGCAACTTATATCGCCGCCATCGAGAACGCCGATCCCACGGCCTTCGAGACGCCCGGTTTCATCGCCGGTTATGTGCGGTCCTATGCCCGCTATCTGGGGCTCGACCCGGAATGGGCCTATCGCCGCTTCTGCGAAGAGGGCAATTTCGCGACCGTCAACGCCATGGACGCGGCTGCCTCGCCCCGTCCGCAGGCCTCGCGCCGCAAGTCGGTCTCCGAACCGCGCGATCCGCTGGCCGATCCGAATGCGATCTTCGTGCCACGCGGTCCGGCGATGTTTTCCCAGGTTCAGCCCGGCGCCATCGGCTCGATGCTGGTGTTGCTGTCGCTGATCGCGGTGCTGGGCTATGGCGGCTGGTCGGTGCTGAAGGAAATCCAGCAGGTGCGGCTTGCGCCGCTGGACGATCAGCCGGGTCTGATCGCCGATGTCGATCCGCTGCAGGTGGCCGGGGCCGATCCGCTGTCGGACGAAGCGCCCGCCACGCCCCCTTCGGTCGAGGCGCTCGACCGCCTCTATCGCCCTCAGGCGCTCGACCGGCCGGTCATGGTCGCCCGCGACGGGCCGATTGCCACCATCGACCCCGGCGAGATCGGGGTTCTGTCCAGCGACCGCCGTCCCGACCGGGCCTTCGACCGTGCCGTCGCCAGCGCGCTGGCCGAGGCCGGTGCGGGCACACCGGGCATGACCGTTACCCAGGTCGGCACGGCTGTTTCCGGCGCAACCCCGGTTCAGGTCGTGGCCGCCGATGCAACGCCCGAACTGGCGCTTCTGGCCGTGCGACCCGCCTGGGTCCGCGTTTCGGCGGCGGACGGCACCGTGCTGCTTGAGAAGATCCTCAATGCCGGCGAAAGCTATGTGCTGCCCCGGACCGACGAGCCGCCGACGCTGCGCGCCGGCAATTCGGGCTCGGTCTATTTCTCGGTGAATGGCCGGACCTACGGACCGTCGGCGCCGGGCGCGAACGTGGCCAAGAACATCGAGCTTTCGCCGGAAGCGCTGACCGAGCGTTATCAACTGGCCGATATAAAGGCGGATCCGGATCTTGCGGTGGCGCTTGCCCAGAACGAGGTTCCGGTTACCGTGTCGGGGCCGTCCCGCTAGGGCGGGGCCGCCGCAGCGCCGGTTTCATCTTTCATTCGCGAAGGACCGGGCCGCCTCGAAGGCGGCCCTTGTCGTGTCGTCAGTTTTCCACGCGTGGGCGCCCGGGCGCGTCCGTCCGATGGCGTGTCTGATCGGCAAAGGGGTCAACTGTGACAGCGCGATGGGTCCGGGGGGGCGAAAGAATGGAAGTCCGGGGGTAATTTCGGGCTAGGTTTTGTCAGTTTAGTATGGTTGTCGAAGCGTTGCACACCATCGACCCGGTGCCTGACTGAGTGAGAAATCCGTTCGCGTGTCGATAAGCTCATAAAAATAAACGATAAAAAGGTCTCGAGGCGGGCTCGCCCGATCCGTTGGAAAAGTCATCCAGCATTTACCTAGAATTGAACTTTAAGAGAGTTTCTAAACACTTTGCGGTATACCGCCCCGCAATGCACAATTCGAGGTAGCCCGCATGCCCGCCTTCCTGTACCGGATTCCTTTCCGCATTTATCTGATCGTGATCGTCGCGCTTGCGCTGTCGATCGTGCTGTCGGTCCTTCTTCTCACGCGCGCGGTCAGCAACGCCTACCAGATGCGCGAGACCGAGCTTCGCGGCATGACCGATGCTGCGATATCGCTGCTCGACGATCTGCAGGCGAAGGTGGAGGCCGGTGAGATGGACCGTCCGGCGGCCGAGGCGACGGGGCGTCGGCTTCTCGAGACGCTGCGCTTCGGAGAGTCGGGGTACCTGTTCGCGCTCGACAACAACCTCGTTGTGACGGCGCATGCCACTTTGCCGGAATGGGTCGGAACCGACAAATCCGACTATGCCGACGTCAAGGGGCTGAAACTCTTTCAGGAAATGCGCGAGGTTGCGCTGCGCGACGGGGCGGGCACGGTCGAATACTGGTTCCAGAAACCCGGAGAGACGGAGCCCGAGAAAAAGCTTGGCTCGGTGCAGCAGTTCAAACCCTGGGGCTGGTTCGTCGGAACCGGCGCCTATGTGTCGGACATCAACGCCGAACTGGCAAGCATGCGGATGGCGTCGATTATCACGCTGATTGTCGGTATGTTGCTGCTGATCGCCGTGTCGGCCGTGCTGGTGCGCAGTGTCACCCGGCCGCTGGCGGCGTTCGTGGAGTCGATGCGCGATGTCGCGAATGGTCGTTACGATACCGAGATCCCGGCGTCCAAGCGCCATGACGAAATTGGAGATCTCGGCCGCAACCTGTCCGAGTTCCGCGACAAGCTGGCCGAGTCCGAACGGCTTGCCGCCGCCCGCGAGGAAGACCGGCGCGAACAGGAACGCGTGGTGACCGATCTGGGCGTCGGGCTGCGGGCGCTGTCCGAGGGCGACCTGACCCGGACGATCGACACGACCTTCGCCCCTGCCTATGAACAGCTTCGTCAGGACTTCAACGCCACTGTGGATACGCTGAACGCGCTGATGGGCGAAATCGTCGAGAATTCGACCGAAATCACCACCCGGGCCGAGGAAATCAGCGGCGCCTCCGACGACCTGTCGCGGCGGACCGAGAATCAGGCTGCCACGCTGGAAGAAACCGCTGCCGCCATGGACGAGATGACCGCCAGCGTGCGCGCCGCGGCCGATGGCGCGGCTCAGGTCGAGAATGTGGTGCGCGAGGCGCGGGGCAATGCCGAACAATCGGGTCTGGTGGTCAAGGAAGCCATCGGCGCGATGTCCGAGATCAAGAAATCCTCCGACGGCATCAACCAGATCATCGGGGTGATCGACGACATCGCCTTCCAGACCAACCTTCTGGCGCTGAACGCGGGCGTCGAGGCGGCGCGGGCGGGCGAGGCCGGCCGGGGCTTTGCCGTTGTGGCCTCCGAGGTGCGGGCACTGGCGCAGCGGTCCTCCGAGGCCGCGAAAGAGATCAAGACGCTGATTTCGTCCAGTTCCGATCAGGTCGAATCCGGCGTGGCGCTGGTGAACCGGACCGGCGAGGCGCTGACCGACATCGTCGAGCGCGTCAGCAACATTGCCGAACTGATCGGCGAGATCGCGACCGGCGCTCAGGAACAGTCGGTGGGCTTGGGCGAGATCAATGTCGGCATCAACGAGCTGGACAAGGTCACCCAGCAGAACGCCGCCATGGTCGAGGAGGCGAACGCCGCCGCGGTGACGATGAAGCAGGAGGCGGGCAATCTGCAAAGCCTCGTCGCCCGGTTCCGTCTGAAGGGCAGCGCCCCCGCCGTCGCCCGCCCGCGGAGCCCGTCGGCGCCCTCCTACAAGCCCGATCGCCCGCCGTTCGCCGCGATGGATGCGCCCAAACGGGCTGTGAACGACAGCGGCTGGCAGGATTTCTGAGCCTGCACACCGGTCGCCGGCCTCGGACCGTTCGCAGAGCGTCAGCGCTCGGAAGGAGCGGTCCGAGATGCCCGAACCTTCACGCAGATCGGTGCGGGCTCGGGAAAGGTATCGACTGGCTGCCACCGCAGTTCGGCAATTCGGTGAGGAGCCGTGTTTGCGACTGCTCGGGATGACCCGGACGAAGAAGAGCGCGACACGCGCCGCTGGCATCGAGCAAGTTCGCCCCCGGCCACCCAGATCCCGGCCACCCGGACGAAGATCCCGAGGCCTCTAGCGACCTCGGCGGATCCCAGACCGGGTTCAGGCCGCGTCGCCCGAAAGATAGACCTTGACCGGGCGCACGGGGCGGCCGTCGGACCAATGTCCCAGGTCGAATTCCAGACGGTCGGCCTCGGCGCCCTCGCGGATCACCTGATCGAGCGCGAACCAAAGATAGCGCCAGTCCAGCGTGTCCTCGGCGCCAACGCCGTCGAGCAGCAACAGAGACAGAAGCGGGCGGAAAAAGCTGGTATCGTCGGTTGCCTGTTCGTGATTGGCGAAATGCCCGGGGCAACCATGGGTATCGGTCTGCGACAGGTACATGCGCTTGCGATCTGTGGCGATGCTGCCGAACGGGATGTCCCATTCGGATTTCGGCACGATCCAGTCGGCATCGCCATGCAGGATTGCGACCGGCATGGTCAGTGCCTTTCCCGTGACGCTCAGGTTCACATCGTCCTGCAACCGGTCGAGGGCCAGGCCGATCTGGCCCGGCGCCGACGCGGCTGAACTGCTGGGGATCGGGTCGGCAGTCACGACCTGCAGCGGCATGAGGTTGGCGGGCAGGCCGTCCCGGGTCACGTACCAGGGCCAGCTCAGCGCGAAGAGGCCGCCCAGCGAATGACCATAGACATAGGTATCGACCGCGACATCGGGCCCGAAGCCGACCCGGGCATAGGCATCGGTGACGCTGGCCAGCGCGTTTTGCATCCATTTTTCCTGAGACGGACGCAGCCCGTCGCCGAAGACCTCGTCCAGCAACTCTGCCACGGTCATCAGCCCTCTTTCGGGAAAGCTGCAAAACCCGGTCTGAAAGTTCGGAAAGAAGACGGTATAGCCCTGACGGGCCAGGTGTTCGAGATGGGCGCGGTAGATCTGCGAGGCCCCCAGCACGAATCCGTGCAGGAAGATCACCGCCTTGGGGCGTCCGTTCTGCCCGAGCCAGGGCGTCTTCGGCCGGTAGACCTCGATATAGCTGCCCTTCTGGCATTTCCCGAACCGCTCGACGGTGAACTCCGGCGAGGTATAGACCGCGCTGTAATCGGGACGTGGCGGCGCCTTGGGGCGCAATGGTCCGAACGCCCGGCAAAGGGCAGCCTGAAGCAGATAGCCGAAGGTGGTGCGCAGATCGCTCAGAAGCATAGACATGGCCCAAGCCTCCCTTGATGGGGCGGGACAATGAAAAGGCGGGGAGGGCGACGGGTCAAGCCGTTTGCACAACCTTGCGGCGACTTTCTTTCGCCTTGCGGCAAGGTTCGGCGAGGGCCTATGCGGCCCCCTTCGGAAAGGGGGCCGCGGCGCGGCCGGGGCCTCGGTCAGGCGCGCTCGGGCACCTCAAGACCCAGCCAGTCGCGGTAGAAGGTGTCGATATCCGGCTCGAAGTCGTGGATCACCGGATACCAGGGTGTCGGCGCCTCGACATCGAGCAGATCGCCCGAGAGCGGGCAGAAGTATTCGCGGATCACCTGCCAGCCGGTCGAGGGGGCCATCAGCTTCGGATAGAGCTTTTCCATCGCCTCCGGCGTGTCGCGGACCCGGACCTTGGCATGCAGCTTCCAGTTCTCGGTCCAGTCGCAGAAATCGTGCCCGGCCCAGCTGCGGATCACCCATTTCTTGTCCTCGGCCCGCTGAACGATGAAAAGCTTCGGGCCCAGCGGCAGGATGATGCGGTCGTCCCAGGGGACCTGCTCCTGCAGGATCCCGAGGTAGATTTCGAACCGTTCCTGATCCTTGGGCATGGACAGCATCTGATGCAGCGTGTCCTGATCGATGGTGCCGTCCACGAGATCGCGGATCTTGGCTTCGGTATAGGCCATGTCTGTTCCTCCCTTTCTGAAAAGGGCGCCGGGGTCGGCCGACGCCCCGGTTGGGTCATTCCTCGACCAGCTTGACGATGGTCACATCGGGCAGTTCCGACAGGTCCATCGAATAGTCCTTGCCGTAGGACGGGATCGGCAGGTCGGCCTCCTTCAGTTGCCAGCTGTCCGGCAGGTCCCAGAACGCCCGGAAATCGCGTTCGAATTTCGGGCCGAGCTTGAACGAAGCGGCATACATCTGCTGGACATGGGTGCCCGCCTCCTTGGCGAGGATCTTGTCGCGTTCGCCCGCCATCCAGTCGCGGGTCGGCACCGACTGGGCCAGCCGTTCCTGCCGGATCTCGGCGCGGCGCGCCTCGGTCGCGGCCAGATCGGCCACCACCCGGCCGCGCTCGCCCTCGGCCAGCACGACGCCATAGACGCTGTCGGCAAAGCGCGCGAGCAGGTAGCCGCCATTCACATCGGCCGCCACCGCTTCGGGCTTGCGGTCGAGCGGGTCGCCGAAGCCCGGGCCGCCGCGCATGTAGTTGAGGTAGAGATCGTAATCGGCGAACATTTCCTCGGTGGTGATGGCCTGCTTGTCGCGCTTGATCCGGGCGCCCTCCAGCATCCCGTCCCAGACCGGGTTTTCGGGGTCGGTATCGCCGCCCCATGGGATCGGCTCGCCCCTGGCGATCTTCTCCTTCAGCCCGGTATCATGCGCGGCGAAGCGGTAGCCCGAGGCCGCCGGATAGCCGCCCATCAGCCCCCAGTCAGAGCTGATATGGCCGTTGCCCATGAAGAACATGGTCCAGTCCTTGGCGTTCCAGACCATGCGCAGGCTCTCGAAGCCGCAGCCGCCGCGATACTTGCCCGCGCCGCCCGACGAGGCCTTGATCTGGCGGCCGAGATAGACCAGCGGCTCGGCCAGTTCCCAGATCTCCATGTCGCCCATGTCGCCTTCGGGGTTCCAGATCGCCGCCGCGTGGCTGATGCCATCGCGCACCGCCGTGGCACCGACCCCGTTGGCCGCACATTCGAACGAGTTCACGGCATGGATCTCGTCATACTGGTTGAAGCCGCCGCCTTGCAGCCAGTTCGAGGTATTGGCGTTGCCCGCATTGACCTCTTCGAGATAGCCGCGCCCGAAATAGCTGCGCGACAGCCCCCGCCAGAGCGCCGTCCAGGAGGACACCAGGAAGTGCCAGCTATAGGCGAAGGCCACGCGCCGGTCGTCGGGGTTCATCCAGGTGCCCTTGGGCAGGCGGAATTCGGTGCCGTAGGCGGCGCCGTCGTTGATCATCTCGCTCGGGATCAGGGTCTGGGTCATCATCACCCAGATACCGGAGGTGAAGCTGACCGAATGGGCGTTGTAGGTATGCCAGCCCCAGCGGGACGAGCCCTCGAAATCGAGCCGCCAGGTCCCGTCCTTGCGGATCGTCATCTCGGACGGCGTGTGCATGATCGTGTCGACCTTGGCGAAGTCCGAGGGCACGCGTACATCGTCGTGGGAATAGGGCACGTCGACGAAGCCCACCTGGCGATAGGTGCCCGGAATGGTCATCGCCTTGATCCGGTTCTGCAGCCCCAGCCGGCCATGTTCGACCGCCTCGTAGGCGAATTGCCAGTAGGATTCGATCCCCTCGTCGGCGATCACCTCCTCGACCAGCTTGCGGATCATGTGACAGCCCGCGACCCGGGTGCGTTCGTCGAGCATCCAGTAGCGCGTGGTGCGCACCGCGCGCTGGCTTTCATGCAGCCAGTCGCGGAACAGCGTGTCGTTCTCGCCGATCTTGCGGCAGGTCACCGAATAACCGTCGCCAAAGCGCTGGACCTGACCCGTGGTCATCGAGCCCGGACCGACGGCGCCGGTGTCGATCACATGGGTCACGCCGCCGACCCAGCCGATCAGTTCGCCCTCGTGGAAGATCGGCACGATGGTGTGGATGTCGCAGGGGTGGACGTTGCCGATCAAGCTGTCATTGTTGCAGAAGATGTCCCGGTCCTTGACGCCGGGATTTGTCTCCCATCCGTTCTCGATCATGTATTTGATCGCGGCGCCCATGGTCCCGACATGGATGATGATGCCGGTCGAGGTCAGGATGCTGTCGCCCGCCGCGTTATAGAGGGTGAAGCACAGCTCGCCTTCCTGCTCGACGATGGGCGAGGCCGCGATCTTCTTGGCGGTCTCGCGGGCATCGACGACACCGGCCCGAAGCCGCGAGAACAGCTTGTTGTACTTGATCGGGTGTTCGTCCCGCAGCTCCATGTGCCGCAGCCCGGCGTAATGGCCGCTGCGTTTGGTGGCCTCCATGATCTTGTCGCGGTGTTGCTTGAGGGTCTCGCCGCCGCGGACGATGCCCTTGATATCTGTCTGGATGTTCATGTGATGTCCTCCCTTTCGCGCGTCACAGTTCCTTGAGGTGGAACAGGCGGTGTTCGTCGAGCCAGGTTTCGAACCCGTCCGGCACGACGAAGGTCGTGGCGTCGGATTCGATGATCGCGGGGCCGACGATCTGGTTGCCGGGCAGAAGCGTTTCCATCCGGTAAAGCTGGGCCTCCACCCAGCGGCCCTTGCGGTAGAACTGCCGCGTGCCGGTGCGCGCCTCGCGGGGCGGGGTGGCGTCGTGCAGGGGTTCCTCGGGGATCTTCGGCTTCGGGATCGGCACGGTGCCGCGCATGATCGCGCCGGTCACCGAATAGCCCAGTTCGGGAGAGCGGGCCGAGGCGGCGTAAACCCGGCCATAGGTGTCGTTGAAGGCCGAAACCAGCCGGTCCCAGTCGTCGGCGCCGCCGGCCGAGGCGATCGGGCTTTCGATTTCCAGGTCGTTGAGCTGGCCGCGATACTGCATCCGGAAACCGGGCTGCAGCTCGACCTTGTCGGCAGCATAGCCGTTCCGCTCGAACTCTTCCAGAACGCGCTCGGTCAACTCGTCCCAGGCGGCCTGCAGCACTTCGGCCTGGGACGCCTTGTCGGCCTCGTGGGCATCGGTGTCGATATTGATGTCGAGCGACTTGTCATAGCGGTATTCGAAATCCGCCGCCGCGCAGCCGAAGGCCGAAAAGCCCGCGGCCCAGGCCGGCACGATCACGTCCTCGAAGCCCAGCCCCTCGGTATAGCCATAGGTATGGACCGGCCCTGCGCCGCCATAGCTGAAGCAGGTGAAGCTGCCCGGGCTGTAGCCCTTGCCCGAGATCATCGAGCGCATGTAGTCGCGCAGTTCCGCATCGAGCAGCTCGATCACCCCGGCGGCGGCATCCTCGACCGACATCCCCAGCGGGTCGGCGACCTGCACCTTGATCGCGTCCCAGGCGCGCTGACGGTCCAGCTTGACCTGCCCGCCGAGGAAGTTGTCGGGGTTCAGGTAGCCCAGCACGACATGGCAATCCGAGATCGAGACCGTGTCGATGCCGCTTTCGGCCCAGCAGACACCGACGCGGTAGCCTGCGCTGTCCGGACCCAGCTTGATCGCCTTGGTATAAGGGTCGAGCCGCACGAAGCTGCCCGCGCCCGCGCCGACCGAGTCCATCGCCACCAGCGGCAGCGACAGCACCAGCCGTGCCATGTCGGGGTCGTTGCGGATGGTCAGCTCGCCTTGCGTGATCAGCGCCACGTCAAACGAGGTTCCGCCGATGTCGGAACAGGCGATGTTCTTGTAGCCCAGCTTCTCGCCCAGATACTTGGCGCCGATCACGCCGCCGATCGGGCCCGACACGATGGTGCGCGCCAGTTCCTTGGCCTTCCAGGAGATGGTGCCGCCATGGGTCGCCATCACCCGAAAGTCGAATTTGGACCCGTGATCCTTGAAGGCGCCCGAGATGCCATGCAGCGTCTGGCGCGAGGGCTCTGCGGCATAGGCCTCGAGCACGGTGGTATTGGTACGGTGGGTTTCCTTGCGCACCGGGTAGTAGTCGGTCGAGGCAAAGACCGGGATCGGCTTGCCGCTGGCCTTGACCTCGTCCTCGACGATGTCGCGCACCCGGCGTTCATGGGTCGGGTTCTTGTAGGAATGCAGAAGCGAGATCACGATCCCCTCGACATCCTCGGCGATCAGCTCGCGCGCGGCGGTCCGGGCCGTGTCCTCGTTCAGCGGGATCACCACGGTGCCCATCATGTCGATCCGCTCGGCCACGCCCCGGGTCAGGTCGCGCGGCACCAGCGGATCGTCGTAGTAATGGGTGTTGATGTGGATGCGGTCCTCGTAGGCGAAGCCCAGATAGGCCTGGATCGCGCGGCCCATGCGGTGGAAATCCTCCATCCCGGCATTGACGATCAGCCCGACCCGAAGCCCCTTGCGCTGCACCACCCGGTTCAGCATCGCGGTGCCGGAATAGACCCCGGTCTGGATGTTGCGCAGCGCGTCTTCCAGCGTCAGGCCCCAGTGTTCGAGCCCCTCGCGGCTGGATTCCAGAAGGCCCTGAGCCTCGTTCGCGGGCGTGGTCTGGGCCTTGCCGACGACGAAGTCGCCATCTGCATCGACGAAGAACGTGTCGGTCATGGTGCCGCCGGCGTCGATGCCCAGCACCTGAACCGACCGCGCGTTCCGTGCGGTCTGTGTCATGCGTGTTTCCTCCCGTTTCAGCGCCGTCTCGGGGCGCCGTCCGGTCAGACTATGCGGGCGGGCGGTGGCACCGGCCCTGTCCGGCACGGGCGCGGGCGCCGGACAGTATCGGGCATCAAGACAGGGCTTTCAGGGGCGGGCGTCCTGGGGCAGCGGCAGAGGGCGCCGGACAGGAAGTGTCCGGCTGTCCGGACAGGTGCCGGACAGGGCCCGGACGGTTCTTTGGGGGGATGGGAGCGGTGCGATTCGCGCCGGTTCCGGGGCCCGGCCGGTCAGGTCCGGTCGTCGGGCCGGGTCAGCCCGTAGGCCGCGAGCTTGGTATAAAGCGTCGAGCGCGCGATCCCGAGCCGCCGGGCGGTGGCCGACATGTTGCCGCCGCTTGCCGCCATCGCCTTCAGGATGCGGGCGCGTTCGTCGGGCTCGGGCCGGGGCAGGGGGGCGGCCGGGGTCCGGATCTTTTCGGGCAGGTCCTCGGCGTCGATCACGCCGCGACCGCAGAACAGCACCAGCGCCTGCATGTCGTTTCTCAGCTCGCGTGCGTTGCCGGGCCAGGGATAGGCCATCAGCGTCTCGCGCGCCGCGCGCGTCAACGCGGGCGCCTGCCGCCCGGCCTCCGCCGCCGCCTGGGCCAGGAAATGCTGGGCCAGCAGCGGAATGTCTTCGGCCCGGTCGCGCAGCGGCGGCAGCCGGAACTGGATCGTCGAGATGCGGTGGAAGAGATCGCGCCGGAACCGGTCTTCGGCCACGTCCCGGGGCAGGTCGCGATGTGTCAGGGCGATCACCCGGAAGTCCGAGCGTTCCGGCGCATCGGGGCTACGCGCCCGGGTCAGCCCGTCTTCGAGAACCCGCAGCAGGAAGGGTTGCACGTCTGCGGGCATCTCGCCGATCTCGTCCAGGCAAAGCGTGCCGCCATGCGCCGCGGCCACCGCGCCGCTGCCGGGGCCGTCGGTTTCGAACAGCACGCCCGCGGCACTGTCGGCGCGCAGCGCGCCGCAATTCACCGGCACATAGCGCCCGTGCCGCTGGGCCGAGGCGTCGTGGATCGCGCGGGCCAGCAGCTCCTTGCCAGTGCCGGTCTCGCCGCTGATCAGCACCGGCACGGCCGAGCCGGCCACGCAGCGCGCATGCTCAAGCAACCGGACAATCGCAGGTGCCGTGCCCAGAAAAGCGTCGAACGGATCGCCGCTGGGGGTTTCGACGGGCGTCCGCCGCCCGCGATAGGCGGTCAGCACCAACCCGATGGGCAGGCCATCGCGGCGCAGGATCTCGCCATCCATGCCCGAGAACCGGTCCGACATCTCGCCTGCCCACTCGTCTTCGCGTCGGTCGCCGATGGCGCCGCCCTGGATCGCCTGGTTCGACCAGACCGCGCGGGTGTCGTGCAGCACCGCGCCGCGCCGGTCGATCAGGATCATGTGGGTGTTCTGCCAGCGCGCGCGGCGGCCCATGAATTGCTGGTACAGCACCTCGCGCTCTTCGCCGATCATACGTGCCAGCGCCTGGGTGATCTCGTCGCCGACGGCCATCGCCAGCGCCATGCTTTGCGGCAGGAACACATCGGTCGGTCCCGAGATGTCGACGATGCCGCGCAGCGACCGGTCGACCGGGTCCAGCACCGGCACGGCGGCGCAGCTCCAGCGCTGGATCTCTTCGCAGAAATGCTGGATGCCATGGACCAGCGCCGGGCGCCCCGAGGCTGCAGCGGTGCCGATGCCGTTGGTGCCGATGCTGGTTTCCTGCCAGTTGCCGCCGATCTGCAGCCGGTTCTCGCGGCCGGTATCAATGACGCCGGGATCGCCTTCGGTCTCGGTGATGATGCAGTCGGGCGAGGCGAGGATCATCATCGACCCGGTATCCTTCAGCATCGCCCGCGCCCGCAGCAGCGCAGCCCGGGCCAGCCGCCGCAATTCGG
This sequence comes from Rhodovulum sp. BSW8, assembly GCF_003314725.1. Lineage (NCBI taxonomy): Bacteria > Pseudomonadati > Pseudomonadota > Alphaproteobacteria > Rhodobacterales > Paracoccaceae > Rhodovulum > Rhodovulum sp. BSW8. The sequence continues at coordinate 234,360 of NZ_QNVX01000005.1, forward strand.
CGGTTTCCGTGCGCTTGCGAAGCAGCACCTCGTCGGTGACCTGCGGCGCCGTCATCCGGTCGGGCAGAACGCCCGAGTCGCGCGAGCGCAGCCAGGAGGCCGCCAGATCCGGGTCGAGATCGTCCGGCAACAAACCGGTTTCCAGGAAGCGGACCCAGTCCGCTTTCCTGACGAAGCGTTCGCGCGCGACCATATCTCCTCCCAGGGACCGTGCCCGGCCCCGAATACGTCGTCACGTGTGGTGCGTCATTCTACCGGGCGCGGGGAGATCTGGAAAGATTGCGGCCCGGAGCGGCTGGCGGCGGGGTCGGGCGTACAGGGGGAGATGGGCGACGCAGCGTCGGAACCGGCAGCTTGCCGCTTGCGGCAAGCGGATTGTTCCCACAACCGGATGTCCGGTGTTAACCTTGTTTAGCGGTTCGCGTTGCGCATAGCGCGAATCGGGGCGGATCTGTGCCCAGGACCTCCCCGAAGGGGTGTCCGAGACAGGTCCATTTGCCGGATTTCCCCCGGCTCCGAAGGCCTCCGGTTCCAACCCCGCCGGAGGCCTTCATCCTTTCAGGGTCAAGACGTCGAGACCTCAGTTGCCGCGCGCCAGGGCCGCGACGCCGGTGCGCGCCATTTCGCAAAGACCGAGCGGGCGCATCAGTTCGCCGAAGGCATCGATCTTCTGGGGCGTGCCGGTGATCTCGAAGACGAAGCTCTCCAGCGTCGAGTCGACCACATTGGCGCGGAAGATGTCGGCAAGCCGCAGCGCCTCGACCCGCTTCTCGCCGGTTCCCGTGACCTTGAAAAGCGCCAGCTCCCGTTCGACCGACGGTCCCTCGACGGTCAGGTCGTGGACCTCGTACACGGGAACGATCCGGCCGAGCTGGGCCTTGATCTGCTCGATCACCGCAGGGGTGCCGGTGGTGACGATGGTGATCCGGCTCTTGTGGCCGGCATGGTCGACCTCGGCCACGGTCAGGCTGTCTATGTTGTAGCCGCGCCCCGAAAAGAGGCCGATGACGCGGGCCAGCACGCCCGCCTCGTTGTCGACGGTCACCGCCAGGGTGTGACGTTCGCTGGCCTCGGCATTGGGGTCGCGCAGGTCATAGGCGGAATGTCTGGAGGTGCCTTGCTGGATGTTCAACGGGGCCATGTCATGTCCTCTCGGCGTTATCGTTGGCACCCGGCCGAGGGCCGGGCGAAGTCTGGGGGATGCGGGCAGGCCGCACGGGGCCAAAGCGCGATCGCCAGGGTCAGCGCCATGCCCGGCAGCAAAAGCCACGCAGCGGGCGGTTGCGGGCCGGGCATCAGCGCCACGGTCCAGATCAGCAGGCCGGGCCCGATCCAGGCAGGCAGCCAGAGCAGGCCGCGCAGACCGTCCGAGACGGGCAGGGTGCCCGCCCGCAGCAGAAACAGCGCGGCCAGGCCGGTCGGGGCGGCATCGTAATGCCACAGACAGGGCGTCGCCAGAGGTGCCGCCGCGACCAGCAGTGCGGCCTTGCGGTCGAAGGGCCAGCCCGGCGCCCGCCAGACCGCGAAAACCGCCAGCGCCAGAGCCGCGCTCAACCCGCTCTGGGCGGCCGGCGCGGCCGGGACGGGCACCTTGGCCGCAGCCAGCGCAACCGGCGGTCAGGACGTGATCTGGCCGCGCCGCGATCCGGGCGGCAAGGATCGCCGAGGGCAGGGCGGCGGCGGCGGCGATGGCCAGCGGTGGCCGCCACGGGCCGCCGACTGGCGGCCCGTGCGGGCCATGCCGCGGTGAGGAAAGCGCCGCCGCCATGGCTCAGACGAGGACCGCGCCCTTGGTCCCGATCGCCCCTTCGGTGTCGGCGTCGCCCAGCAGCATGTCGTTATGGGCGCGCCCCGACGGGATCATCGGGAAGCAGTTCTCGTGCTTTTCGACCAGGCAATCGAAGATCACCGGCCCGTCATAGGCCAGCATCTCGGCAATGGCGTCGTCCAGATCGGCCGGGTCCGAACACTGGATGCCCTTGGCGCCGAAGGCCTCGGCGAGCTTGACGAAATCGGGCAGCGCCTCGGACCAGCTGTGCGAATAGCGCCCGCCATGCAGAAGCGACTGCCACTGCCGGACCATGCCGAGGCGTTCGTTGTTGAGGATGAACTGCTTGACCGGCAGGCGGTACTGAACCGCGGTGCCCATCTCCTGCATGTTCATCAGCCACGACCCTTCACCCGCGACGTTGATGACCAGCGCCTCCGGATGGGCGACCTGCACGCCCACCGAGGCCGGCATGCCGTAGCCCATGGTGCCAAGCCCGCCCGAGGTCATCCAGTGGTTCGGCGCCTCGAAGCCGAGGAATTGCGCCGCCCACATCTGGTGCTGGCCGACCTCGGTGCAGATGAAGCGGTCCTTGCGGTGCCGCGTCAGCGCCTCGAGCCGTTGCAGGGCGTATTGCGGCTTGATGGTCTGCGCGGACGGGGTGTAGCGCAGGCAGTCGACTTTCTTCCATTCGTCGATCTGCGCCCACCAGGGCTTCAGCGCCTCCTTGTTGACCTTGCGCCCGCGCGACTTCCAGATCCGCAGCAGATCCTCCAGCACATGGGCGACATCGCCGATGATCGGCAGGTCGACATGGATCGTCTTGTTGATCGAGGACGCGTCGATGTCGATATGGGCCTTGATCGAGTTCGGGCTGAAATCGGCCACCCGCCCGGTGATCCGGTCGTCGAAACGCGCGCCGACGCAGATCATCAGGTCGCAATCGTGCATCGCGAGGTTGGCCTCGTAAAGCCCGTGCATGCCCAGCATGCCCAGCCAGTTCTTGCCGCTCGCCGGATAGGCGCCCAGACCCATCAGGGTCGAGGTGATCGGAAAGCCCGTGGCCTCGACCAGCTCGCGCAGCAACTGGGTCGCGGCATCGCCCGAATTGATGACCCCGCCGCCGGTATAGAAGATCGGCCGCTCGGCGGTTTCCATCGCCTCGACGAGGCGGGTGATCGTCTCGCGGTCGCCCTTGACCTTGGGGTGATAATGGCCATGCCCCGCCTTGACCGGGCCGACATAGGTGCCTTCGGCGAACTGGACGTCCTTGGGGATATCGATCAGCACCGGACCGGGGCGGCCCGAGGTCGCGACGTGAAAGCCCTGATGGATCGTTTCGGCCAGCTTGTCGGGGTCCTTCACCAGCCAGTTATGCTTGGTGCAGGGGCGGGTGATGCCGACGGTATCGGCCTCCTGGAAGGCATCGTTGCCGATCAGGAAGGTCGGGACCTGGCCCGACAAAACGACCAGCGGGATCGAGTCCATCAGCGCGTCGGTGATCCCGGTGACCGCATTGGTCGCGCCGGGGCCCGAGGTGACGAGAACGACGCCCGGCTTGCCGGTCGACCGCGCATAGCCCTCGGCCGCATGGACCGCGCCCTGTTCGTGGCGCACCAGAATGTGCTGGATGTCGGCCTGCTGGTAGAGTTCGTCATAGATCGGAAGCACGGCCCCGCCCGGGTAGCCGAAGATTACATCGACCCCCTGGTCCTTGAGCGCCTGAACCACCATCTTCGCGCCGGTCATGGGCTGTGTCATCTTTTCGTTCTCCGTGCTGTCCGCCAGCTTTTGCGCATAAAAAAGCCCCCGTGAAGCGGGGGCGCATGGGAAGGACCCTGGGTCCGCCGTTACCGGCCCATGCGCCTGTCTTCCGCAATTACGAGTACGAGGGTCATTGCCGCGGGACTCCTTTGGCGTTGCGTGCGCGGGACATTAGGAGCCTGCCCGGAAGGGGTCAACCGCAAAAATCGTGAAGAATAGTTCCCTGCGGCAATGAATCCTTTGCGTTTGTTGCGTGTCAGCGGGGGTCCTGCGAACAAGTGCGAAATGCGGGTTGTTCTGGGCGCAGGTCCGGCATGCGGAATAAGCAAGGCAGGGCGGCTGGCCGGGGCCGCGCGGGGCGGCTAGGGTCGCGCCCGTTTTGCGCAGCACGCAGGCTCCGGCCGGTCCAAGCAGGGACCGCCCCGGGGCAGCCGACCCAAGAAAAGGACATCTGCCCATGGATCGCCGCTCTTTCCTGAAGACCTCCGCCCTTGGCGGCTCGGCCGCCGCGGCCACGACGCTGGCCGCCCCCGCCCTGGCCCAGGGGGTTCGGACGCTGACCATGGTCACCTCCTGGCCGAACGGCATGGCCGGGGTTCACGATTCCGCAACCTTCTGCAAGAACCGGATCGAGGCGCTGAGCGACGGGCAGATCAAGGTCGAGATCAAGGCCGCGGGCGAACTGGTGGGCGCGTTCGAGGTGTTCGACGCGGTCAGCTCGGGGCAGGCCGACATGTACCATTCGTCGGACTATTACTTCGTCAATCAGCACCCGGCCTTCGCCTTCTTCTCGACCGTGCCCTTCGGGATGACCGCGCAGGAACAGATCAACTGGTATTATCACGGCGAGGGCGCGGCGTTCCATGACGAGCTGGGCGAGATCTTCGGGCTGAAGATGTTCCTCGTCGGCAATACCGGCGCCCAGTCGGGCGGATGGTTCCGCAAGGAGATCAACACGCCCGAGGACTTCCAGGGGCTCAAGTTCCGGATGCCGGGCCTGGGTGGCGTCGCCATGGGCAAGCTGGGTGTCTCGGTCCAGAACATCCCCGGCGGCGAGGTCTATCAGGCGCTCTCGACCGGCGCGCTCGACGGCACCGAATGGGTCGGTCCCTGGGCCGACGAGAAGGCGGGCTTCTACGAGATCACCAAGATCTACTACACCGCCGGCTTCCACGAACCGGGCGCGGGGCTCAGCCTGGCGCTGAACCGCGATCTCTTCGACAGCCTGACGCCGTTCCAGCAGCAGGTCATGGAAAGTGCCGCGGCCGAGTGCAACCAGTGGACGCTGGCGATGTTCCTGTCGCAGAACAGTGCGGCGCTGTCGCGGCTGGCCTCGGAAGGGGTGCGGATCATGTCCTTCCCCGATCCGGTCTGGGATGCCTTCGGCAGGGCCGCGCAGGAGGCGCTGGAAGAGAACCGCGATGGCGACATCTACGACCGGATGCTGGACAGCTACATGGCCTCGATGCGGACCTCGTCGAGCTGGCTGCAGGCTTCCGAGGGCACCTATCGGGCCCAACGCGACCGCGTGATCGGCTGACCCGGCCAGGGCGGCCTCCGGTCCCTTCGGGCCGGGGGCGCCGAATCGAGACAGGCGCCGGACGGGGGCCGGCCAGCCGCCTGGTGCCTTTGCACAACTTTCGGGCGGATTGGCTGGCGTTTCTGCAAGGAAAGTTCGGGCCTCGTCCTTTCTTGCTATTTATCTGACCTGACCCTCCCGCTAGATTGCCCGCACTAAAACGATCCGCCCGTCGAGGAGGCGGGCATGAAACCGGGAGGAGAGAGACCATGGATCGACGTTCATTTCTGCGCAGGTCCGCGCTGGGAGGCTCGGCCGCGGCGGCCACAGCGCTGGCCGCGCCCGCCTATGCCCAGGGCAAGCGCACGCTGACGCTGGTCACCACCTGGGGGCGGGGGCTCGCGGGCGTGCATGACGCCGCGCAGTATTGCGCCGACCAGATCACCGCCGTCACCGACGGCCAGCTGACCGTCGATCTGAAGGCCGCAGGCGAGCTTGTCGGCGCCTTCGAGGTGTTCGACGCGGTCACCTCGGGTCAGGCCGACATGTATCACGGGGTCGACTATTATTTCGTCGGCCAGCATCCGGGCTATCAGTTCTTCGCCTCGCTGCCCTTCGGCATGACCGCACAGGAACTGCACAACTGGTACTATCACTCGGGCGGGCACGAGCTGCACAACGAGCTGGGTCAGATCTTCGGGCTGAAAAGCTTCCTTGCGGGCAATACCGGGCCGCAATCGGGCGGCTGGTTCCGCAGGGAAATCAAGAGCCCCGAGGACTTCAAGGGCCTGAAGTTCCGGATGCCGGGGCAGGGCGGCGAGATCCTCGGCAAGCTCGGGGCCTCGGTGCAGAACCTGCCCGGGTCCGAGGTCTATCAGGCACTGTCTTCGGGGGCCATCGACGGCACCGAATGGATCGGTCCCTGGGCCGACGAGAAGGCGGGCTTCCAGGAGATCACCAAGATCTACTACACCGCGGGCTTCCATGAACCCGGTCCGGGCCTGTCGCTGGCCATGAACCTCGAGGTCTTCGACAGCCTGACGCCGTCGCAGCAGGCGGCGGTGCAGCAGGTGACTGCCTCGGCCAACCAGTGGGCGCTGTCGCTGTTCATGAAGAACAACGCCTCGGCGCTTCGGCGGCTGCAGGCGGGCGGCGTGCAGGTGCGCGAGTTCAGCGACGATGTGTGGGACGCCTTCGGCGCTGCCGCGCAAGAGGTCTTTGCCCAGTACATGGGCGACGAACTCTACAAGAAGATCTACGACAGCTACGTCGCCTCGATGCGCGATTCCGCTGCCTGGATCGAGATATCGGAGGGGGTCTTCACCCGCCAGCGGAACCGCGTTCTGGGCTGAGCCCGGCCGCGCCCGTACCATCTGGCGCCCCGGCCCGGACTAAGGGCCGGGGCGTCCATGCTTCACCGATCCCGCCGCGACAGGCGGGGCAAACGGGAGAACCGGATGCTCGACGGCATTCTGTGGGTCTGCAAGAACATCCTGCTGGCCTTCTACAATTTCGGCTATGCCGTGTCCCATCCGGGGCTCTGGCTCGACTGGTCCGACAAGCAGGCGATCATGCGGGTCGTCTATTACGGCGGCTCGGTCGAGTTCTTCTTCGTGGTCTTCACCGCCTTCCTGGTGCTGACCGCCGTCGGGATCTGGCGGCGGCAGGTCATGTGGGGCGCGGTCCGGCTGCTGGAGGGGCTGGCCAACGGCATCGGCCGCGCCGTCGCCTGGTTCGGGCTCTTGATGGTGCTGCAGCAGATCATGATCGTGTTCCTGCAGCGGATCTTCCGGGTTTCGGAAATCGGTGTCGGGCCGTTCGGCTACACCTTCACCAAGGACCTCTCGTGGTGGTCGGAAGAGCTCAAGCTCTACAACGCAGCCATCGTGGCGCTCTGCGCGACCTACACCTTCGTCCAGTCGGGCCATGTGCGGGTCGATCTGGTCTATTCGGCGGTGGGCTTCCGCGCCAAGCGGGCGATCGACATGGCGGGCTCGCTTCTGTTCATGATGCCGGTCGCGGTGCTGGTCTGGATGTATTCCTGGTTCTTCATGTGGCGGCATCTGATCACGCCCAAGCCCTCGGCCTCGGACACGATCGAGCGGCTTCTGATGAAGGCCCGCGCGGTGCGCTGGAATGTCGAGACCATCGGGTTCTCGCCCAACGGTTTCAACGGGTACTTCCTGTTCAAGGTGCTTCTGGTGGCCTTTACCGGCCTCGTGTTCCTGCAGGCCATCGCGTTCTTCTACCGGTCCTTCCTCGAATTCGTGGAAGGCGAGGAGAGCGCCGGAAAATATCTCGACCGGGACAGCCTTGGCGCCGGCGAAGAAGCCTATGAAGGCACGCATTAAAGGGGCAGGGCAGGCATATGCTATTCGGACTTGATGGCGTCGAGATCGGCCTGATCATCGTCATTCTCTGCCTCTTCGGGGGCATCCTGTCGGGCTTTCCGGTGGCCTTCGCCATCGGCGGCGCGGCGGTCATCTCCTTCGGGATCATCGCGGCGCTGGACAGCGCGGGCATTCTGGTGGCGCAGGCCATCGATACCGGCAGCGCGGCCTATGACGCGCTGCTGGCCCAGGGCATCCACCCCGACGCGATTTCGCATTTCCGCTATCCCGACCTGCCCACCGTCACCACGGCGCTGTTCCCGCAGGGCTGGGAGACGGCGATGGACCGCAATATCAGCTTCATCGTCAACCGGATGAACGAACGGGTCTTTGCCGGGCAGTCGATCGAGACGCTGCTGGCGGTTCTGATGTTCGTGCTGATGGGGATCACGCTGGAACGCTCGAAGATCGCCAACGACCTGCTGACCACCATGGCGCGGGTGTTCGGGCCGATGCCGGGCGGGCTGGCGGTCTCTGTGGTGGTGGTCGGCGCCTTCCTCGCTGCCTCGACCGGCATTGTCGGCGCGACCGTGGTGACGATGGGCCTGTTGTCGCTGCCGACCATGCTGCGCAACAAGTATTCGCCCGAGCTGGCGACCGGCGTCATCGCGGCCAGCGGCACGCTGGGGCAGATCATCCCGCCCTCGATCATCATCGTGCTTCTGGGCACGCTGGCGGGCGATATCTATGCCACCGCGCAGGAAACCCGGGCCCAGCTTGCGGGCTGTCCCGATGCGCTGACCTATCTGGGGCAGGCGGCGGTGGTCTCGGTCGGCACGCTGTTCCAGGCCGCGATCCTGCCGGGGGTGCTGCTGGCGCTGCTTTATGCGGCCTATGCCTTCGGCTATGCGCTTCTGAACCCCGACAAGGCGCCGCCGGTGATCGAGGCCGGGGCGCGGCGCGGCCGCAAGGGCTCGGCGCTGACCTGGTTTCTGGCCGCCCCCGCCGGGGTGATCGGGCTGGCGTTGCTGATGGAGGCGACCGGCATCGCCGGCAGCCAGGACGTCAGCGTTTCGCGCTATTCCAACACGGCCGAATCCGCAAGCCTGCGGACCAACGTGCCCGATCAGTGCAAGGCCTCGATGATCGCGCTGCACGGCCAGTCGAAATGGGATCGCGCCGTTGCCCAGCAAGAAGAGATCGACGCAGGCAGCGGCCGGGTCGAGATGCATCAGCTGACCGATGACGAACTCGCCGCCGCGCGCGCCGCCAGGATTGCGGCGACGCCGCCGGTCTCGGGCGGGGTGCTGCTGGCCTTCACCTTCCTCGCGCTGGCGCTGGTCACGGCGCGGGGCGTGGTGCCGACAGCCCGGCCTGCGCCGCTGCTGATCGGCGGGGCGGGGATCGTTCTGGGTCTTCTGGTCGATGCGCTTTTCATCGGGCCGCTGGCCTCGCCCGGCACGGTGCTGCTGATGCTGGCACTGCCCGTCCTGATGGTGCTTTACGGCTGCCGCTATGCGGTGGCCTGCCTCTCGCGGTCGGACCTTCTGCGGGTGGTGTTCCCGCCGCTGGTGCTGATCGTGGCGGTGCTGGGCTCGATCCTTGGCGGTATCACCAACCCGACGCCCGCGGCGGCGCTGGGCGCGGGCGGGGCCTTGATGCTGGCGGCCTATCGCAAGCTGCAGGAAGAGCACCGGACCGGCAAGCTGATCCTCTGGGCCTCGTATGCCATCGTCATCATGCTGCTGGTCGGCACCAATTTCGATCTGAGGCTGGGGCGCGAGAGCGTGCCGGTCGAGGACTGGATCGCCTTCTTCGTGGCGCAGGGCACATATCACTTCGCGATGTTCGGCATCCTCTACGCCTGCTGGGTGCTGCTGCGCTCGGGTGTGCTGGGGCCGGTGGTGCGCGAGACGGCCAAGGTGACCTCGATGGTCTTCACCATCCTGATCGGGTCCCAGCTTCTGAACCTTGTCGTGATCTCGTTCGGGGGCGAGCATTACATCCAGCAGTTCCTGCGCAGCTTCGACAACGAGTTCACGGTGTTCCTGCTGGTGATGCTGGTTCTGTTCGTCCTGGGCTTCGTGCTGGATTTCCTCGAGATCATCTACATCGTGATCCCGATTGTCGGGCCGGTTATCTATGGCGGCACTTTCGACCCGAAATGGGTGACGATCATGATCGCGGTGAACCTGCAGACCTCGTTCCTGACCCCGCCTTTCGGTTTCGCGCTGTTCTATCTGCGGGGGGTGGCGCCGAAGGAGGTCACGACCTGGCATATCTATCGGGGCGTCGCGCCTTTCGTGGTCATCCAGGTGATCGGGCTGGCGATCCTGTGGTTCCTGCCCGGGATCGTGACCATCGTGCCGAACCTCCTGCCGAACGGCTGACCCTGCGAGGCCATTCCAAAGGACAGCCCGCGCCACTGGCGCGGGCTTGTTCTTTTCTGTCGCCGGGCCGCGGGCGGCCCTGCTCCGGTCCCGGGCGCGATCAATCGCGGGTGGGGCGGCTGTCGGGCAGGTGGATCCGGGCGACCTGTTCGGCAATGGGCGCGACCGAAAGCGGGTGGGTTTCGGCGTGATGGTCCTCGGGCGTGCCGATATCCTGCCAGCGGTCGTTCTTGTAGATCTCGAGCGCCGAGAAATTCGCCTTGTAGCCCATCTTCGGGCTGCCCGGCACCCAATAGCCGAGATAGACGTAAGGCAGCCCGGCCTCGCGCGCGATCTCGATATGGTCGAGGATCACATGGGTCCCGACCGAGCGTTTGGTCCGCTCGGGCTCGTAGAAGGAATAGACCATCGACAGCCCGTCATCGAGGATGTCGGTCAGGCAGACCGCGACCAGCGGCCGGTGGCGCCCGCCATCGGATGGATCGGCGGTATATTCGACCACGCGCGAGCGGACCGGGGTTTCCTCGATCATCGCGGCGAATTCGAAGATGTCCATGTCGGCCATCCCGCCATCGGCATGGCGGCTGTCGAGATAGCGGCGGAAAAGCGTGTACTGCTCTTCGGTGGCCCAGGGCGAACTGGCCTGCCGCTTGAGATCGGCATTGCGGTTCTGGGCCTTGCGCTGGCTGCGGGTCGGCTGAAAGTCGGCCACCCGGATCCGGGCCGAGAGGCAGGCCGTGCAATCGGCGCAGGCCGGGCGGTACAGCACGTTCTGCGAGCGCCGGAAGCCCTGTTTCGACAATGAGTCGTTCAGCGTCTCGGCGGTGTCGCCCTGCAGCGCGGTGAACAGTTTCCGTTCCATCCGCCGGGGCAGATAGGGGCAGGGCTGGGGCGCCGTCACATAGAACTGTGGCGCAAGCGGAAGGGTGTGGCGCATCGTCGGGCAGTCATATCCTGGTTACGAATACGCTAACACTCGTCCCCCGAGGCGCCAAGGGATTGTTGCTACGGATTTGCAGGTCGGTTAATGGCGGCGGTTCCAAGGAGGAAATCAGGCAATCCCTGGGCACGGGCGCCGGTCAGCATCAGGATCACCGAAGCCAATTGCGGCAACAAAAAGGTGATACAGGCCGAATAGGCCAAAGTATGCAGGGCAGCCGTCGTAAGATCGAGTTTCTCGCCACGGGCATTGCGAATCTCTATCGCCATGATCCGCATCCCCCAGGTGGCCGAGCCGCGGGCCAGCGTGACGGTACGGTAGCCAAAGCCCACAAGGGTGAAGAAGAGCGGCAGGAAGAAGATCGCGGTGAAGGCGGTGAAGGGCAGCGCCAGCAGCGACAGGATCAGGATCAGGACCACGTCGATGACCCAGGCGGCCAGCCGCTTGGAGGGCACGTCGGCATAGAATTCGGGCTGGAGCACCGGGTCGGGCAGGCCCCAGAGGCGGTCGGCGGAGGGTTCGGTGCGGTCTGTCATCGCTGACATGTAGGAAGCCGGAGGGGCGCCGGGAAGAGGCGGCCCGCAGGCCGCCTCCTGATTGTGTCTCAGTCCATCTGCTTGAAGTGGAACTCGCCGCCTTCCTTCAGGCCGGAGGGCCAGCGCGCGGTCACGGTCTTCGTCCGGGTGTAGAAGCGGAAGGCGTCGGGCCCGTGCTGGTTCAGATCGCCAAAACCCGATTTCTTCCAGCCGCCGAAGGTGTGATAGGCCAGCGGCACCGGGATCGGGACGTTGATGCCCACCATCCCGATATTGATCCGGCTGGCAAAGTCGCGCGCGGTGTCGCCGTCGCGGGTGAAGATCGCGGTGCCGTTGCCGTATTCGTGGTCCATGGCATGGCCCAGCGCCTCTTCATAGGTTTTCGCCCGGACGGTCGAGAGCACGGGGCCGAAGATTTCGGTCCGGTAGATCTCCATGTCGGTGGTGACCCGGTCGAACAGCGTCGGGCCGACGAAAAAGCCCTTCTCGTAGCCCTGAAGCGAGAAGTTGCGGCCGTCGAGCACCAGCTCGGCGCCCTCTGCCACGCCCTTGTCGATCAGCCCCAGCACCCGGGCCTTGGCCTCGGCGGTGACGACCGGGCCGTAATCGACGTCATTGCCGGCGGTATAGGGGCCGACCTTCAGCTTTTCGATCCGCGGCACCAGCTTCTCGATCAGGCGGTCGGCGGTTTCCTCGCCCACCGGGACCGCGACCGAGATCGCCATGCAGCGTTCGCCCGCCGCGCCATAGCCCGCGCCCACCAGCGCGTCGGCCGCCTGGTCCATGTCGGCGTCGGGCATGACGATCATGTGGTTCTTGGCGCCGCCGAAGCATTGCACGCGCTTGCCGTTCGAACAGCCGCGCCCGTAGATGTATTCGGCAATCGGGGTCGAGCCGACGAAGCCGATGGCCTGGATCGCCGGGTTGTCGAGGATCGCGTCGACCGCCTCCTTGTCGCCGTTCACGACCTGCAGCACGCCGTCGGGCAGGCCCGCCTCCTGCAGCAGCTCTGCCAGCATCACCGGCACCGAGGGGTCGCGTTCCGAGGGCTTGAGGATGAAGGCGTTGCCGCAGGCCAGCGCCGGGCCCATCTTCCACATCGGGATCATGGCGGGGAAGTTGAAGGGCGTGATGCCCGCAACCACGCCCAGCGGCTGGCGCATCGAATACATGTCGATGCCGGGACCGGCGCTGTCGGTGAACTCGCCCTTCAGAAGATGCGGCGCGCCGATGCAGAATTCGATGACCTCAAGCCCGCGCTGCACGTCGCCCTTGGCATCGGGCAGGGTCTTGCCATGCTCGGACGAAAGCGCCTCGGCAAGCTTGTCCATGTCGCGGTTCAGCAGGCGGACGAACTCCATCAGCACCCGGGCGCGGCGCTGCGGGTTGGTGGCGGCCCAGCCCGGCTGGGCTTCGGCGGCGGCGGCGATGGCGGCATCGACCTCGGCCTTCGAGGCCAGCGGCACGCGCGCCTGAACCTCGCCAAGCGCGGGGTTGTAGACATCGGCAAACCGGCCCGAGGTCCCGGCGGTGTGCTGGCCGTTCACGAAATGGGTGAGATCCTTCATGGCGTTCTCCCTGGGTTTTCTCGGGCGCGAGCTTAGTCTTGCAAATTTGTGCCGAAAAGCCGCAGATTGCCAAAAGCATTTTGCAGAAATGCAAGGATGGGCGGATGAACTGGGATGACATGCGGCTTTTTCTGGCGGTGGCGCGGGCCGAAAGCCTGACCGGGGCGGGCAAGGTCTTGCGGCTTGATCCCGCGACGCTGGGCCGCCGCATCGCGCGGCTGGAAGAGGCGCTGGGCAGTGCGCTCTTCGCCCGCTCGCCCCGGGGCTACGGGCTGACCGAGGCGGGCGAACGGCTGATGGCGCGCGCGGTCCAGGCCGAACAGGCGCTGACCGAGGGCGTCGAGGAGGTGCGCGGGCAGGAGGGCCAGCTGACCGGCGCGGTCAGGATCGGGGCGCCGGACGGGGTCGCGAACTATCTGCTGCCGCAGGTGGCGGCGGCGATCTGCGACCGGCATCCGGGGCTCGAGGTGCAGATCGTGGCGCTGGCGCGGGTGTTCAATCTCAGCCGCCGCGAGGCCGACATGGCGATCGCCGTCAGCCCGCCCAAGACCGGGCGGCTGACGGTGCAGCGGATCGCCGATTATCAGCTGCATCTGGCCGCCCATCGCGACTATCTGGCGGCGCATCCGCCGATCCGCGATCTGGCCGATCTCGCCGGGCACCGGATCGTCGGCTACATCCCCGACATGATCTTCGACAGCGAGCTCGACTACCTGTCGGCCACCGGCGCCGAGCGGGTGGCGCTGGCCTCGAATTCGGTCTCGGTGCAGCTGAACTGGCTGCGGGCCGGGGCGGGGCTGGGCATCGTCCACGATTTCGCGATCCCGGCCGCGCCGGGGCTGGTCCGGGTGCTGACGGATCAGGTGGCGCTCAGGCGCAGTTTTTACCTTATCCGTCATGGCGACGACCGCAAGCTGGCGCGGCTGACCCGGTTCGCCGGGCTGCTTCTGGACGGGGTGCGCGCGGAATTGCTGCGCCTCGAAGGCTTGACTTGACAGAATGTCGCAGTCCGGGTGACGCTTGGTCAATCGACACCGTCATCCTGGGGAGGAGACAATGCAAGTTCATCAGATCCTGCGCGAGAAACTGGTGCCGGGGGTGGCGACGATCCCGCCCGAAACCTCGGTGGCCGACGCCGCGGCCGAGCTGTCGGCCCGGCGCATCGGGTCGCTCGTGGTCAGCGGCAGCGGCGAGCGCGTCGAGGGCATCGTCTCGGAACGCGACATCGTGCGCGAGTTGGGGCGGCGCGGCCCGAAATGCCTCAAGGACCCGGTGGCCGCGATCATGACCCGCCGCATCCAGTTCTGCGCACTGGAAGACAGCGCCGATACCGTGCTGGCGCGCATGACCGAGGGCCGGTTCCGGCACATGCCGGTCCTGGAAGACGGGCGGATGGTAGCGATCATCTCGATCGGCGACGTGGTCAAGGCGCGGATGTCGGAACTGGCGATGGAGAAGGCCGCGCTGGAAGGGATGATCATGGGCCACTAGGCCCGCGACGTTCGGAAATCGGTCGCCAAGCCCATGGTGTGCTTGCAAAATGGGCGTCAATATTGTTGCGTGCGCCGGGAAGGCTGCAGGAGATTTCCCGATGCGCATCGGTCTATATCCGGGGACGTTCGACCCGGTGACGCTTGGCCATATCGACATCATCACCCGGGCCTGCGCGCTGGTGGACCGGCTGGTGATCGGGGTCGCGATCAACCGCGACAAGGGTCCGCTCTTCCCGCTGGAAGAGCGTGTCGAGATGATCGAAAGCGAATGCGCGGCGCTGGGCGAGCGGTTCGGAACCGAGATCGTCGTCCATCCCTTCGAGAACCTGCTGATCGACTGTGCCCGCGATGTCGGCGCCTCGATGATCCTGCGCGGGCTGCGGGCGGTCGCTGATTTCGAGTACGAGTTCCAGATGGTCGGCATGAACCGCGCGCTCGATGCCAGCGTCGAGACGGTGTTCCTGATGGCCGATGCGCGGCGCCAGGCGATTGCCTCGAAGCTGGTCAAGGAGATCGCCCGGCTGGGCGGCGACGTGTCGAGCTTCGTGACGCCCGGGGTGCGTGACCGGCTGGTGGCGAAGTTCGTCTGACTCCCCGTCTTGGGGCCGCCGGTATCCCTGAGGAATGCCTTCGGCATGTCGGTTTTCCCAGGCGGCCCTGACGGGGCCGCAGATGTTTCCCTGGCGGCCCTGACCGGGCCGCAGATGGGTATTTTCGCCAAGAAGAAAACGGACGGGGAGCGGAGGGACCGCGCGTTCGACGGAACCGGGCGGGCTCGACCGTCGCCGCTGGGGGGCGCATTCCGTCCTGCGTTAAGCTACACTTTACGCAATGGCCCGCCATCGCGATTCGGAACGCGGCTGCGACGGGGCCCCAAAAAGACTGGCCGGAGAGCAGGCGGATGAGCGATATCGTGGAACTGGAGCGCCGGATCGTCGCGGCGCTGGACCGCATCGGGCGCGGGCTCGACGGGATGGGGCGGGGCGACGACCCCGACCGGCCCGACCCATCGGAACTGGAGGCGCTGCGCGAGGCGCTGGAGACCGAGCGCGGTGCGAATGCGCAATTGAACGAGCGGGTCAAGGCGCTTCATGACCGGCAGGAGACGCAGGTTGCACGGCTCGAGCAGCGGGTGGCCGATCTGGCCGCACGGGCCGAGGCGGCGGAGACCGATGTCGACCGGCTTCGGGCTGTGAATGCCAAGCTGCGCGAAACCAGCGCGGCGCTGCGCGAGGCGAATGCCCAGGGGCTGGGCGACCCCGGCGCCATCGACGCGGCGATGCTGGCCGAGCTTGAGGCGCTGACCGCGCTGCGCGCCAGCGACCGGGCCGAGATCGACGCCATTCTGGCCGAACTGATGCCGGTGGCCGAAGGAGGGGCGGCGCATGCCTAATATCGAGATCGTGATCGGCGGACGCAGCTTCGATGTGGCCTGCCAACCCGGCGAGGAACCCTATCTGGCGGCTGCGGCCCGCATGCTCGATGCCGAGGCCTCGGTACTGTCGTCGCAGAACGGGCGGCTGCCGGAAACGCGGCTTTTGCTGATGTCGGGGCTGATGCTGGCCGACAAGACGGTGGGGCTTGAAGAACGCCTGAAGGGGCTTGAGGCGAAGCTTGCCGAGGCCTCGGCCCGGATCGAGGCGATGGAAACCGCGCCGCGCCCGGCGCCTGAGCGGGTCGAGGTTCCGGTCATTCCGCCATCGGTCGGCGAGACCCTGGCCGAAATCGCGGCGCGGGCCGAGGCGCTGGCGGCTCAGGTCGAGGATCGGGCAGCGGGGTCCTGACCGCCAGACCCGAACAGGGGCGCCCGGAACTCTCGACCGGCCGCCCTTTTCGATCGGGGATCACATCAGGGATTTGCGCCTGTTCAGGATGACCGAGATTTCCGACAGGATCCGGCCGATCCGTGAGGTCAGCGCTTCGCGGGGCCGGGCCGCCGTCGGGAAGAAGGACACCCGGCCATTGTCGAGGTCCTCGACGATGGCATCGAGCGCGAAGGCAAGCGGCAACAGGACGCTGCGAGCCACTGGCGCGCCCGGGGCAAAGCGCCTGCCGGGGGACGGGTCCGATACCTCGATCCGCGCGGTGCAGCGCGCGAGCCGCCTGGCCAGCGCTGCGGGCGCATCCGCCGGCAGCCGGCTGACCAGATCGGCCGCTTCGCCCGAGACGTCCAGCCCGCGCTCGAGCGCGAGCGTGGCGCCGACAGGCGCGGACAGGCGGATCTCGGACCGCCATTCGCCGTCGAGATTACGTTCGCGCAGCGCGACCGAACAGGCCAGCGGCCCCCGCAGATACCGCGCGATGCGCTTCGGCGGAAGGTGGTCGCCGGCCGGGCCGTACCACAGACGTGCCCGGATCATCGGGGCGGCCTCAGGCGTTGGCCGCGCGGATCTTGTCGGCCGCGTCCTTGGAATAGGCCACGCCCTTGTCCTCGAACAGCTTGTCGAGTTCGCCCGAGAGGGTCATTTCGGTGATGATGTCGCAACCGCCGACGAATTCGCCCTTGACGTAAAGCTGCGGGATGGTCGGCCAGTCCGAGAAGTCCTTGATGCCCTGCCGGATGTCCTCGTCGGCCAGCACGTTCACATCGGCATAGTCCACGCCCATGAAATTCAGGACGCCCGCGACCCGGCTGGAAAAGCCGCATTGCGGCGCGGATTTGGTGCCTTTCATGTAAAGCACCACGTCATTGTCGGAAATCGTCTGCTGGATGCGATCCTTGGCGTCGGTCATGGTCTGCGGTCCTGTCTGCGGGGCCGGGTCGGGCCCCTGGTGGGTCTGGTGCGAACCGGCACGGATGGGGGGCGGCATGACCCCTGCGCGCCGGGCGGCCCGTCCGGTCAGTCCGGGGCCTTTGTTGTGAGGGCCAGCGCGTGGAGCGCGCCGGTCGAGCCTTCCATCTGCGTTTTCAGCGCCGCATAGACGGCACGCTGCTGCTGCACACGGTTGAGGCCGCGAAAGCTCTCGTCGATCACCTCGGCGGCGTAGTGGTTTCCGTCCCCGGCAAGGTCGGTGATGGTGATCTTTGCGGCGGGAAACCTCTCGCGGATCAGGGTCTCGATTTCTTCGGGCGTGATCGCCATGGGCGGGCGTCCTTTCTGCTCTCCCCTGCAAGATGTAGAGGGGGGAACGGCTGGCTGCAAGCGGTCAGCCGCGCCACTCGTCGCGCAGCATCCCGAAGAGGAGGAGATCGGCGACATCGCCGGCCGGACGCCTCCAGTGACGGCGGAGCGTGCCCTCATGGCTGAAGCCCGCGGCCAGATAGACCCGGTGCGCCCGGTCGTTGTCGGAGGCCATGTCGAGCCAGATCCGGCTGGCGCCGAGCTTGGTGAAGGCGTGGCGGACAAGGGCGGCCAGAAAGGCGCGGCCGAGCCCGCGGCCGGTCTCGGCGAGTGCCAGGCGGCGCAGCTCGACCCGGCCCGAGGGATTGCCGATCTCGCAGAAGAGCGCAAAGCCCAGCGGGCGGCCCTCGGGGGACCAGATCACCAGTCGGCAGGCAGGATCGGCCAGATGGGCGGCCAGTGCCGTGTCGTCCTCGTCGATCACGAAGCGCGCCATGTCCGGGCGGCCCGCGACGGCGTGAAGGAACGGAAAATCCGCCGGTGAAGCCGGGCGGATCGCGGTGGCGGAAGAGGCGCGGTCATGTGTCGTCACAGCCCGAGCCTAGCCGGACCTGCGCGCCCTGTCAGGACGGGGCGCGCGGGGCCGGTGTCGCAGGGGCCGCCCTGCCAGGGCGCCGGGCCTAGCCCAGGGCGGCGGCGAAGGCCGAGCGGTAAAGCGTCGTCAGATCGGCAAGCGGGGCCGACACCCCGCCGAAGCTGACCTGATCGCCGCCGAACCGGCCGACCGCAGTCAGCGGCACACCCGCCTTGGCCGCGGCGACCATCAGCGCCTCGGCGGCGTCGAACCCGGCCGCGACCAGATAGCGGGCCTGATCCTCGCCGAAGAGCGTGGGTGTGTCGGCCGCATCGAGGGTGACGCCGATCCCGCCCGCCTCGGCCAGCTCGAAGGCCGCGAGCGCGAGCCCGCCATCGGCCAGATCGGTCGCGGCGGCGATCAGCGCGCGGTTGGCGCGAAGGAAGTCGCCATTGCGCCGTTCGGCCTCCAGATCGACGCGGGGCGCGTCGCCATCCTCGCGGTTGAAGACCTCGTACAGCAGCGCCGACTGGCCCAGATGGCCCGCCGTCTCGCCGATCAGAAGCGCCAGATGGCCTTCGGCGGGAACGCCCGCGATCAGCTCGTCGAGGGTTTCGAGCAGACCCACCGCGCCGATGGTCGGCGTCGGCAGGATCGGGACGCCGTCGGTTTCGTTGTAAAGCGAGACGTTGCCCGACACGATGGGCATATCGAGCGCCAGGCAGGCCTCGCCGATGCCTTTGATCGCGCCGACGAACTGCCCCATGATCTCGGGCTTTTCGGGGTTGCCGAAATTCATGTTGTCGGTCGTCGCGAGCGGCCGGGCCCCGACGGCCGAGAGGTTGCGGAACGCCTCGGCCACCGCCTGCTTGCCGCCCTCGACGGGGTTCGCGCGCACATAGCGGGGCGTCACGTCCGAGGTGAAGGCCAGCGCCTTTTCGGTCCCATGGACGCGAATGACACCTGCACCAGGGCCCGGGCGGATCACCGTGTCGGCCATCACCTGGGTGTCGTATTGTTCATAGACCCAGTGGCGCGAACAGTAGTTGACCGACGAAATCAGCGCCTTCAGCCCGTCGATCGGGTCGATGCCGGGCACGTCGTCCATGGGGGCGGCCGGGGGCGTCTCGACCCAGGGGCGGTCGTATTCGGGGGCATTGCCCGACAGCGCCTTCAAAGGCAGGTCGGCCCGCACCTCGCCGCCATGCACGATCAGGAAGCGGTCTTCGGGGATCGTTTCGCCGACGATGGCGAAGTCCAGATCCCACTTGTCGAAGATCGCCTTGGCCTCGGCCTCCTTCTCGGGGCGCAGCACCATCAGCATCCGTTCCTGGGATTCTGACAGCATCATCTCATAGGCGGTCATGCGCGCTTCGCGGCAGGGCACACGGTCCAGATCGAGCCGGATGCCCAGATCGCCCTTGTCGCCCATCTCGACCGCCGAACAGGTCAGGCCCGCGGCCCCCATGTCCTGGATCGAAATCACCGCGCCCGAGGCCATCAGTTCCAGACAGGCCTCCATCAGGCGCTTTTCGGTGAAGGGGTCGCCAACCTGGACGGTCGGACGTTTTTCCTCGATGCCCTCGTCGAACTCGGCCGAGGCCATGGTCGCGCCGCCGACGCCGTCGCGGCCGGTCTTGGCACCCAGATAGACGACGGGCATGCCGACGCCGGAGGCGGCCGAGTAGAAGATCTTGTCGGCATCGGCCAGACCCGCCGCGAAGGCATTCACCAGGCAGTTGCCGTTATAGGCGGGGTGGAAGCGGACCTCGCCGCCCACCGTCGGCACGCCGAAGCAGTTGCCATAGCCGCCGACGCCCTCGATCACGCCATGGACGACCTGGCGGGTCTTGGGGTGGCTCACCTCGCCGAAGCTGAGCGCGTTCATCGCCGCAATGGGCCGCGCGCCCATGGTGAAGACGTCGCGCAGGATGCCGCCCACGCCCGTGGCCGCGCCCTGATAGGGCTCGATATAGGAGGGGTGGTTGTGGCTTTCCATCTTGAAGATGACGGCCTGCCCGTCGCCGATATCGACGACGCCCGCATTCTCGCCGGGGCCGCAGATGACCTGCGGGCCGGTCGTGGGCAGGGTGCGCAGCCATTTCTTCGAGGACTTGTAGGAACAGTGCTCGTTCCACATCGCCGAGAAGATGCCGAGTTCGGTGAAGGTCGGCGCCCGGTTCAGCAACTGCAGGATGCGGGCGTATTCGTCCGGCTTTATCCCGTGTGCGGCGATGAGATCCTCGGTGATCTGCGGCTCGTCCATGGCGGTCGTCTTCCCCTCGGGCAGTTTGGCGTCGTCCTACGACAGGAGCGCGGTCGGGGGAAGGGGGCGCATGGCGGAAGGCGGCGCGGACCGGCGCCGGAAGGCGGGTCGATGGACGATTCGGGGCGCGGGAGGGCCGGAAAGCGATCTTGCGGTCGGTTCTGCGTTCACATCTTGGTGAAATTTCATGCGGACGCTACGGAAGCTTGCGCGAAATTCCGACAACCCTGCGCCGCGCGCAAAAAAAGGCCGAGCATAAGCTCGGCCCAAGTCCAACAGGGAGGTAAAGACGAAAGCGCTACTTCCGCCTTCGTCCCAGCAATTATGGACGAGGTGGCCGCGGTTCAAGTCCAAACTTGCCGCGGAGGCAGCATAGGCGGCATGCATGTGGCACATATCTCACATCGACGGCGCGTCTTTGTCTCTCTGCCGCTTTTCCATGATCTGTTCGGTGATGAACTCGCGGAAGGCCGCGATGCGCCGCGAGGCCCGCAATTCCTCGGGATAGGCCAGGAAGACCGGCACGTCGTGCGATTCGATGTCGTCGAGCACGCGCACGAGATGCGGATGATCCTCGGTGACGTAATCGGGCAGAACGCCGATGCCGAGCCCGTTCAGCACCGCCTGCAGCACGCCGAAATAGTTGTTCACGGTCAGGGTCGAGGGGATGTTGTAGGTCATCAGCTCGCGCACCAGCCGCGCGCCCGCCGCGACCTGGGCCGATGAGGTGTTCTGGCAGATCAGCCGGTGGGACGACAGATCCTCGGGCGTGGCGGGCATGCCGCGCGCGTCCAGATAGGGCTGGGTCGCGTAGAGCCGCATCTTGATGTTCATCAGCCTCAGCCGGATCAGGTCGGCCTGGCTCGGTTCCTTCATCCGGATCGCGACATCGGCCTCGCGCATCGGCAGGTCGAGCACCTGCTCTTCAAGCATCAGGTCGATCTTGAGCTCGGGATAGCGCTGGTAAAGCACCGGCAGGCGCTTGGCGAGCCAGAGCGACCCGAAGCCGGTGGTGGTGGTGACGCGCAGCTCGCCGAAGACCTCCTCGACGCTGTCTCGGATGCGCGCGACGGCCGTGTCGAGCCGCCGGGCCATGGCCGAGGTCGCGTCAAACAGCAACTCGCCCTGTTCGGTGAGAATCAGGCCGCGGGCATGGCGGTGGAAGAGGGTCGATCCAAGGCTTTCCTCAAGCGCCCGGATCTGCCGCGAGACCGCCGACTGGGACAGGTGCAGGGTTTCGCCGGCATGGGTCAGGCTGCCCGCGTCCGCGACCGCGTGAAATATCCTGAGCTTGTCCCAATCCATCATGCAATTCCCGCAATGCTGGTATACCGATTTCGACAGATACCTACAGGCGGCGGTTCCGGATTTGCAAACGAAGAAGTGTCTCCGAAATCATTTTGTAGGTCACGGTTCCTGACCTAGACTGGGGCAAACCCGACGCCAAGGGAGGGGCGCCATGACCAGACCCGATGTGAGCCTGCACGATCGCTACGACCTGTCGAAATCCCGGATCCTGTTGAACGGCACCCAGGCGCTGGTGCGCCTGATGCTGATGCAGTCGGCCCGCGACCGGGCGGACGGACTGGATACGGGGGGCTATGTCACCGGCTATCGCGGCTCGCCGCTCGGCGCGGTCGATCAGCAGATGACGCGGGCGCGGGCCGATCTGGAGGCGGCAGGCGTGCTGTTCCAGCCCGGGCTGAACGAGGATCTGGCGGTGACCGCGCTCTGGGGGACCCAGCAGGCCGAACTGCGGGGCGAGGGGCGGCACGATGGGGTGTTCGGCCTTTGGTATGGCAAGGGGCCGGGGGTCGACCGGTCTGGCGACGCGATCCGTCATGCGAACCTGGCCGGAACCTCGCCGCGGGGCGGGGTGCTGCTCGCCATGGGCGACGATCATACCGGCGAGTCCTCGACCACCTGCCACCAGTCCGACTGGGCGATGGTCGACGCCTATGTGCCGGTGCTCTCGCCCGCGGGCGTGCAGGAGATCCTCGATTTCGGGCTTTACGGCTATGCGCTGTCGCGCTTTGCCGGGGTCTGGGTCGGGCTGAAGGTGATGAAGGACACCGTCGAGGTGACCTCGGTCGTCGATGGCCGCCCGGACCGGATGCGGTTCGTCACGCCCGATTTCGCGATGCCGCCCGGCGGGCTGGGCATCCGGCTGAACGATCACTGGGTGCCGCAGGAAGAGCGGATGATCGACCACAAGCGCTTCGCGGCCGAAGCCTTCGCCCATGCCAACCGCATCGACCGCCGGGTCTGGGGCAAGCCCGGGGCAAAGATCGGTCTGGTGGCGGCGGGCAAGAACTGGCTCGATCTGGTCCATGCGCTGGAGCTGCTGGGGATCGGCGAGGCCGAGGCCGAACGGCTGGGGATCTCGACCTACAAGGTCGGGCAGGTCTGGCCGCTGGACATGAAGGGCTTTGCCGAATTCTCGGAAGGTCTCGAACTGATCGTGGTGGTCGAGGAAAAGCGCAAGCTGATCGAGGTGCAGGCCAAGGAGGCGATCTTCCACAACCGCCGCGGCCGCCGGATCTACGGCTGGAAGAACGACCGCGACCAGGAACTGTTTCCGACCCGCTATGCGCTCGACCCGGTGATGATCGCCGAGAAGCTGGGGCAAATCCTGATCGAGGAAGGGCGCGAGACCGAGGCGCTGACCGCGGCGCTGGCGCGCATTCGCGAGGCGCGGCGCGCCGACAATGCCGAGGATCTGGCCGCGCGGCTGCCCTATTTCTGCGCGGGCTGCCCGCACAACACCTCGACCAAGGTGCCCGAGGGCGGGCGCGCCTATGCGGGGATCGGCTGCCATATCATGGCGCTCTGGATGGACCGCGAGACCAGCGGCTTTACCCATATGGGCGCGGAGGGCGCGAACTGGATCGGCGAGGCGCCGTTCTCGACCCGGGGCCATGTCTTCCAGAACCTCGGTGACGGCACCTATAACCATTCGGGGCGGCTGGCGATCCACGCGGCCATCGCCGCTGGCGTCAACATCACCTACAAGATCCTCTATAACGACGCGGTCGCCATGACGGGCGGGCAGGGCAACGATGGCGGCCTGACCGCGCGCCAGATCGTCGACGAACTGCTGGCCGCCGGGACCAAGCGCGTCGAGGTCGTCTATGACGAGAAGGAAGACCTCGACCCACGGGGCTTTCCGGCCGGGGTGGCCTGCCATCCGCGTGCCGAGTTGATGGCGGTTCAGCGGCGCCTTTCGGAAATCGAGGGCGTGACCGCGCTGGTCTATATCCAGACCTGTGCCGCCGAGAAACGCCGCCGCCGCAAGAAGGGGGCCTTTCCCGATCCCGATACCCGGGTCTTCATCAATACCGATGTCTGCGAGGGCTGCGGCGATTGCGGGGTGCAGTCGAACTGCGTGGCCATCGTGCCGGTCGAGACCGAGTTCGGGCGCAAGCGCGCCATCGACCAGTCGGCCTGCAACAAGGATTTCTCCTGCCTCAAGGGGTTCTGCCCGTCCTTCGTGACGCTGAAGGGCGCGCGGCCGCGCAAGGAGGCTTCGGCCGAGGTCGAGATCGGCGCGCTGCCCGCGCCTGCGCTGCCCCGGATCGAGGGCACCTGGAACCTCGTCATCACCGGGGTCGGCGGGACCGGCGCGGTGACGGTGGGGGCGATCCTCGCCATGGCGGCCCATGTCGACGGCAAGGGCGCGGGCATGATGGAAATGGCCGGGCTTGCCCAGAAGGGCGGCGCGGTGCAGATCCATTGCCGGATCGCCGAAACCCCCTCGGATATTTCCGCCATCCGCGTGGCGACCGGCGAGGCCGATGCGGTGATCGGCGGCGATCTGGTGGTCACGGCGGGGGCGAAGACCGTCGGGCTGATGACGCAGGGGCGCACCGGGGCGGTCGTCAACAACCACGACATCGTGACCGGGGCCTTCACCCGCGACCCGGAATTCCGGGTGCCGTCGGACCGGCTGGAACTGGCGCTGAAGGCGCGGCTGAAGGACCGGCTGCAACTTTTCGATGCCACCGAACTGGCGCGGCGGCTGATGGGCGACACGATCTATGCCAACATGATCGTCACCGGCGCCGCCTGGCAGCAGGGTCTGATCCCGATCTCGCACGAGGCCATCGACCGGGCGATCGAGCTGAACGGGGCGGGCGTCGCGGGCAACCGCCGCGCCTTCGAGATCGGGCGCTGGGCGGCGGCCCAGCCTGCCGCCGCGGCGCGGGTGCTGGTCTCGGAGACGGTCGAGAAGCCCCGGTCGCTGCGCGAGCGGATCGCGCTGCGCGAGGCGCATCTGCGGGCCTATCAGTCGGGGCGGCTGGCCCGGCGGTATCGCCGGATGGTCGAGCGGTTCGAGGACCCGTTCCTGCGCGCGGCCGTGGCAAAGGGCTATCACAAGCTTCTGGCCTACAAGGACGAATACGAGGTCGCGCGGCTGCATCTGGAGACCGCCGCCAGGGCCCGCGCCGAATTCGAGGGCGATCTTCAGATCACCTGGCATCTGGCGCCCCCGTTCCTCAAGGGGCAGGGCTCGGACGGCCGTCCGAAGAAACGCGCCTTCGGGCGGCGGATGGAACAGGGCTTTCGGCTGCTCGCGGCGCTCAGGCGGCTGCGGGGCACGCCGTTCGATCCGTTCGGCTGGCAGGGCGAACGGCGGCGCGAACGCGCGGCAATCCGGCGCTTCGAGGCCGACATGGAGGAGGTTCTGGCCCGGCTCTCGCCCGCCACGCTGGAGGCCTGCACGGCGCTGGCCGAATTGCCGCTGACGGTGCGCGGTTTCGGCCCGGTCAAGGCGGCGGCCGAGGCGGCGGCCGAGGTGCGGCGCGACGAGCTTCTGGCCAGCATCCGGGGCGGCGAGGCGCCGCTGCGGACGGCGGCGGAATAGGGGGCTGACGGGGCTGCCGCCGGGCCTCGGGAAATCCGGGTCCGGCGGCCCCGTGCGACGCCGATATTTCTTTTCTGCGCGCGGGTTTTGGTGTAGCTCCACAGGCCACCCGGCCCGGTGCCGGAGAGCTTCGGGGAACGCCCATGCGGGGCCAGGTCGCGCGCGACATCAGCTATTCGAGTTCGGCCCGGACCAAGGGCGGCAAGGCCCTGATCCGGGTTCTGGAAAACGCCACCGGACGGATTTCGCTGATCCGCCGGGCCGAGGGCTACGAGGTCGAGGTCGAACGCGGCCGAAACTTCTGGGAGGTCATGGTCGATCGCTACGGGCTCAGCCTCGACGTGGTGCAGGGCAGCCTTTCGGACATTCCCGCGACCGGCCCGCTGATCCTGATCGCAAACCACCCCTACGGCATTCTCGACGGGCTGATGATGGGGCTGATCCTGGCGCGGGCGCGGAGCGATTTCCGCATTCTCGCGAATTCGGTCTTCCGCAAGGCCGAGGCGCTGAACCGGGTGATCCTGCCGGTCAGCTTCGACGAGACCAAGGCCGCGATGCAGGAAAACCTTGCGACCCGCAAGGCGGCGCTGGACTATCTGGCCGAGGGCGGCGCCATCGGGGTTTTTCCGGGCGGAACGGTGTCGACCGCGCTTCGGCCCATGGGGCCGCCGATGGATCCCGGCTGGCGCAGCTTCACCGCCAGGATGGTGGCGAAATCCGATGCGACTGTGGTGCCGATCTTTTTCGACGGCCACAATTCGCGCCTCTTCCAGCTGGCGAGCCATCTGCACGAGACGCTGCGGCTGGCGCTTCTGCTGAAAGAATTCCGGTCGCGGGTCGATGAACCCGTGCGGGTGGCGATCGGCCGTCCGATCGACCGGGCGCGTCTGAATGCCCTTGGGCAGGATGCCAAAGCGATGATGGATTTTCTGCGCAACTCCACCTATGAGTTGTCTCCACGGCCTCTGAAGTCGCTCGCATACGGCTACGAGTTCGATCACAAACGCAGGGCATGAGAGCATGGCGGTTGGTGTCTTCGATTCCGGGCTTGGCGGTCTGACGGTTCTGGATGCGGTATCGCGTCGACTGCCCGATGTGCCCTTCGTCTATTTCGGCGACAACGCCCATGCGCCCTACGGCATCCGCGATGCCGAGGATGTCTACAAGCTGACCACCGCCGCGGTCTCGCGGCTGTTCGATGCGGGTTGCGATCTGGCGATTCTCGCCTGCAACACGGCCTCGGCCGCAGCACTTCGGCGGATGCAGGAAAGCTGGGTGCCCAAGGACAAGCGGGTGCTGGGGGTCTTCGTGCCGCTGATCGAGGCGCTGACCGAACGGCAATGGGGAGACAACTCTCCGCCGCGCGAGGTCGCGGTCAAGCATGTGGCGCTGTTTGCCACGCCCGCCACCGTGGCAAGCCGCGCCTTCCAGCGCGAACTGGCCTTCCGCGCCATCGGCGTCGATGTCGAGGCCCAGCCCTGCGGCGGGCTTGTCGATGCCATCGAGGCGGGCGACGAGATGCTGGCCGAGGCGCTGGTGCGGTCCCATGTCGAGGCGCTGAAACGGCGGATGCCGCATCCCGAGGCTGCGATCCTCGGCTGCACCCATTACCCGCTGCTGCAGGGCGCCTTCCAGGAGGCGCTGGGCGCGGGCGTCAAGGTCTATTCGCAGGCCAATCTGGTGGCGGAAAGCCTTGCCGACTATCTGGGCCGGCATCCGGGGATGCGGGGGACGGGCGACGCCTCGATGTTCCTGACTACCGGCGATCCGGGCTTCGTGTCGGACAAGGCCACGCAATTCCTGCGCCGCCGCATAGAGTTTCGCGCGGCCTGAGCCGGGCCCCATGCTGCCGGCGCATCCGGTGGGGGGGGGGCGGAAACACTCTGTTTCCGTGAGCTTTATCAAATAACGGATTGAAAAATATCGGGATTATGTTACTTTCGGCCTAAGTTTTTTTCTGGGGAACAAGATGAGACCTGTGCTTGCTGCGGCTGCCCTTGCGGCAACCTTCGCTCTTGGCGGGGCTGCCTCCGCCGCAACGATCGTTCTGGATGGCAGCAAGGAGATCCGGCTGACGCTGAACGATGTCAGCAATGTCGTTCTGTCCTTCTCGATCGACGCCAGCGCGGCGAGCTACACGAATTCGGGCGGCTACATCAAATGGTCAACCCGCGAGGACGGTCGTCAGGACGCGGACGGCCCGTGGGGCACCTGCCTCGAATGCGGCTATTCCGGCGGCGACTGGGCGCTGAGCTACGACCCTTACAGCCGTTCGAACACGCTCAGCAGCGATCTTGAGCTCGATTTCGGCAAGACGCTCGAGTCCGTCTATGTCTGGATCCGGCCGACCTATGGGACGGGCACGGTATCCTATGACGATGGCAGCCAAGGCGCGCCCGACATCGAGGCCGTTCCGCTGCCCGCGGGTGGCCTCCTTCTGATTTCTGCTCTGGGGGCGGCGGCGCTTCTGCGCCAGCGCGCGCGGAAAGCGGCCTGAGCGGGGCTTGGGCCCTCTCTTGCGTTTGGCCCCGCGCGACAGGTAAGACAGCCGGGTCCGCCTTGTGCGGGCCCGTTTTCCTGCAGGGGCAGAAGCCATGTCATACTCCGTCGCCATTCTGGGCGCCTCGGGCTATACCGGGGCAGAACTCATCCGGCTGATCGCCACTCATCCCGAGCTTCGCATCGTGGCGCTGTCGGGCGAGCGCAAGGCGGGGATGCCGATGGCCTCGGTGTTTCCGCATCTGCGCCATATGGACCTGCCCGATCTGGTGAAGATCGAGGAGATCGACTTTTCCACCGTCGATCTGGCCTTCTGCGCGCTGCCCCATGCGACCAGCCAGGCGGTCATCAGGGAACTGCCGCGCGATCTGAAGATCGTCGATCTGTCGGCCGATTTCCGGCTGCGCGATCCGGCCGCCTACGAGAAATGGTACGGCAAGCCCCATGCCGCGGTCGATCTGCAGAAAGAGGCCGTCTATGGCCTGACCGAATTCTACCGCGACGAGATTCGCGCCGGACGGCTGGTCGCGGGCACCGGCTGCAACGCGGCGACCGGGCAATATGCGCTGCGGCCGCTGATCGAGGCGGGCGTCATCGACCTTGACGAGATCGTGATCGACCTCAAGGCCGGCGTGTCCGGCGCGGGCCGGGCGTTGAAGGAAAATCTTCTACATGCCGAGCTGTCGGAGGGCTTTCATGCGTATTCCGCAGGCGGGATTCACAGGCATCTGGGCGAGTTCGACCAGGAATTCTCGATGCTCGCCGGGCGGCCTGTCGAGGTGCAGTTCACGCCCCATCTGATCCCCGCGAACCGGGGGATTCTGGCGACCGTCTATGTCCGGGGCGAGGCCCGCGACATTCACGCCACCTTGGCAAGGGCCTATGCGGATGAGATCTTCATCGAGGTCCTGCCCTTCGGAGACCACCCCTCGACCCGGCATGTCCGGGGCTCGAACTTCGTCCATATCGGGGTGGTGGGCGACCGGAAACCGGGCCGGGCCATGGTGATCGCGGCGCTCGACAACCTGACCAAGGGGTCGTCGGGGCAGGCGCTGCAGAACGCCAACCTGATGCTCGGGATCGCCGAGGAAACCGGCCTGATGCTGGCCCCCTGCTTCCCCTGAGGGAGAACGCAAGATGCGCGGACTGAAGAAGAGACGGCGGATACAGATCATCGTTCTGGCCTTTGCGGCGCTGGTGCTGTCGACCGGGCTGATCGGCTATGCGATGCGCGACGGCATCAACTTCTTCCGCTCGCCGAGCCAGGTTGCAGAGGCGCCGCCGCCGCCGACCGAGACCTTCCGCATCGGCGGTCTGGTCGAGGCGGGCAGCCTCAAGCGCGGGCAGGGCGAGACCATCCGCTTCAACGTCACCGATGGCGGCGCCAGCGTGCCCGTGACCTATACCGGCGTGCTGCCCGACCTGTTCAAGGAAAACCAGGGCATGGTCGGCACCGGACGGCTGGTCGACGGCGTCTTCGAGGCGCGCGAGATCCTCGCCAAGCATGACGAAAGCTACATGCCCAAGGAAGTGGTCGACGCGCTGAAGGAACAGGGCGTTTATCGTGACCCGTCCGTTGAGGGCGCGAACGGCAGCTAAGCCCCACGCTAACAGCGTTCGATCCAAAGTCCCCCGGTTCAGACGCGAAGCGGGGGATTTTCTGTGACGAAAACGGTGGAAGAACTCGCCCGGGAGATCGTCCTGCGCGAGGGGGGCTATGTGAATGACCCCGACGACCCGGGCGGTGCGACGAATCACGGCGTCACGCTCGACACGTTGCGGCGGTTGCGGCTCGACCTGACCGGGGACGGGCTGGTCGACATCGCCGATGTGCGCAAGCTGAGTGCCGAACAGGCGGCGGCGATCTATGTCGACCATTATTTCCGGCGACCCAAGCTCGATGCCCTGCCGGACCTGTTGCATGCGTCGGTCTTCGACATGTATGTCAACGCGGGCGCCAATGCGGTGCGGTTGCTGCAGCAGTTGCTGAACGACATGGGCCAGCCCTGCGGGGTTGACGGCGCCGTCGGTCCCGAGACCGCGCGCGCCGCCAAGACGGCGGCCGAGGCGGCGCCGGACCATATCGCCGACGCCTACGGCATCGCCCGGCGCAACTACTATTACGCGCTGGCCGATCGCCGCCCTGCGAGCCGCAAATTCGCCTGCCGGCGCGACGGCGGCAAGGGCGGCTGGATCCTGCGGGCCGAGGAATTCATTTCGCCCCGCTATCGTCTCAGCGAGGACGAACATCGGGAAAGGATCGCGCGATGGGGATGATGAATGCAGCCCTCGGCATGCTGTTCTCGGGCGGACCCAATGTGGTGCGCGAGGCGGCCGAGGTGTTCCGGGTCAATGCCGAGGCGGCCGACAAGCGCGATCTGGAATTGCAGCGCGCCGTCTTGGAGGAATTCGCCCGTGAATTCGCCCAGCCGCGCCAGACGCGTTTCGATGCGCTGATCGACGGGGCGAACCGGCTGCCCCGGCCGCTGCTGGCGCTGGGCACGGTCGGGCTGGCGATTTCGGCCATGGTCGATCCGGTCTGGTTCGCCGCCCGGATGCAGGGCATGGCGCTGGTGCCCGAGCCGCTCTGGTGGCTCATGGGCGCGATCATCAGCTTCTATTTCGGGGCGCGGTATCAGGCCAAGGGGCAGGACTTTCAGCGCTCGATCGCCGAGACCATGGCGATGGCGCCGCAGGTGGCGCGCAACCTCCAGCATCTGCGCGACCTGTCCGAAGAGGCGGTCGCGGTGCGTACCGCCCGGACCGATACCGGCGCGGTGGCGGTCTCTCTGGGAACCAATCCGGCGCTGGAGGAGTGGCGCGAGAGGTGATCGCCGGGCGCATGGTCCCCGGCCGCGGACGGGCAGGGGCCGCGCCCGCGCCGGGCGCCGTCCGGCTCACGATTGCGTAAACGCCTCGCCCCCGCGACGCGAAATCCATTGGCGCAGGGCTGCCGGGCGGGTATGAGGTCGCCATGGTTATCGAGCTCGGCCACTTTGCCCTCGCCCTCGCCTTCGCCATTGCCCTGGTGCAGGCGATCGTTCCCCTGATCGGTGCCCACAAGGGCTGGAGCGGCTGGATGGCCATGGCCGAACCGGCCGCCATGGCGCAGTTCCTGCTGACGGCCTTCAGCTTCGGGGTGCTGACCTATGCCTTCGTTGTGTCGGATTTCTCGCTGAGGGTCGTGGTCGAGAACTCGCACACGCTGAAACCCATGCTTTACAAGGTGTCGGGCGTCTGGGGGAACCACGAGGGCTCGATGCTGCTCTGGGTGCTGATCGTGTCGCTTTTCGGCGCGCTCGCGGCCTGGTTCGGGGGCGGGCTGCCACCGACCCTCAAGGCGCGGGTGCTGGCGGTGCAGGCGGCCATCGGTGCGGCCTTCTACGCCTTCATCCTGTTCACCTCGAACCCGTTCGACCGGCTGGCCGAGGCCCCCTTCGACGGGCAGGACCTGAACCCGCTGCTGCAGGACCCGGGGTTGGCCTTCCATCCGCCGTTCCTCTACCTCGGCTATGTCGGGCTTTCGATCTGCTTCTCCTTCGCGGTCGCGGCCCTGATCGAGGGCCGGGTCGACGCCGCCTGGGGCCGCTGGGTGCGGCCCTGGACGCTGGCCGCCTGGATCTGCCTGACGGTCGGCATCGCATTGGGGTCCTGGTGGGCCTATTACGAACTGGGCTGGGGCGGCTTCTGGTTCTGGGACCCGGTCGAGAATGCCTCGTTCATGCCCTGGCTGATCGCCGCCGCCCTGCTGCATTCGGCCATCGTCGTCGAAAAGCGCGAGGCGCTGAAAAGCTGGACGATCCTCCTGTCGATCATCGCCTTCGGCTTCTCGCTGGTCGGTGCCTTCATCACCCGGTCGGGCATCATCACCTCTGTCCATGCCTTCGCCAACGACCCCGAGCGGGGCGTCTTCCTGCTGATGATCCTGCTGGTCTTCATGGGCGGCGCGCTGACGCTGTTTTCGGTGCGGGCCGGCGCGATGGAGGCCAAGGGCGTCTTCGGCACGGTCAGCCGGGAAGCGGCGCTCGTCTTCAACAATATCCTGCTGGCGGTCGCGGCGCTGGTGGTGTTCGTCGGCACGATCTGGCCGCTGGTCGCCGAGATGGCTTTCGACCGCAAGCTTTCGGTCGGCGCGCCCTTCTTCAACATGGCTTTCACGCCCTTCATGGTGGTGCTGGCGATCCTGTTGCCGATGGGTTCGATCCTGCCCTGGAAGCGGGCGCGTCTGGCGCGCGCGGCGGTGCCGGTGATCCCGGCGCTGCTGCTGGCTTTGGCGCTGGGGGCGCTCGTCTGGGCGATGCAGACCGGACACAGTGCGCTTGGGCCCATTGGCGTGGCGCTGGGCGCCTGGCTGATCGCCGGGTCGGCGGTCGATCTCTGGCTGCGGGCCGGACGGACGGGGATGGTGGCGCGGCTTGGCCGACTGACGCGGCTGCCGCGTGCCGACTGGGGCAAGGCGGTCGCCCATGCCGGGCTGGGGATCACCATGATCGGCATTTCGGCGATGCTGGCCTGGAGCCAGGAAGACATCCGCGTGGCCCAGATCGGCGAGCGCTATGACCTGGGCGGCTACGGCTTCCAGCTGGACCGGGTGCAGAAGCTGGAAGGCCCGAACTATATCTCGACCACCGCCACGATGAGCGTCTGGCGCGGCGACCGGCAGGTGGCAGAGATGCATCCCGAAAAACGGGTGTATCCGGTCGCAGGCATGCCGACGACCGAAGCCGCCATCGACGGCGGGTTTCTTCGCGACCTTTACGTCGCCATCGGCGATCCGCAGCAGGACGGCGGCTGGGCGGTGCGCACCTATATCAAGCCCTTCGCCAACTGGATCTGGATGGGGGCCATCGTGATGGCGCTGGGCGGGCTTCTCAGCCTTTCCGATCGCCGGGTCCGCGTCGCCGCCGGGGCGCGCAAGGAGCGTGGCCCCGTACTGCCCCAGCCCGCCGAATGAGGATGCCGATGCCCCGTCCCGCGCTGACTGCCGCCCTGCTGCTGGCCCTGACCCTGAGCCCGCTTCTGAGCGGGCCTTTGGAGGCGGTCGAACCGAACGAGATTCTGGCCGACCCGGCCGAAGAGGCCCGCGCCCGCGAGATATCGAAGGACATCCGCTGTCTCGTCTGCCGGAACGAAAGCATCGACGATTCCAACGCCGATCTGGCGCGCGACCTCAGGCTTCTGGTGCGCGAGCGGATCACGGCGGGCGACAGCGATACCGAGGTCGTCGACTATCTGGTGGACCGCTATGGCGAGTACGTGCTTTTGAAACCGACCGCCACCGGCTCGAATCTGGTGCTGTACATCGCCGGGCCGCTGATGCTGGTGCTGGGGCTGGGCGGTGCCGTTTTCTACATCCGCGGGCGCCGGGCCGGGCGCGATGCGGGTTCGGAGGCGCTGAGCCCCGAGGAAGAGGCGCGGCTGAAAGAGATCCTCGGCAAGTGAGGCGCTGACCTCGCGTCTCCCTTTTCCCCGGGCGCGCGGCCGCTAGTCTGGCCCGAGAACGGGCCAAAGGGAGGACGCTGGCGTGACGGATTACAAGACCATCGGATATGACTGCGCGGACGGGCTGGCGGTGGTGACGCTGAACCGGCCCGAGGTGATGAATGCGCTCAGCGCGCAGATGCGGGCCGAGATCACCCATGCGATGCGCGCGGCGGGGCAGGCGGCCCGCGTCGTGGTGCTGACCGGCGCGGGCCGGGCCTTCTGTTCCGGGCAGGATCTGGGCGACGGCGCCAATATCGCCAATATCGACATCGAGCGCACGCTGCGGGACGAATACGAACCGATGCTGAACGCCATCATCGACTGTCCGGTGCCGGTGATCGCGGCGGTGAACGGGGCTGCCGCCGGGGCCGGGGCCAATCTGGCGCTGGCGGCCGATGTGGTCATCGCCTCGGAAGCGGCGGTCTTTGTGCAGGCATTTACCCGGATCGGGCTGATCCCCGATGCGGGCGGCACCTACTGGCTGCCCCGGCAGGTGGGCTTTGCCCGCGCGATGGGGGCGGCGCTTTTCGCCGAACCCGTCCCGGCGCGTCAGGCCGCCGAGTGGGGCATGATCTGGGAGGCGGTGCCCGAGGACGGGTTCGAGGCCCACTGGCGCGCCCGGGCGGCGCAGCTGGCCGCGGGGCCGACCGTGGCTTACGCCAATCTCAAGACCGCGCTGCGGCGGTCGGTCTCGAACGATTTCGAGGCCCAGCTGTCGCTGGAGGCCGAACTTCAGGGCCGCTGCGGTGCCTCGCGCGACTTCAAGGAGGGCGTGCTGGCCTTTGTCGAAAAGCGCAAGGCCCGGTTCGAGGGCTGCTGAGACGGGGCGGGTCGGCCGGTCCTTGCCGAGACGAGGCCCGGCTCCGTGCGGCGATGGAACGGGACGGGCAAGCCGTGCGTTGGGCAAGGCAAATAACCCAACGGAAAGGAACCGCCATGACCCGTCTTCATACGATCACCGCCGTTTCGCTTCTGGGCGCCGCCTTGCTGGCGGGGTGCGGCGAAAGCTACGGCGAACGCGCGCTGACCGGCGGCGTCCTCGGCGCGGGCGTCGGCGCCGCGACCGGCAACGATGTGGGCACCAGTGCCGCGATTGGGGCCGGGGCCGGCATCCTGACCAAGTAAACGGACCCAGCCGGGCGTCCGGCGCCCAGAAATGAAACGGACCCGCAAGCATCGGCCTGCGGGTCCGGTGTTTCGGTGACGGCCGGGGCGATCAGCGCCGGTCTTCGACATCCACGTAGTCGCGGCGGGTGGCGCCGGTATAAAGCTGGCGCGGACGGCCGATCTTCATCGCCGGATCGCCGATCATTTCCTTCCACTGGGAAATCCAGCCGACGGTGCGGCTGACCGCGAAGATCGGCGTGAACATCGAGGTCGGGAAGCCCATCGCGTCGAGGATGATGCCCGAATAGAAATCGACATTCGGGTAGAGCTTCTTCGAGACGAAGTACTCGTCTTCCAGCGCGATCTTCTCAAGCTCCATCGCGACCTTCAGGGTCTCGTTGTTCTCGATGCCCAGAAGGTCCAGCACCTCGTCGGCGGATTGCTTCATCACCTTCGCGCGCGGGTCGAAGTTCTTGTAGACCCGGTGGCCGAAGCCCATCAGACGGAACGGATCGTTCTTGTCCTTGGCCCGGGCGATGAATTCCGGGATGCGGTCGACGGTGCCGATCTCGCGCAGCATTTCCAGACAGGCCTGGTTGGCGCCGCCATGGGCCGGGCCCCAGAGACAGGCAATGCCGGCCGCGATGCAGGCGAACGGGTTCGCGCCCGACGACGAGGCCAGACGCACTGTCGAGGTCGAGGCGTTCTGTTCGTGGTCGGCGTGGAGCGTCAGGATCCGGTCCATCGCGCGGGTCAGGATCGGGTCGACCTCGTATTCCTCGCAGGGCACCGCAAAGCACATGCGCAGGAAGTTCGAGGCATAGTCCAGATCGTTCCGCGGATAGACGAAGGGCTGGCCGATCGAATACTTGTAGGCCATCGCGGCGATGGTCGGCACCTTGGCGATCAGCCGGATCGAGGCGACCTCGCGTTGCCAGGGGTCCGAGATGTCGGTCGAGTCGTGATAGAAGGCCGACATGGCGCCGACCACGGCCACCATCACCGCCATCGGGTGCGCGTCGCGGCGAAACCCGGTGAAGAAGCGGTGCATCTGTTCATGCACCATGGTGTGGCGGGTCACGCGGTTCTCGAAGTCCTCAAGCTGGGCGGCGGTGGGCAGTTCGCCGTACAGAAGCAGGAAGCAGACCTCGAGAAAGTGGGATTTCTCGGCAAGCTGGTCGATGGGATAGCCGCGATGCAGCAGCTCGCCCTTGTCGCCGTCGATGAAGGTGATCGAGCTTTCGCAGGACGAGGTCGAGGTGAAGCCCGGATCGTGGGTAAAGATGCCCATCTGGCCGTAGAGCTTGCGGATATCGACGACGTCCGGGCCGGCCGTCGGGCTCAGCACCGGCAGCTCGACCGATGTGTCACCCAGAGTCAGCGTTGCGGATTTCTTGCTGTCAGCCATGAAAGTCCCTCTTCTTGAGAAACCGGGCCGCGCTCCCTGATCGCGGCTCCGGACGGTGGCGTGCAGGGGGCTTTCGGCGGCGGTGCCTCAGCCCTGGGTGTCAGCCAGCCGGGCGAGCGTTTCGTCCCGGCCGATGACAAGCATCATGTCAAAGACGCTGGGCGTAACCGTCCGCCCGGCAAGTGCGGCGCGCAGGGGCGGGGCCAGTTTCCCGAGGGTCAGCCCATGGGCCTCTGCCACCCCGGTCACGGCCGCCTCAAGGGCGTCACGCGTCCAGCTAGCATTTTGCAGATGCGGCGTCAATTCTCCCAGTATACCACGGGATACATCATCCAGCGATTTTGCCGCTTTCTGATCCGGCTCGAAGGGGCGCTTGCCTAGGATGAAATACGCCTTTTCAACGAGTTGCGGGAAGGTTTTCGCGGATTGCTTGAGGAAGGGCAGGGCGCGGGCAAGACCGGCGATCTGTTCTTCCGTCAGGGACGGTGCGCCGGTTGCGGCCAGAAAAGCCTGAACTTCGCGCAGCAGCGCGGCATCCTCCGCCCCCGCGATATGCTGACCCGAGAGGTTTTCAAGCTTCTTGAAGTCGAGCCGTGCGGGCGAGCGGCCGATTCCTTCAAGGCTGAACCATTCCTTGGCCTGGGCGTCGTCGAAGAACTCGTCATCCCCGTGCGACCAGCCGAGCCGGGCCAGATAGTTGCGCATCGCGGCCGCCGGATAGCCCATGGCCTGGTATTCCTCGACCCCCAGCGCGCCGTGGCGCTTCGACAGCTTCTTGCCATCGGGCCCGTGGATCAGCGGGATATGTGCCCAGACCGGCACCGGCCAGCCCATGGCGTGATAGATCTGCATCTGCCGGGCCGCGTTGTTGAGGTGATCGTCGCCCCGGATCACATGGGTCACGCCCATGTCGTGATCGTCGACCACCACCGCCAGCATGTAGGTGGGCGTTCCGTCCGAGCGCAGCATCACCATGTCGTCAAGCTGGTCGTTGCCGATCTTCACATCGCCCTGCACCTTGTCCCCGATCACCGTCACGCCCTCGCGCGGTGCTTTCAGCCGGATCACGAAAGGCGCATCGGGATGGGTCGCGGGATCGGCGTCGCGCCAGGGGCTCTGGAAAAGCGTCGAGCGGCCCTCGGCCCGCGCCGCCTCGCGGAAGGCCTCGATGTCCTCCTGCGTGGCAAAGCACTTATAAGCGGTGCCGTTGGCCAGCATCGCGCGGGCCACCTCGGCATGGCGGGGCGCACGTTCGAACTGGCTGATCGCCTCGCCGTCCCAGTCGAGCCCGAGCCAGGTCAGCCCCTTCAGGATCGCGGCCGTCGCCTCGGGGGTCGAGCGGGCGCGGTCGGTATCCTCGATCCGCAGCAGGAACCGTCCGCCCCGGCCGCGCGCGAAAAGCCAGTTGAACAGCGCCGTGCGCGCGCCGCCGATATGCAGATACCCGGTCGGCGAGGGCGCGAAACGGGTAACGACAGGGCTGTCCGACATGTCGGTCATGAGCCTTAACCTTTTGTTCACCATGGTGGAGATAGCTTCTCTGTCTGTCTAGGAGATCGCTGCGGAGAGGACAAGCGGTGGGGCTTCTGCTGACGGAGGCGGTCGGGTCTGCAGGGACGGCGCGAATGGCGGCCTTGGCGGTGTCGGCGGTGCTGGCGGCGGTCGAGGCCCGGCGCGGCCATCTCTTTCCCTGGACGCCGGTCTTCCTGTCGCTGGGCATCGGGCTGTATTTCCTGCAGAAAACCGAGCCCCCGGTCTGGGCGCTCTGGGCCTGTGCCGGGGTGGCCGCCGCGCTGGCCTTGGCCGCGCGCCGCCTGCCCGAGCTGTGGGGG
This sequence comes from Rhodovulum sp. BSW8, assembly GCF_003314725.1. Classification (NCBI taxonomy): domain Bacteria; kingdom Pseudomonadati; phylum Pseudomonadota; class Alphaproteobacteria; order Rhodobacterales; family Paracoccaceae; genus Rhodovulum; species Rhodovulum sp. BSW8. The sequence continues at coordinate 271,764 of NZ_QNVX01000005.1, forward strand.
CCTCTCCTGATCGTGCTGGCGCTGGTGGCAGGCGGGGCGGCGCTGGCCGGCGCGCGGGCCCATCTGGTCGCGGCGCCCAAGCTCGACCACCGCGTCTATGGCGCGCTCGAGGGCCGGGTGCTGGTGCTGGACCGGTCGATCTCGGACGCGCCGCGGATCACGCTCGATCAGGTCTGGATCGAGGGCGTGCGCCCCGACGAGACGCCCCGTCGGCTGCGTGTGGCGCTGCATGGCGCAGGCGGCGTGATGGCGCCGCCGCCCGGCGCCCGCATCGCGATGATGGCGCATCTGTCGCCGCCGGGCGCGCCCGCCGAGCCAGGCGGTTTCGATTTCCGCCGCCATGCCTGGTTCCAGCAGATCGGCGCGGTGGGCTATGCCAACAGCCCGGCGGTGACGCTGAGCCCGCCCGAGGGCGGCGCGACGCTTCTGGTACACCGGATGCGGATGGCACTGTCGGACGCGCTGCGCGCGCGCATTCCGGGCGATCAGGGCGCGTTCGCGGCGGCGATCCTGACCGGCGACCGCTCGGCGATGTCGCGCGACACGATCCAGGCCCTGCGCGACTCGAACCTCGCGCATCTTCTGGCAATCTCGGGGCTGCATATGGGTTTGCTGACCGGGGTTGTCTTCACCGCGCTGCGCTTTGCGCTGGCGCTCTGGCCGCGGCTGGCGCTGCGCCTGCCGATCAAGAAGATCGCGGCGGCGGGGGCGCTGGCGGTCGGGGCGGTCTATCTGGCGCTCTCGGGCGGCAATGTCGCGACCGAGCGCGCCTTCGTCATGGTCGCGGTCGTGCTTGGCGCGGTGATGGCCGACCGCCGGGCGCTGACGCTGCGCGCGGTGGCGCTGGCCGCGCTGATCGTGCTGGTCCTGACCCCCGAAAGCCTGACCCAGGCCGGGTTCCAGATGTCCTTTGCCGCGACGACGGCGCTGATCGCGGTTTTTGCCGCGCTGCGCGACCGCCCCGCCGACCGCTGGCGCCCGCCCCGCTGGGCGCAAGGCGCGCTGGCGGTGGTGATCTCCTCGGCGGTGGCGGGGGCCGCGACCGCGCCCTTCGGGGCCGCGCATTTCAACCAGGTCTCGCAATTCGGGCTGATCGCCAATCTGGCCTCGGTGCCGCTGATGGGGCTTCTAGTGATGCCCGCCGCGGTCGCCGCCGCCTGCCTGGCGCCCTTCGGGCTGGCGGTGCTGGGGCTCGAGCCGATGCGCTGGGGCATCGCCTGGATCCTCTGGGTGGCCGAGCGGGTCGCGGGGCTTGACGGCGCGGTCTGGCCGGTGCCCGCGCCGGGGCCTGCGGTGTTGCCGCTGATCGCGCTTGGGGCACTCTGGGTCATGCTCTGGACCGGGCGCGCGCGGGCGCTGGGGCTGGTGCCGATCCTCGCGGCCTTCGCGCTCTGGTCGGCGGTCGCGCGTCCGGCGCTGCTGATCGCCGACAGCGGCGGGCTGATGGGGGCGATGGGCCCCGAGGGCCGGGCGTTGTCGAAACCCTCGGGTGAGGGCTTCGTCGCGCTGAGCTGGCTGGAAAACGATGGCGACCGCGCCAGTCAGGCCGCGGCCTTTGCCCGGCCGGGGCTTGGCGGCGCGCCCGGCGAACAGGAGGCCACGGTTGCGGGACAGCGGGTGACGCTGATCACCGGGCGCGGCTGGGCCGACCGGGTGGCCCCCGCCTGCGCGCGAGGCTGGGTGGTGGTGCCGCAATTCCTGGACGACGCGCCTGCGGGCTGCCGGGTCTTCGACCGCGCGGCGCTGGCCCGGACCGGGTCGCTGGCGCTGTTTCCCGGCGCGGACGGCCCGCGCGTTGTCACCGCCCGCGGCGTGGCGGGCGACCGGCTCTGGGCTCAGTAGCTGCGGATCAGCCCGACCAGACGGCCCTGCACCTTGACCTGATCGGATCGCAGGATCCGGGTCTCGTAGGCCGGGTTCGCGGCCTCGAGCGCGATCATCTCGCCCTTGCGGCGGAACCGTTTCAGCGTCGCCTCATGGCCCTCGACCAGCGCCACCACGATCTCGCCGTTCTCGGCCGTGGTCTGTTCTCGGATCACCACGACGTCGCCATCGTTGATCCCGGCCTCGATCATCGAGTCGCCCTTGACCTCAAGGGCGTAATGCCGCCCCCGGCCCGACAGCATCGAGCCTGGCACGGCCACGGTATGCGACACCTCGGAAATCGCCTCGATCGGCGTGCCCGCCGCGATCCGGCCCATCACCGGCAGTTCCAGCGCATGGACGGGCGTGACATCCATCGCGCCCGAGGGCGCGGGCGTCTCGGGCCGGTCGCCGTCGATGACCACCGGGCGGAAGCCCCTGGCCTCCAGCGCCTCGGGCAGCTTGACGATCTCGATGGCACGGGCGCGATGGGCCAGACGTCGGATGAAGCCGCGTTCCTCCAGCGCCGTGATCAGCCGGTGAATGCCCGATTTGGACCGCAGATCCAGCGCTTCCTTCATCTCGTCGAAGGACGGCGGAACACCGTCGCGCTGCATCCTTTTATGAATGAATTCAAGAAGGTCCAGTTGCTTGCGAGTCAGCATGTTCATCCCCCCACAGGAAGCCGTTCTCTCCTGTTCTAGACATGTTCACGTTTTGTGTCAAGCTTTAGTTACCGCAACGTCAAGTAGTCCGCCAAGGCCCCAGCGGGCTGTGGCCCGTCGCCCGCCGGACGGATCAGCAGCGCATCGGCCTCGGCCAGCACCGACAGCAGCCCGCTGTCCTGCCGTTCGAAGGGCAAGAGCCCGTCGGGTGTCAGGCGCGCGCGCAGGAAATGGGTGCGCGGTCCGTTGGCCTCAAGATCTGTGGCCAGCGGCGCGCGCGCGGTCGGCAGCGGGGTCTTGGGCAGGCCCTGAAAGGCCCGAAGCGCAGGCCGCAGGAAGACATGGCCGCAGACCATGGCCGAGACCGGGTTGCCGGGCAGGCCGATCATCGCGGCCCCGCCCAGGCGGCCCGCCATCACCGGCTTTCCGGGTCGCATCGCCACCTTGTAGAAGGCCGGCGCCATCCCGAGATCGGCCGCAACCTTGCCGACGATGTCATGATCGCCGACCGAGGCGCCACCGATGGTCACGACCAGATCGGCGCCCTCGGCCAGGGCGAAGACGGATCGCAGCGAGACCTCGCTGTCGCGCGCGATGGGCAGCAGCCGGGCAAAGCCGCCCTCGGCGTCGATCAGCGCCTTCAGCCCGAAGCCGTTCGCGGCCACGATCTGGTCGGGGCCGGGGATCTCGCCCGGCATCACCAGCTCGTCGCCGGTCGCGATCAGCGCGACCTCGGGGCGGCGGTGAACGGGCAGGGCGGGCAGGTTCATCGCCGCCGCCAGCGCCAGATCGGCGGGACCCAGACGGCGCGGGGCGGCCAGCATGTCGCCTTGCCGGAAATCGCCGCCCGCCGCGCGGATATTGGTGCCGTGATCGAAGCCCGCGCCCAGCACGATCCGGTCGCCCTCGCGGGTGACGTCTTCCTGAATGACGACGCGGTCGGCGCCCGCGGGCAGCGGCGCGCCGGTGAAGATCCGCACCGCCTGGCCCGGCGCCACCGTGCCCGGCCAGCCCTGACCGGCCGCGGCCTCGCCCTCGACGCGCAGGGCGGCGCCCGGGCGGGCGTCGTCTTCGCGGATCGCGTAGCCGTCCATGGCCGAGGCGGCGAAGGGCGGCTGGCTGCGGCGCGCCGCGACCGGGCGGGCCAGCACGCGGCCCGCGGCCTCGGCCAGGGGCACCTCCTCGACGGGCAGCGGCGCGATCAGGTCGAAGACATGGCCCAGCGCCGCGTCGACCGAGATCATTCGGGGGCCTCATAGCGGCCCGACTTGCCGCCCTCTTTCAGCTTCAGCGTGATGCCGCCGATCTCCATGCCCTTCTCGGCGGCCTTGAGCATGTCATAGACCGTCAGCGCCGCGGTGCTGACAGCGGTCAGCGCCTCCATCTCGACCCCGGTGCGCCCGGCGGTCTTGACCGTCGCCTCGATCCGAAGGCCGGGAAGGGTGTCGTCGGGGGTCAGGTCGACCGCGACCCGGGTGATCGGCAGCGGGTGGCACAGCGGGATCAGATCGGAGGCTCGCTTGGCCCCCATGATGCCCGCCAGCCGCGCGACCCCGATCACGTCGCCTTTCTTCGCGCTGCCCGCGACGACCAGCGCCAGGGTTTCGGGGGCCATCCGGACCCATCCCGTCGCCACCGCCAGCCGCGCCGTCTCGGGCTTGTCCGAGACATCGACCATATGGGCGCGGCCCTCGGCGTCGAAATGGGTCAGTTCGGGCATCAATGTGCGCCCATCGCCGGGTTGGCCAGCAGCTTGCGGGTCGCGGCGGTGACATCGTCCTGGCGCATCAGGCTTTCGCCGATCAGGAAACTGCGCACCCCGTACATCGCCATCTGCGCCAGATCGGCCGGGGTGTTGAGCCCGGATTCGCTGACGATCTGGCGGCCTTCGGGCACCCGCTTGGCCAGCTGCCTGGTGGTGTCGAGGCTGGTTTCGAAGGATCTCAGGTTGCGGTTGTTGATGCCGATCAGCGGCGATTTCAGCTTGGCCGCGCGGTCAAGTTCGTCGGCGTCATGGACCTCGATCAGCGCATCCATCCCCCAGGAGGTCGCAGCCTCTTCCAGCTCGGCCGCCTGAGCGTCCGAGACGCTGGCCATGATGATCAGGATGCAGTCGGCGCCCAGCGCCCGGGCCTCGGCCACCTGATAGGTGTCGTAAAGGAAATCCTTGCGCAGCACCGGCAGCTTCACCGCCGCGCGGGCCTCGGTCAGATAGGGCTTGGCGCCCTGAAACGAGGGCGTGTCGGTCAGCACCGAAAGACAGGCCGCGCCGCCCGCCTCATAGGCGCGCGCCAGCGCGGGCGGGTCGAAATCGGGCCGGATCAGCCCCTTGGACGGGCTGGCCTTCTTGATTTCGGCAATCAGCCCGTAGCCCGTCAGCGCGGCCCGGTGCAGCGCCTCGGCAAAGCCGCGCACGGCCGGGGCGGCCCGTGCCGCCGCCTCGACATCCGCCAGCGGCCGGGCGGCCTTGTCGGCGGCGACCTCTTCCAGCTTGTAGGCCTTGATGCGGTCCAGGATGGTCTCGGTCATGCGGCCTCCGATGTGATCCGGGCGAGGCCCTCGACCTTGCTTTTGGCCGCGCCGCTGTCGATGCTGTCCTGTGCCCGCTCGACGCCCTCGCGCAGCGTCGTGACCCGGCCCGCGACCACCAGAGCGGCGGCCGCGTTCAGCAGCACGGCGTCGCGATAGGCCGAGGCCTCGCCGTCGAGAAGCGCCGCGAAGGCGCGGGCGTTGTGATCGGGCGTGCCGCCGATGATGGCCTCGAAGGGATGGACCGGCAGGCCCGCCTCTTCGGGATGCAGCTCGCGCTCGGTGATGGTGCCTTCCTCCAGCATCGCGACATGGCTGATCCCGGCAATCGACAGCTCGTCGGTGCCGTCGCCGCCATGCACCAGCCAGGCGACCTCGGTACCGAGCCGGTCGAGCGTCTCGGCCATGGGGCGCAAAAGCGCCTTCGAGAAGGCGCCGGTCAGCTGGCGGGTGACCCCGGCCGGGTTGGTCAGCGGCCCGAGGATGTTGAAGATCGTCCGGGTGCCCAGCTCGGCCCGGGTCGGGCCGACATGGGCCATGGCCGGATGGTGCATCGGCGCCATCATGAAGCCGATGCCGACCTCCCTCAGCGCGGTCTCGACCACATCGGCGCCGACCATCACGTTGATGCCCATATGGGTCATCGCATCCGCCGCGCCCGATTTCGACGACAGGTTGCGGTTGCCGTGCTTGGCGACGGGCACGCCCGCGCCCGCGACCACGAAGGCGGTCGCGGTCGAGATGTTCAGCGTGCCCTTGCCGTCGCCGCCGGTGCCGACAATGTCGATGGCCCCCTCGGGCGCGGTCACCTTGCGGCATTTCGAGCGCATGACCTTGGCGGCGGCGGCATATTCGTCGACCGTCTCGCCCCGGGTGCGCAGCGCCATCAGCAGACCGCCGATCTGGCTGGGCGTCGCCTCGCCCTCGAACAGCGCCTCGAAAGCGGTCTCGGCCTCGTCCCGGGTCAGGGGGCGGTCGGCGGCAAGGCCGATCAGCGGTTTCAGCGCATCGCTCATGCGGGTTCCTTCACGGTGTCGAGGAACGTCTTCAGCAGGGCGTGGCCATGTTCCGAGGCGATGCTCTCGGGGTGGAACTGCACCCCGTGGATCGGCAGCTCGCGGTGGCGCAGCCCCATGATCGTTCCGTCTTCCAGCCAGGCATTGGCGATCAGGCAGTCGGGCAGGCTGGCGCGCTCGACGATCAGCGAATGATACCGGGTCGCCTGGAAGGGCGAGGGCAGGCCCGCGAAGACGCCCGACCCGTCATGTTCGATGCGGCCCTTCTTGCCGTGCACGATCTCGTCCGCGCGCACCACCTTGCCGCCGAAGGCCTCGCCGATGGTCTGGTGCCCGAGGCAGACGCCCATCAGCGGCGTGCCGGTCTCGGCCGCGGCGCGGGTCAGGGGCAGGCAGATCCCGGCCTGGGCCGGATCGCAGGGGCCGGGCGACAAAAGGATCGCGGACGGCCGCAGCCCCATCGCCTCCTGCACGTTCAGGGCATCGTTGCGCACGACCTTGGTCTCGGCGCCGAGTTCCCCCAGATAGTGCACGAGATTATAGGTGAAACTGTCGTAATTGTCGATCAAGAGCAGCATGGTCAGCGCCTTCGCGAAAGGGGATGAACCGGGTCGCGGGTCGGGCTATACATGCTCAGAGCGACGCGCCCCGGTCAAGGGGCGGCGGCGGGGCAAAGGGTCCCGCATCGGACAGGGCGGCCCGGGCAGGCCGTCGCGAGGTCGGAGGTACGAGGCATGGGCAGGGTTTTTTCCAGCGGCATTCGCGGCTTTCTCTGGGGTGCTGCGGCCAGCGGTCTGGGGCTGGCGGCACTGGCGGTTGCGGTGCCGCCGTCCGGGCCCGGCCCTGCTCCCGGTCCTGGTCCCGGCGCAGGGACCGCTTCGGTGCCAGCCCCCGCGAGAGATCCCGTGAGAGACCCTGAGCCCGCTCCTGTGCCCACGCAGCCGGGCGAGGCGCCCGCCCCGCGGTTCTCGGCCATCCCCGAAAGCGGCGCACCCGCCGCCCCCGAGCCCGAAACCGCGCCTGCCGCGGTCGCGGCACCGGGGGCGCGTCCGGCCGCGCCGTCCGGGTCCGGGGGGCTGCCCGCCGCCGACCCGACCACCGATATCGACCTGCCGCCGGGGTCCGAATTCAACCGTCCCCGGCCCGAAACCGAGGCGACCCTGCCCGAGCGCGAAGAAGCCCTTCGCGAGACCCCGGCGATGGGCGCCCCGGCCCCCGCCGCCGTCGCCGAGGCGCCGCTGCCCGACACCGCCCCCGCGGCGGCCCCCGCCCCGGTCTCTGCGATACCCGAGACGATGACCCCGCCGGAGGCCCCCGATACGGCCGTCGACCTTGGGGCCGGGACCGACCTCGGCGCCGAAGAGCCTGCGCCCGCCGGTGCCGCCCTGCGCGGCCCGGCGGCGCCAGAACCGGCCGCGCCGCCCGACCCCGAGGCGCTGCCCGACGACCGGCCCGCAGCCGAGACCGCCCCCCGCGATGCCGGTCGCGATGACGACGAGGACGAGGAAGCCGCCGCGCCGCCCGGTGCCGGGAAGGCCGGCCCCCGGGTCTTGCCGCTGCCAAGCGCCGAGGATGTCACCGTGCCCGGAGACGCGCCGGCCGGGCTGACCCCGGTCGCTCCGCTGCCGACGCTCGGCACGGCGCCGGAAGAGGATGGCGCGGCCGCCGAGGATCCTTCCGACGAGGCTCCGGCCACCGTGCCGGGCGACCGGGCCGCCGCCCCGGCGCCGCTGGGTGCGCTGGCGCGGAATGCCGTGGCCTTCGATCCGCCGCCCGGTGCGCCGCTTCTGTCGCTGGTGCTGGTCGATGTCGGCGCGGCCGGGCTCGACCGCCGGGCCTTGCTGACCTTCCCCTTTCCGGTGACCTTCGCGATCGACCCGGCGATGCCCGGTGCGGCAGAGGCGGCTGCCGATTTCCACCGCGCGGGCTATGAGGTCGTGCTGCTGGCCAGCGGGCTGTCGGATCTGCCGCCCGCCGAGGCCGCCGCCCGGCTGAACCGCGCGCTTGGGCTGATCGGCACCGGGATTGCGGTGCTCGACCCCGGCAAGGATGGGGTTCAGTCGAAGGGGTTTCAGGACGATCGCGTCCTGACCGATGCGGTTCTGGGCGTGCTGGCTGAAACCGGTCACGGGATCGTCACGCGCGATGAGGGGCTGAACGCTGCGACCCGCGCTGCCGACCGGGTGGGCGTGCCCAAGGCGACGGTCTTCCAGACCCTCGATGCCGAGGGGCAGAACACCGAGACCATGCGCCGGATGCTGGACCTCGCGGTGTTCGAGGCGCGCCAGACCGGCCAGGCGGTGCTGGTCGGCCACAGCCGCCCCGAGACCGTGACCGCGCTTTTCTCCTGGGCGCTGCAATCGGGGCCGGGCGAGGTGGCGCTGGCCCCGCTGTCGGCGGTGCTGCGCCTGCCCTGATCCCGGATCAGGCGGCCGGGCGCCGCAACCGCGCGAGATAACCCTGCCGCCCTGCGGCCGCGCGCCAGTCGGCCTCGGGCTGGCGCTGTGCGCGGGCCGCGTCGATCTCGACCTCGTCGAAGCCGCAGGCCCGCGCCATTGGATATTGCTCGGGGATCAGTTGCCCGGCGGCACGCAGCCGCCCGGTAAAGCCCATCCGCCGCAGCGTCCGCGCCAGCGTGAACCCGCGCCCGTCCGACACCGCCGGAAAGGCGATGCGGATGGCCTGGATCCGCGCCAGATCGGGACCCAGCGCGGCCGGGTCGGTCTCGGGGCCGAGATCGACCCGCTGCGCCCCTGGCGCCGCCACGAGATCGGCGAGGCCCAGATAGCGCTCGGCCGGATCGACGGGGCCGAAGCCCGCATCGGTGATCAGAACCCGGTCGCTCATGCCACATCCTCCGTGCCCATCCGCACGAAGCGGCCATTGACCAGGTGGATGCCGCATTCCTGCTTGTCCTGCCCGCGCCAGCGGCCCGCGCGCGGGTCCTCGCCCGGGGAGACGCGGCTGGTGCAGGGCGCGCAACCGATCGACGGATAGCCGCGCGAGACCAGCGGATGCCGGGGCAGGTCGTGACGGTCGATATAGGCGGCCACATCCTCGCGGCCCCAGGCATGCAGCGGGTTGATCTTGACCCGCCCGGCCTCGTCGGTCTCGCAGACATGCATCGCCTGCCGTTCGCGGGTCTGGTGCCGCTTGCGCCCGGTGACCCAGGCGCCGAAGCCTGCCAGAGCGTGTTCCAGCGGTTCGGTCTTGCGCAGGTGGCAGCAGAGATCGGGATCGCTGCGGTGCAGATCGCCCGCCGGGTCGTGCAGCGCCAGCGCCTCGGCATCGGGGTGCAGCAGCCGAACGCCGGTCAGCCCCAGCAGGTCCGCGACCTCGCGCTGATAGGCCAGCGTCTCGGGGAAGAGCATCTCGGTTTCCAGAAACAGCACCGGCAGGCCGGGGTCGAGCTCGGCCACCATGTGCAGAAGCACGACCGATTCCGCCCCGAAGGACGACACCAGCGCCAGCTGCCCGGCGAAGCGGTCGGCCGCCTCGGCCAGCACCTCTTGCGGCGTCGCGCCGTCCAGGCGCCGGTTCAGCGCCGCAAGCCGGGTCTCTGCCCGTTCGAACCCGTTTTCAGGCCGCATTTTCCCTGCTCTCCTCGGAATAAAGCGCCTTCTGGAACGGCGCGAGCCCCAGCCGCCGATAGGCATCGGCAAAGGTCTCGTCCGCGCTGTCGCGAAGCTCCAGATAGGCCGTCACGATACGTTCTACCGCACCCACGATCTCGTCCGCGGCAAAGCCCGGACCGGTGCGCTCGCCGATGGCGATCCGTTCGGTCGGATCGCCCCCCAGCGTGATCTGATAGGTCTCGACGCCCGCGCGTTCGAGCCCGAGGATGCCGATATCGGCCACATGGTGATGGCCGCAGGCATTGATGCAGCCCGAGACGTTCAGCCTCAGCGGGCCGACCTCATGGGCCAGATCGAGGGTCTCGAACAGGACCGCGATCTCTTGCGCGACCGGGATCGAGCGGGCCGTCGCCAGCGCGCAGTAGTCCATGCCGGGGCAGGCGATGATGTCCGAGATCAGCCCGGCATTGGCCGCCGCCAGCCCCGCCGCCGCCAGCGCCTCGAAGACGGTGGGCAGGTCGTCCTTGCGGACATGGGGCAGGATCACGTTCTGGCGGTGGCTGATCCGGATCTCGTCATAGCCGAAGGTTTCGGCCAGATCGGCGATTGCCCGCATCTGACCGGCGCTGGCATCGCCCGGCTGCTGACCCGGCGTCTTCAGCGAGACGGTGACGATGGCATGATCCTCGCGCCGGTGCTGGGCAAGGTTCGTATCCGCCCAGGCCCGGAAGGCCGGGCTGCCCGACGGGGTCGCGGTACCGCCCGCGCGGAAATCGGGGGCGCGGAAGGCCGCGCGGATGTCGGCCAGGGCGGCCTCGGCGCCGGGAAATTCGGACCGGGTTTCGGCAAAGCGGGCCTCGACCAGTTCGCGGATGGTGTCGAGCCCCATCTCGTGGACCGCGATCTTGATCCGGGCCTTGTACTTGTTGTCGCGCCTGCCGAGCTGGTTGTAGACGCCCAGCACCGCCTCGACATAGGGCACCAGATCGGCCTCGGGCAGGAAGTCGCGGATGATGCGGCCGATCATCGGGGTGCGGCCAAGCCCGCCGCCGACGCTGACCTCGAAGCCCACGGCGCCGTCCCGCGCAACGACGCGCAGCCCGATGTCATGGGCGCGGGTGACGGCGCGGTCGGCGGTGGCGCCGGTGATCGCGATCTTGAACTTGCGCGGCAGGTACTGGAATTCGGGGTGATCGCTCGACCATTGCCGCAGCAGCTCGGCATAGGGGCGCGGATCGGCGATCTCGTCGGCGGCGGCGCCCGCGAAATGGTCCGAGGTCACGTTGCGCACGCAATTGCCCGAGGTCTGGATCGCATGCATGCCGACATCGGCCAGCGCGTCCAGCATGTCGGGCACGTCGCAAAGTTTCGGCCAGTTGAACTGGATGTTCTGGCGGGTGGTGAAATGGCCGTAACCGCGATCCCAGCGTTCCGAGATCGCCGCAAGCTGGCGCATCTGGCGCGCGTCGAGCGTGCCATAGGGAATGGCCACGCGCAGCATGTAGGCGTGAAGCTGCAGATAAAGCCCGTTCATCAGGCGCAGCGGCTTGAACTCGTCCTCGCTCAGGCGGCCGTCGATCCGGCGTTCGACCTGATCGCGGAACTGGCGCACGCGGTCGCGCACGAAACTCTCGTCGAAATCGGAATAGGCGTACATCGTCACTCTCCGGGAAGGTGGTCGAGGCGGTCAGAGGCCTGGGCGGGACCCCGGACGCGGAAAACCTCGCGGAAATGCAGCGGCGCGGGGCGCTGGGGGGCGGTCGCGACCTCGGCGAGATAGGGGCCGACGACCCGAGCGGCATCCGACGCGGCTGCGGCAAGGCGGGCCTCGGCGGTCTCGGGATCGCGCAGCACTTCGGCTTCGCGGATCGTGGCCGACCAGCGCCCCTCTGCGGTGCGCCAGACCGGGTGGCCCTCGAACAGATCGTTGGCGGTCACCACGCTGGGGTGAAAGCGGCGTTTCATCGGGCGACCTCGCGCAGGGCGGGAACGGACCGGGCGGCGGCGCGCGGCGCCAGACCCAGCAGGATGACGGCGGGACCGGTCAGCCCGGCGGCGGCGATCTCGGCGGGCAGGCTGCCCAGCGTTGCGGAAAGGATGCGTTCCTCGGGGCGGCCCGCATTCTCGACCACGCTGACCGGGGTCGCGGCCTCGGCGCCATGCATCATCAGCCGGCCCTGGATGAAGCGCGCGGCCCGCTTGCCCATGTAGATCGCGGCGACCGCACCCGGCCGGGCCAGCGCGGCCCAGTCGTGATCGGCCAGGCCCTTCACGTCATGCCCGGTCAGCACGCGCAGTTCGGAATTGCGGCCGCGCCGGGTCAGGCTCTGGCCAAGGCTTGCGGCAGCGGCCGAGGCGGCAGTCAGCCCCGGCACCACCGACCAGGCGATACCGGCGGCCTCGCAGGCCTCGATTTCCTCGTCGAGCCGTCCGAAGACCGACGGATCGCCTGCCTTCAGGCGAACCACCACAAGACCCCGGGCGGCACGGTCGACGATCAGGCCGTTGATGTCCGCCTGCGGCGTCGAGGGGCCAAAGCCGGTTTTGCCCGCCTCGACGATCTCGGCCTCGCGGCGGGCGAGTTCCAGGATCGGCGCGGGCACCAGCCGGTCGTGAATGACCACATCGGCGCGGTCGAGCGCGCGGCGGGCGCGCAGCGTCAGGTCGTCGGGATCGCCGGGGCCTGCGCCGACGAACAGCACCTCGCCCGCCGCCGTTGCGGCCGCCTTGTGGGTTTCAAGCAGGGGGGCAAGCTGCGGGGCGGGGCCCGGCATGCCGTCGAGAAGCCCGGCAAAGGCGTCGTCCCAGAAGCGGCGGCGGGCCCGGCCCTTGGGCAGTGCCTCGGCCGCCGGGCGGAAGGCATCGGCCTCGCGCACCCGCGCGCCAAGCCCGGCGGGCAGCCAGGCTTCGAGGCCTGCCTTGATCCGGCGCGCCAGCACCGGGGCCGCGCCCTCGGTGCCGATCGCCACGACGACGGGGGCGCGGTCGACCAGCGCGGGGGTGATGAAGGCGCTGTCGGCGCGGTTGTCGACGATGTTGAACAGCACGCCGGCGGCGCGGGCGAGACCTGCTACGCGCGCATCCTCGGCGGCATCGTCGGTCGCGGCATAGACCAGCCGCGCGCCGTCGAGATCGGCCGCCTCGACGGGCCGCGCGACCCAGCTTAGACGCCCCTCGGCCTGCCAGTCGAGGATCTTCGGGTCGGCCTCGGCGGCATGGACCGCGATCCGGGCCTCGGTCTTCAGCAGCAGACGCAGCTTGGCCAGCGCGGTCTCGCCGCCGCCTGACACCACGATCCGCGCGCCCTCGGTGCGCAGGAAGATCGGGAAGAACTTCATCGGGACTCTCCCTGTGACTTTCCCGCAGTAGAACAAAATTCCTGAAATAAGGCGATAACCCGGAGGAAAAAGGGTCATAACTCCATCCATTGCAGTCATGGCGGGAGGAAATCCCATTCAATCCCTTTTCCTTGGAAACCTGCCCGGTGCGGGCCGCAGCGGACGAACGCCCGTCTTGCAGCGGCAGGCGCGCAATCCGCTGGCTCTGGCGGCGAACCGCGCCTAACCTTCGCGAAAATCGCCTGCCCGGAGACCTGCCGATGCGTTTTCGTCCCCTGCTGCTTGCCGTCCTTCCGGCCCTGGCCGGACCGGCCGTCTGGGCCGGACCGCATGCCGAGATGCTGGGCGAAGAGGCGGTGACCCTGACGCTTGACCCAGCGACCGGCGCGCTGGCGCTCGATGCGGTGCTGCCCGCGCCGCAGGGAGACGTGACGCTGCCCCGGCAGGACTGGCTGACCATCGAGACGCTTCGGATCGGCGGCGATGCGACGCCGGTACCAGGTTCGGGCGTCTTGCGGGCGGCGCGGCATATGGGACGGCCGGTGACGGTGCGGCTGACCGGGACGCTGCCCCCGCTGTCGGCCGGTATCGGCGAGGTCGCGCGCGGAGAGACGGCAAGCTATCTTCTGGGCTCGGGCTGGCTGCCGGTCGATTCAGCGCCCCGCGCCAGGTTCGAGCTGAACCTCGAGGTGCCTGCGGGCTGGCGCCCGGCCGCGACCGGCACGCTCGGCGCCGAGGCGGTCGGCGCCGAGGGGCGGAGCGCCCAGTTCGTGTTCACCGGTCGCGCGGCCGACATGGGGGTCTTTGCCGGGCGCTATACCGTCGGCGAGGCGATGCATGGCGAGCTGCGGCTGCGCACCTATTTCGAGCCCCGCGATGCCGCCTATTCGCCCGCCTATACCGAGGCCGTCGCGGGCTATATCGACCGCTTCTCGGCCGAGATCGGCCCCTATCCCTATCCCGGCTTCTCGGTGGTCTCGGCGCCGATCCCGGTCGGGCTGGGGATGCCCGGTCTGACCTATGTCAGCCAGTCGATCCTGGGCCATGGCTATATGCGCGGGCGGTCGCTGGCCCATGAGGTGCTGCATTCCTGGTGGGGCAATGCGGTGGCCGTCGATTACCGGCGCGGCAACTGGTGCGAGGGGCTGACGACCTACATGGCCGACCATGCGCTGGCCGAGGATGCGGGCCCCGAGGTCGCGCGCGCGATGCGGCTGGGCTGGCTGCGCGATCTCGCGGCGCTGCCCGCCGGTGAGGACCGGCCGCTGACCGAGTTCCGCGCGGCCGCCCATGGCGACCGGCAGGCGGTCGGTTACGGCAAGGCCGCCCTTCTGTTTCATATGCTCAAGGCCGAGCTCGGTCCCGAGGACTGGCGCGCGGGCCTGCGCCGTTTCTATGCCGACCATCACGACCGGGTCGCGGCCTGGCACGACCTTCGCGCCGCTTTCGAGGCCGTGTCCGGGCGCGATCTGGGCGGGTTCTTCGACCAGTGGCTGACCCGCAGCGGCCTGCCCGCGCTGCGGCTCGAGGCGGCCGAGCCCGAGGGTACGGCCCTGCATCTGGTGCTGGGCCAGTCCTTGCCCGCCTACCGGCTGTCGGTGCCCGTGGTGGTCGAGACGGGGGCGGGGACCGAACGCCATCTGGTTGCGCTCGATGCCGGGCGGGGCGAGGCCACGCTGCGGCTTCGGGCTCCGGCGCGGGCGGTTTCGGTCGATCCCGATTTCGATCTGGCCCGCGCGCTGGCCCCGGGCGAGGTGCCGCCGATGCTGGGCGATCTCTTCGCCGGACCCGAACCGGTACTGCTGGCGCTTGGCGGCGAGACGGCAGCGGCCGAGGCGTTGGGCGCGCGGCTCTTGCGGCGCCCGGCGCGGCTGGTCGATGCGGCGGCGGCCGAGACCGCGCCCGCGCTGATCGTGGTCGGCTCGGGGGCCGAGGTGGCGGCCTGGCGGATGGCGCATCTGTCCGCGCCCGCGCCCTGGAGCATGGATGCCGGCCGTGCGCGCGCCTGGGTCGAGCGCGACCCGGGCGGGCGGCTCATCGGGTTTCTTTCGGCCGACCGGATCGAGGATCTGGCCTCCGAGCTGGGCGCGCTCCGCTATCAGGCAGGCCAAAGCTATGCGGCCTTTGCGGGCGGGGCCGCTGTGGTGGCGGGCGACTGGCCGACCGGCGCCACGCCGCTGAGCCGCCGCTTCGACTGACCGGCCCCGCCCCAAGGGGGTCCGTCAGACCGGGAGGTTCCTCAGCGCAAAGAAATGGTCGGTCGGCCCATGACCGTGCCCGACCGACAGCGCCGCCGCGCCCATAATAGCGGCGCGGGTATAGGCGCGCGCCGCTTCGGCCGCAGGGCGCATCTCGCCCGTCCGGGCAAGCCAGGTCGCCAGCGCCGACGAGAGGGTGCAGCCGGTGCCATGGGTGTTGGGGCTGTCGATCCTCGGCCCCTCGAACCAGACCCGCCCGGTCGGGTCCAGCAGCAGATCGGGGCTGTCCGAGCCGGACAGATGGCCGCCCTTCAACAGAACGGCGCGCGGCCCCAGCGCCAGAAGCGCCTCGGCCTGGGCCTCCATCCCAAAGCGGTCTTGCGCCTCGGGACGGCCCAGAAGGTCGGCCGCCTCGGGCAGGTTCGGCGTGATCGCGGCGGCCATCGGCATCAGATAGGCCGAAAGCGCGGCCACGGCCTCTTCGGCCAGCAGCCGGTCGCCGCCCTTGGCCACCATCACCGGGTCCAGCACCACCGGCGCGTCGAGCCCGGCCAGCGCCCCGGCCACCGCCTCGACGATGGCGGCCGAGCCCAGCATGCCGATCTTGACCGCGTCGATGCGGATATCCTCGCGGATCGCGCGGATCTGGTCGGCGACCAGGGCGGGCGCCACCAGCTCTGCCCCGCGCACCCCCTGGGTGTTCTGGACGGTCAGGGCCGTGATCGCGGCCATGCCATAGCCGCCATTGGCGCCGATGGCCTTCAGATCGGCCTGAATCCCGGCCCCGCCCGAGGGGTCGGACCCGGCAATCGACAGGATATTGGGGATCATGCGCTTCTCCAGGCTTCGGCCAGGGCGCGTGCCGCCGCCGCCGGATCGGGCGCGGCGGAAATCGCCGACACCACGGCCATGCCATCGGCGCCCGCCGCCTTGACACCGGCCGCGTCCGCGACCCCGAGCCCGCCGATCGCGACGCAGGGCAGGGTGGTCCTGGTCACGATCCGCCCGAGCCCCTCGACGCCCAGCGGGGCCGCGTGATCGGGCTTGGTCGCGGTCGCATGGACCGGGCCGACGCCCAGGTAATCGACCGCATCCGGGGGGATGGCGTCGAGCTGAGCCAGGGTCTCGACCGACAGGCCAAGCAGCCGCCCCGGTCCCAGGGCCTTGCGCAGCGCGCTTGGGGCGCCGTCGGACTGCCCCACATGGAGCCCGTCGGCCCCTGAGGCCAGCACGACCGCCAGCCGGTCGTTGACGATCAGCGGCACGCCGCGCCGGGTCAGATCCGGTTTCAGCTGCCGGGCGAGCGCGATCAGATCGCTGTCGCTGGCCTGCTTGTCGCGCAACTGCACCATGCTGGCGCCGCCCCGGACCGCCGCCATCACCAGATCCGGCGTGGCGCCGTCGGGGGTGACGAAATAGACGGCGAGCGTCTTGCGGTTCATGAGGGCTCGACCCGTGCGCCGAGGTCCAGCGCCTCGGGCGTCATGGCGTGCAGCGCGTCGAGCAGCGCGACCGCAAAGCTGCCGGGACCGGATGCACCCCTGGCCGCGATTTCGCCTGCCAGCCCGAAACAGGCCAGCGCCGCGACCGTCGCCTCGGCGCGATCGGCGCCCTCGACCGCCACGAAGGCCGCGACCAGCGCGGTCAGCGAACAGCCCAGCGCGGTGACCTTCGGCATCATCGGGTCGCCATTGGAAACGCGCCAGGCGCGGGTGCCGTCGGTCACGTAATCGACCGGCCCGGTGACCGCGACCACCGCCCAGCTGCGCTGGGCGAGGGCCCGCGCCGCCGCCTCGGCCGCCTCGACCGGGTCGGCGCTGTCCGCGCCCTTGCCGCGCGTGGCGGCCCCGGCCAGCGCAAGGATTTCGGACGCATTGCCCCGGATGACTGCGGGCTCCAGCGCGAGAAGATCGCCGCAAAGCGCCTGACGGTACGAGGTTGCGCCAACCGCCACCGGGTCGAGCACCCAGGGCAGCCCCGCCGCCCGCGCCGCCCCGGCCGCGGCCTTCATGCCGGCGGCCCAATGCGGCGAGGGGGTGCCGATATTGATCGAGAGCGCCTGCGCCAGCGGCGTGAATTCACGGGTTTCCTCGGCCGCGTGCAACATCGCGGGCGAGGCACCCGCCGCCAGCAGCACATTCGCGGCGGTGTTCATGGCGACGAAATTGGTGATGCATTGCACCAGAGGCGCGCGGTCGCGCATCGCGGCAAGATGGGCGCCGGGCGTGGGGCTTGCGGTTTGGCTCGGGGCGCCGGTCGGGGTCTCTGTCGCGCTGGGCATGGCTGTCCTCCCCTGGCATCGGACGGCCGCATCGGCCCGCTTTCGGGCCCGGCACGCGACTTCCTCCGCCAGCATGATCTGGTTCAGGTTCTAAGGGTGCTTCTCAGCCCGGGCAGATCCGGACGCCCCTGTCACGGGATCCACCAAACCACGTCCGGGCGCGGATGAAAAGGCCCCGGGTGAGGGCCGCGCTTGCACGCGGGGGACGCGGCTGCCAGAAGACGGGCACCCCCCACGGGGGCGGATCGGATGAAGGGATGGCGGGCGATGACAGAGCATGATGTTGCGGCGGGCCGCGAACGGGCCGGGCTGGGCCGCGCGTGACGCCCGCGGCGCGGATCGCGGCGGCGGCCGAGCTGCTCGATGCCTGGCGCGAGGGCGCTCCGGCCGAGAAGCTGCTGACCACCTGGGCGCGGCAGAACCGCTTTGCCGGCTCGAAGGACCGGGCCGCGATCCGCGACCATGTCTTCGATGCGATCCGCTGCGCCCGATCCTTCGCCGCGCTGGGCGGCGCGGCGACGGGGCGCGGCATGATGCTGGGCGCCCTGCGCGCCGAGGGCACGGACCCCGGGACGGTCTTCACCGGCGAGGGCCACGCCCCGGCGCCGCTGTCCGAGGCCGAACGCGCGCCCATGCCCGGCCTGGCGGATCTGCCCGAGGCGGTCGCCTGCGACTGTCCCGAGGCGCTGGAAGAGATGCTTCGCGACAGCCTCGGCCCGGCCTTCCGCCCGGTGATGGACCTGCTGCGGCACCGCGCGCCGGTCTTCCTGCGGGTCAATCTGCGCCGCAGCGGCCGGGACGAGGCGGCGGCTCAGTTGGCGGGGGAGGGGATCGAGACCCGGCCGCATGCGCTTTCGCCCACCGCGCTTGAGGTGACGGCCGGGGCGCGGCGCGTCCAGCAGTCGCGCGCCTTTGCCGACGGCGTGGTCGAACTGCAGGATGCGGCTTCGCAGGCGGTGGCCGATCTGATGCCGCTGGATGCTGGCGCGCGGGTGCTCGACCTTTGCGCGGGCGGCGGCGGCAAGACGCTGGCCATGGCCGCGCGCGGGACGGCCCGGCATTACGCCCATGACGCGGCCCCGCAAAGGATGCGCGATCTGCCCGACCGGGCCGCCCGGGCGGGAATCGCGGTGACCTGCCTTGACGGCGCGGATCTCGACGAGGCAGCGCCCTTCGACCTGGTGCTCTGCGACGTGCCCTGTTCGGGCAGTGGCGCCTGGCGGCGAAGCCCCGAGGCCAAATGGCGCACGACCCCCGACGATCTGGCCCGGCTGACCGCGCTGCAGGCGGGCATTCTCGACCGGGCCGCAGCACTGGTCGCGCCGGGCGGGCATCTTGGTTATGCCACCTGCTCGCTCCTGTCGGCCGAGAACGACGCGCAGGTCGCGCGGTTTCTTGCCAATACGCCGGGCTGGACCGAGGTCGCCGAGCGGCGCCTGACCCCGCTTGATGGCGGCGACGGATTCTATGCGGCGGTGCTGCGGCGGGGCGATGGCTGACAAGGGTTACGCTGCGTTATCCGGCGATCCCGTGCCGCCGGGTCATCTCGGGCGGGTCGCATTAACCTTCGATTAATAGCTGTGGAGAAAGAGTGGGCAAGACGCTCTTTCCGGGAGGCCTCATTGTTGCGTTTCGTGCCCGTTCTGGTGACTGTCCGGCGATCCGCGGCGGCCCATGCCGACCGCGCCTGGGTCGCTTTGGCGCTTGGGGTTCTGCTGGTTGCGGCGGCCTGGACATCGCCCTGGCCCGGGCTTTTCGCGCCCTTGCTGACGGCGGGCAGCACGCTGGCCTGCCTGGCCGTGCTGCTGCGCCTCTTCGGGCGGCCGGTGTCGGACATCCCCTCGGACCGGTTGCGGCGGCTCTGCGCCAGTGCGCCGGGCGCGACACTGGTCACCGATTCCGAAGGTTGCGTGCTGATCGCAAGCCCCGAGGCGCTGCGCCGTGTCGCGGCGGTGCGCGGCCAGCCGGTCGCGGACGCCCTGCAGGCGTTCTTTGCCGATCCGGGTCACGCCGTCGCCGACCTGATCTCGGCCGCCGCCCGGGGCCTTCCGGCCTCGGCCCAACGTACGTTGGCCTCCGGGCCGCTTCGGATCGCCGTCGAACGCGCCGGGTCGGGGCTGTTTCTCTGGCGGCTCGAGTCCTGTGCCGCCGACGGGCCGGAAATCGCGCTGCCGATGGTCCGGCTCGATCCGGTCGGGCGTCTCGCGGTCATCAACGCCGCGGCCCGCGCGCTGATCGGGCAAAGTCCCGACAGCGTGGCGGCCTTGCTGGGCGGCGCATCGGACGAGACCGAAGAGGTGATGGTCGAAACCCCCGAGGGGCCGAGCCGCCGCCGCCTGGTGCAGCTGCGCATGGCCGATGGCGGGCGCGAATTCTATATCCTGCCCGAGGCGGCCGGGGCGCGGGCCGCGGAGGCGCCCGAAGGGTTCCTGGACGCGCTGCCGGTCGCTCTCCTGCAGCTCGACATCGACGGCACGGTGCGGCTGTCGAATGCCCGGGCGAACAAGCTGCTGGGCGCCTATGCCGGCGAGGCGTTGAACCTCTGCGACCGACTCGAAGGGCTGGGACGGTCGGTCGGCGACTGGCTGGCCGATGCCGCCCAGGGTCGCGCCCCCAACACCGCCGAAGTGCTGCGTGTGGCCCGCGATGACCGCGAGCTTTTCGTGCAGGTGGCGCTGGCGCGGATGGGCGGCGGCGGTCTGGTCGCGGTGCTGCATGACGTGACCGAGATGAAGACGCTGGAGGCGCAATTCACCCAAAGTCAGAAGATGCAGGCGATCGGCCAGCTGGCGGGCGGGGTGGCGCATGACTTCAACAACCTGCTGACCGCGATTTCGGGACATTGCGACCTGCTGATGCTGCGCCATGACGCGGGCGATCCCGATTACGGCGATCTGGTGCAGATCCACCAGAACGCCAACCGCGCGGCGAGCCTCGTGGGCCAGCTTCTGGCCTTCTCGCGCAAGCAGACGCTCAGCCCCGAGGTGATGGACCTGCGCGACACGATGGGCGAACTGGCCCATCTGCTGGACCGGCTGGTGGGCGAGAAGGTGCGCCTGAGGATGCGCCATGCCGAGGCGCTGCCGCCGATCCGCGCCGACAAGCGCCAGCTGGAACAGGTGGTGATGAACCTCGTGGTCAATGCCCGCGACGCGATGCCCGAGGGCGGCGAGATCCGGCTGGAAACCGAGGCGGTGCAGCTGAGCACCGAGTTGCAGCGCGACCGCGCCGTGGTGCCGCCCGGCCCCTATGCGATGATCCGCGTCCGCGACGAGGGGCATGGCATTCCGCCCGACCGGCTGACCAAGATCTTCGAGCCCTTCTATACGACCAAGCGCCCCGGCGAGGGCACGGGGCTGGGGCTGTCGACCGTCTATGGCATCGTCAAGCAGACCGGCGGCTTTGTCTTTGTCGACAGCACGGTCGGGCAGGGCAGCTGCTTTTCGGTCTACCTGCCCGCCTATGCCGGCGAAATCGGCCCGGCCGCGCCCCGGCGCGAGCAGGGCACGGTCGAGGACCAGCCCGGATCGGCGGTGGTTCTGCTGGTGGAGGACGAGGCGCCCGTGCGCTCCTTCGCGGCCCGCGCGATGCGGATGCGCGGCCATACCGTGCTGGAGGCCGAAAGCGGCGAGGAGGCCCTTGAAAAGCTCTCCGATCCCGATCTCAAGGTCGATGTCTTCGTCAGTGACGTGGTGATGCCGGGTCTCGACGGGCCGGGCTGGGTCAGCAAGGCCCTGGCCGACCGTCCGGGCACGCGGGTGATCTTCGTCTCGGGTTATGCCGAGGACAGCTTCGGCGAGATCAAGGCGCGGATCCCGAATTCGGTCTATCTGCCGAAACCCTTCTCGCTGGCCGATCTGACCGCCACCGTCCAGCGCCAGCTGCGCGCCGCGGCCCGCGCGCGAGAAGGCCACCCCGACGAAGAAGAGGGACGGCTGCCCGAAGAGGTCTCGTGACCGCCCGGCGCGCCTGGCTTCAGGGCCCGGCCGCGCGATCTCGGCGGGCGTGAACACTTCCTTAACTGTTTCGGTCGATCCTGAGAATGGGAACAATTTGACTTGCAATGTTCGCTTTTTGATCTCATATGAATGAGAACAAGAAGCGAACAAGAGCAGTCATTGCCGCCCGCTTCCGGGTGTGGAATAAGGAACCGAACATGGCGACGGCGAACCTCCTGGACATGGCAGACAAGAAAGCTTCGGACAAACAGAAGGCGCTCGACTCGGCGCTGGCACAGATCGAACGGCAGTTCGGCAAGGGCTCGATCATGCGGCTCGGGGCGGACAACCCCGTGCAGGAGATCGAGGCGACCTCGACCGGCTCGCTCGGTCTCGACATCGCGCTGGGGATCGGCGGGCTGCCCAAGGGCCGCATCATCGAGATCTACGGCCCCGAAAGCTCGGGCAAGACCACGCTGACGCTGCATTGCGTGGCCGAGGAACAGAAGAAGGGCGGCGTCTGTGCCTTCGTCGATGCCGAACATGCGCTCGACCCGATCTACGCCAAGAAGCTGGGCGTCAATCTCGACGAGCTTCTGATCAGCCAGCCCGATACCGGCGAACAGGCGCTTGAGATCGTCGATACGCTGGTGCGCTCGGGCGCGGTCAGCATGGTGGTGGTCGACTCGGTCGCCGCGCTGACGCCCAAGGCCGAGCTGGAAGGCGACATGGGCGATTCCAATCTTGGCGTACATGCGCGGCTGATGAGTCAGGCGATGCGCAAGCTGACCGGGTCCATCAGCCGCTCGAAATGCATGGTGATCTTCATCAACCAGATCCGGATGAAGATCGGCGTGTTGTTCGGCAGCCCCGAGACCACGACGGGCGGCAACGCGCTGAAATTCTATTCCTCGGTCCGGCTCGACATTCGCCGGATCGGGTCGATCAAGGACCGCGACGAGGTGGTGGGCAACGCCACCCGCGTCAAGGTCGTCAAGAACAAGGTCGCGCCGCCCTTCAAGCAGGTCGAATTCGACATCATGTATGGCGAAGGCATCTCGAAGACCGGCGAATTGCTCGATCTCGGCGTCAAGGCCGGCGTGGTCGAGAAGTCGGGCTCCTGGTATTCCTATGGCGACGAACGGATCGGGCAGGGGCGCGAGAACGCCAAGAACTTCCTGCGCGAGAATACCGAGGTCGCGATGCAGATCGAGGACAAGATCCGCGCCGCCCACGGGCTCGACTTTCACATGAGCGGCGACGACAACGACGAGATGATCGAGGACTGACGCGCCCGCCAGACCCAGGCTTCGGACACCCGCCCCACTGGGCGGGTGTTCCGCTTTCAGGACGGGGCTTGCGCGTCTGACCCATGGACAGGCCCTGCCCGCGGCGATACATCGGACGACAAACCGGAAAACTCCCCCGAAAGGTCTCAGACCGATGCCCAGCCTGAACGAGATCCGCTCGACATTCCTGAGCTATTTCGAACGGAACGGCCACCAGGTGGTCGACAGCTCGCCGCTCGTTCCCCGCAACGATCCCACGCTCATGTTCGCCAATTCCGGCATGGTGCAGTTCAAGAACCTCTTCACCGGGGTCGAGAAGCGCGACTATACCCGCGCCACCACCGCCCAGAAATGCGTGCGCGCCGGCGGCAAGCATAACGACCTCGACAATGTCGGCTATACCGCGCGCCACCATACCTTCTTCGAGATGCTGGGGAATTTCAGCTTCGGCGACTATTTCAAGTCCGATGCCATCCCCTTTGCCTGGGAATTGCTGACCCGCGATTTCGGCATCCCGAAGGACCGGCTTCTGGTCACGGTCTACCATACCGACGACGAGGCGGCCTCGATCTGGAAGAAGGTCGCGGGGCTGTCCGACGACAAGATCATCCGCATCCCGACCAATGACAATTTCTGGATGATGGGCCCGACCGGTCCCTGCGGCCCCTGCACCGAGATCTTCTACGATCATGGCGATCACATCTGGGGCGGCCCGCCCGGATCGCCCGACGAGGATGGCGACCGGTTCATCGAGATCTGGAACCTCGTCTTCATGCAGTATGAACAGTTCGAGGACGGCACCCGGCGCGAGCTGGCGGCGCAGTCCATCGATACCGGCATGGGGCTCGAACGGATCGGCGCGCTCTTGCAGGGCAAGCACGACAATTACGACACCGACCTGATGCGCGACCTGATCGAGGCCTCGGCCCATGCCACCTCGACCGAGCCCGACGGGCCGGGCAACGTCCATCACCGGGTGATCGCCGACCACCTGCGCTCGACCTCGTTCCTGATTGCCGACGGGGTGACGCCCTCGAATGACGGCCGCGGCTATGTGCTGCGCCGGATCATGCGCCGCGCGATGCGGCATGCCCATCTTCTGGGCAGCCAGGACCCGGTCATGTATCGCCTCGTGCCCGCGCTCGTGACCCAGATGGGCGCGGCCTATCCGGAACTGCGCCGCGCCCAGGCGCTGATCGAAGAGACGCTGAAGCTGGAGGAAACCCGCTTCATCCAGACGCTGGACCGCGGCCTGCGGCTGCTCGACGAGGAACTGGCCCGTCTGCCCGAGGATGGCGATCTGCCCGGCGAGGCGGCGTTCAAGCTCTACGATACCTACGGCTTCCCGCTCGACCTGACCCAGGACGCGCTGCGCGAGAAGGGCCGCAAGGTCGATGTGGCGGGTTTCGATGCCGCCATGGCCGAACAGCGCGCCAAGGCCCGCGCCAGCTGGGCGGGATCGGGCGAGACGAAGGAATCGACCATCTGGTTCGAGATCGCCGAGCGCGTCGCCGCGACCGAATTCCTCGGCTACGACACCGAAACCGCCGAAGGCCAGGTGATGGCGCTGGTGGCCGACGGCGCCGAGGTCCCCGAGCTTGCCCCCGGAACGACCGGCTGGATGATCGTCAACCAGACCCCGTTCTACGGGGAATCGGGCGGCCAGGTCGGCGATACCGGCACCTATCTCAAGCCCGAGGGGCGGGGCGAGATCCTCGATACCCAGAAGATGCCGGGCGGGCTCTTTGCCCACAAGGTGACGCCCGCCAAGGCGCCGCTGGCCGTGGGCGACGCGGTCGAGCTTCGGGTGGATCATGCCCGCCGTTCGGCGATCCGCGCCAATCACTCGGCTACCCACCTGCTGCACGAGGCCCTGCGCCAGACGCTGGGCGATCACGTCGCGCAGAAGGGCTCGCTGAACGCGCCCGACCGGCTGCGCTTCGATTTCAGCCATGCCAAGGCGATGGCGGTCGAGGAACTGGCCGCGGTCGAAAGCCAGGTCAACGGCTTCATCCGCCAGAACTCGGCGGTCGAGACCCGGATCATGACGCCGGACGATGCCCGCGCCATCGGCGCCCAGGCGCTGTTCGGCGAGAAATACGGCGACGAGGTGCGGGTCGTCTCGATGGGCCGTGCCGCGACCGGCAAGGGGCAGGACGGCCAGACCTGGTCGATAGAGCTCTGCGGCGGCACCCATGTCGCCCGCACCGGCGATATCGGGCTGTGCGTCGTCTTGGGCGACAGTGCCTCCTCGGCCGGTGTGCGCCGGATCGAGGCGCTGACCGGGCAGGCGGCGCTCGACCATCTGATCGCACAGCAGCAGCGCCTCGCCGAGGTGGCCGAGGCGGTCAAGGCCCCGGCTTCGGATGTGGTCGCGCGCATCCGCAGCCTGGTCGAGGAACGCCGCGCGCTGGAACACGAGGTTACCCAGCTTCGCCGCGAGCTGGCGCTGGCGGGCCCGGCGGGCGCAGCCCCCGAGGTGCGCGAGGTCCATGGCGTGCCCTTCCTCGCCCAGGTCCTGCACGGCATTTCCGGCAAGGACCTGCCGCCGATCATCGACGAGCACAAGGCCCGGCTCGGCTCTGGCGCGATCCTGCTGATCGCCGAGGCCGACGGCAAGGCCTCGGTCGCCGCGGGGGTCACCCCGGATCTGACGGACACGGTCTCGGCGGTCGATCTGGTCAAGGCGGCGGTCGCGGAACTTGGCGGCAAGGGCGGCGGTGGCCGGCCCGACATGGCCCAGGGCGGGGCCAAGGACGCCGCCAATGCCGAAGCTGCGATCAAGGCGGCCGAAGAGGCAATTTTCAAAATAGAATGGGAGTGATCCGATGCCCGCGCTCTGGATCGCCCATGTCACCGTAACCGATGCCGAGGCCTATGGAAAATACGCCGAACTGGCCGGCCCCGCCATCGCCGCGCATGGCGGCCAGTTCATCGCGCGGGGCGGCCGCTTCGTCCAGCTCGAGGGGCGCGAACGGCCCCGCAACGTGGTCGCCCGCTTCCCGTCCGTCGAGGCTGCGGTTGCCTGCTATAACAGCTCCGACTATCAGGCCGCGCTCGATCACGCACGCGGCGCTTCGGAACGCGAACTGATGGTCGTCGAGATCAACGACTGATCGCCTCTCGGCCACACCAGAAGAAAGGGCCGCGCTCCGATCCCGGGCGCGGCCTTTTGCATGTCTTCTTGGCGCAAATACCCAAAAATAAAACGGCCCCGACAGGGGCCGTCTCTGAAACTGTCGCCCGAAGGGCGTCCGCAGGATGGCGGGCTCAGCCCGCGGCGCGGGCCTGGCGCTTGCGCTCATGCGGGTCGAGATAGCGTT
Organism: Rhodovulum sp. BSW8; assembly: GCF_003314725.1. NCBI lineage: Bacteria > Pseudomonadati > Pseudomonadota > Alphaproteobacteria > Rhodobacterales > Paracoccaceae > Rhodovulum > Rhodovulum sp. BSW8. Next base: position 297,779 of record NZ_QNVX01000005.1, read on the forward strand.
TGCGCAGCCGGATCGACCCCGGCGTCACCTCGACCAGCTCGTCGTCGTCGATATAGGCGATGGCCTCCTCGAGGCTCATCCTGACCGGCGTCGTCAGCCGCACCGCCTCGTCCGTGCCCGAGGCGCGGATGTTGGTCAGCTTCTTGCCCTTCAGCGGGTTCACTTCCAGATCGTTGTCGCGCGAATGCTCGCCGATGATCATCCCCTGATAGACCTGCTCCTGCGCGCCGATGAACAGCTTGCCGCGGTCTTCGAGGTTGAACAGCGCATAGGCCACCGACACCCCGTCCTCGATCGAGACCAGAACGCCCGCGCGCCGGCCCGGAATCGGCCCCTTGTGCGGCGCCCAGTCGTGGAACACGCGGTTCAGCACGCCGGTGCCGCGCGTGTCGGTCAGGAATTCGCCCTGATAGCCGATCAGCCCGCGCGAGGGCACATGGGCGATGATCCGGGTCTTGCCGGTGCCGCCGGGGCGCATCTCGGCCAGATCGCCGCGCCGCACACCGGTCAGCTTCTCGATCACCACGCCCGAGAATTCATCATCGACGTCGATGGTGACCTCTTCGATGGGCTCCAGCCGCTGGCCGTTCTCTTCGCGCATCAGCACCTGCGGGCGCGAGATCGACAGCTCGAAGCCCTCGCGGCGCATGTTCTCGATCAACACGCCCATCTGCAGCTCGCCCCGGCCCGCGACCTCGAAGGCCTCGCCGCCGGGGGTGTCGGTCACCTGGATCGCGACGTTCAGTTCGGCCTCGCGCATCAGGCGTTCGCGGATCACCCGCGACTGCACCTTCTTGCCTTCGCGACCCGCCAGCGGGCTGTCGTTGATGCCGAAGCTGACGCTGATCGTCGGCGGGTCGATGGGCTGGGCGGGCAGCGCCTCGGTGACCTGCGGCGCGCAAAGCGTATCGGCAACGGTCGCCTTCGACATGCCCGCGAGCGTCACGATATCGCCCGCCTCGCCCGCCTCGATGGGCTGCTGCGACAGGCCGCGGAAGGCCAGCACCTTCGACACCCGGAAGCTTTCCAGCATCTCGCCGGTCCGCGACAGCGCCTTCACGGTGTCGCCCGGCTTGACCCGGCCGCTTTCGACCCGTCCTGTCAGGATGCGCCCGATGAAGGGATCGGCCGAAAGCGTGGTCGCCAGCATGCTGAAGGGTGCGTCGGTCCGGGCCAGCTGCTTCGGGGCCGGGACATGCTCGAGGATCAGGTCGAAGAGCGCGTGCAGGTCCTTGCGCGGCCCGTCCAGCTCCATATCCGCCCAGCCCGACCGGCCCGAGGCATACATATGCGGAAAGTCGAGCTGCTGGTCATTGGCGCCGAGGCTCGCGAACAGATCGAAGACCTCGTTCAGCGCGCGGTCGGGTTCGGCCTCGGGCTTGTCGACCTTGTTCAGGACGACGATGGGCCTGAGCCCCAGCGCCAGCGCCTTGGCGGTCACGAACTTGGTCTGGGGCATCGGCCCTTCGGCGGCGTCGACCAGAAGCACCACCCCGTCGACCATGCTGAGAATCCGTTCCACCTCGCCGCCGAAATCGGCGTGGCCGGGGGTGTCGACGATATTGACCCGGTGGCCGTCCCATTCGACCGAGGTGCATTTCGCCAGGATGGTGATCCCGCGCTCGCGTTCAAGATCGTTCGAGTCCATGGCGCGTTCGGCCACGGACTGGTTCTCGCGGAAGGCGCCGGATTGTTTCAGGAGCTGGTCCACAAGCGTCGTCTTGCCATGGTCCACGTGTGCGATGATCGCGATATTGCGAAGGTCCATCGAATATGCCTCGAAATGGGGGTTGCGGCGGACATACCCTGTGCAGCGGCCAAAGACCAGTCTCCATCGCCACGGCGCGTTTTTACGGGCCGGGTCCGGCGTTGGCGATGACGTGATGGCAGATCAGCGGGCTCAATGCAGCATTCTTGCGACGAGGGCAGGGCCGCTGCGGGTCGAATTCTGTCCGGGGGTGATATGAGCGGCTGTTTCAGGCGCTTTGACCGCCTGTTTCAGGGCGTTTGGCCCGGTCCGGCGGCGCCGCCGCGCGTCCGAATGTTTCGACCGTCGCGAAAGCCGTCCCGCCAGGGCAGCTTTCTTCTTCAGGGGCCGGTCAGTGCGCGGCGGTCTTCGAGAAGAGGTGAATGACCAGAATGCCCGCGATGATCAGCCCGAGCCCCAGCGCGCCGGGCCAGTCGATGCGCTGGCCGAAGACCGCCCAGCCGATCCCCGAGATCAGCACGATGCCAAGCCCCGACCAGATCGCATAGACGATGCCGACCGGCATCACCTTCAGGGTCAGGGCCATGAAATAGAAGGACAGCGCATAGCCCAGCACCACCAGCACCGAGGGCCAGAGCCGGGTGAATTGCTGGCTTGCCTGCAGCGAACTGGTGGCCATGGTCTCGGCGACGACGGCGAGCAGCAGATAGAGGTAATGCTTGGGCATGGTGCGCTCCGGACCTAGCGCGCGATATAGCGGTCGCGCCGGTGGTTGGTGGCGATGATCACGTTCAGGACCGCCGCGCCCGCCAGCGAACACAGCACGGTCAGCGGCGGGATCGCCGCAAAGGCCAGCGCGAAGACGATGGCGTCGAAGCCAAGTTGCACCCAGCCCGCGCGGATGCCCCGGCTGTCCTGCAGCCAGAGTGCCATGATGCCGACACCGCCGAGGCTTGCGCCATGGCGGAACAGCGCCAGCAGCCCCGCGCCCGCGACGACCCCGGCCAGCATGGATCCGGCCAGCGGCTGCACCCGGCCCAGCGTCAGCACATGCGGCATGAGTTCGGTGAACAGCGACAGCAACGCGACCGCGCTGAAGGTCTTGACGGTGAAGGCCAGCCCCATCCGGCGCAGCGCCAGCCAGTAGAAGGGCAGGTTCAGTGCAAAGAAGACCGGCCCGAAGCCGAAGCCGCTGACATAGCTCGCGACCAGCGACAGCCCGGCGATCTGGCCGGTGACAAGGCCTGCGCTTTTCAGGATCTGCACCGAAAGCGCCACCAGCAGCGTGCCCACGACCAGCCCCTGGGCATCCTCCAGAAGCGAATGGCGGGGAACGGTCGGCGGGGGCATGTCGGTCGGCATGGGCTAGGGGATGGCGCGGCGGGCGCGGCTTGTCCAGTGCCTTGAAACCGAAAAGGGGCCGACGCGGCGGCCGGCCCCCTTTGGCTGCTCAGGGCGTGGGCGGTTCAGCCGGCCAGTGCCTTGTTCAGGTTCTCGTCGATCTTCTCGAGGAAGCCCATGGTGGTCAGCCATTTCTGGTTGGGGCCGACCAGCAGCGCCAGATCCTTGGTCATCGAGCCCGATTCCACGGTCTCGACCACAACGCGCTCCAGCGTCTGGGCGAAATGCATCAAGGGCTCGTTGCCGTCGAGCTTGGCGCGGTGCTTGAGCCCGCCGGTCCAGGCGTAGATCGAGGCGACCGAGTTGGTCGAGGTCTGCTCGCCCTTCTGGTGCTGGCGGTAGTGCCGGGTGACGGTGCCATGCGCGGCCTCGGCCTCGACGATCTTGCCGTCGGGGGTCATCAGCACCGAGGTCATCAGCCCGAGCGAGCCGAAGCCCTGGGCCACGGTGTCCGACTGCACGTCGCCATCGTAGTTCTTGCAGGCCCAGACGAAGCCGCCGTTCCATTTCATGGCGCAGGCGACCATGTCGTCGATCAGGCGGTGTTCGTAGGTGATGCCGGCCTTCTTGAACTGCTCTTCGAACTCTTCCTCATAGACCTTCTGGAACAGGTCCTTGAAGCGGCCGTCATAGGCCTTGAGGATGGTGTTCTTGGTCGAGAGGTACACCGGCCAGCCCATCGAGAGGCCGTAATTCATCGAGGCCCGGGCGAAGTCGATGATCGACTGGTCGAGGTTGTACATGCCCATGGCGACCCCGGCGGCGGGCGCGTCATAGACCACCTTCTCGATCACCTGGCCGTCCTCGCCGACGAATTTCATCGTCAGCTGGCCCTTGCCGGGGAAGCGGAAATCGGTGGCGCGGTACTGGTCGCCAAAGGCGTGACGGCCGATCACGATGGGACGGGTCCAGCCCGGCACCAGGCGCGGCACGTTCTTGCAGATGATCGGCGCGCGGAAGACGACGCCGCCCAGGATGTTGCGGATCGTGCCGTTGGGCGATTTCCACATCTGCTTGAGGCCGAATTCCTCGACCCGCGCCTCGTCTGGGGTGATCGTGGCGCATTTCACGCCGACGCCCACGTCCCTGATCTTCTCGGCGGCATCGACGGTGATCTGGTCGTTGGTCCGGTCGCGCTCTTCGATGCCGAGATCGTAATAGAGCAGATCGAGGTCGAGATAGGGCAGGATCAGCTTCTTCTTGATGAAGTCCCAGATGATCCGGGTCATCTCGTCGCCGTCGAGCTCGACGACCGGGTTTTCGACTTTGATCTTTGTCATGGGCGCCTCTTTTCGGTGCGGGATTCGCGCTTTCGGATTGGGTGATACCTCAAAGAGGCACGACGGGGAAGATAGTATGCGGTTGTATACGGAATGGCGCGCAAGCGAGGTTCCCTTGGGTCAATCCGATCTCGGTCCCCGATCCGGAACAGCGCTCGGCAGGGGCCGCGGGGAGGGCCGAACCACGAGTGGCCAATGAAAAAACGCTCCGCCCTCGGGGGCGAAGCGTTTTTCGGGGTGGGGGGGGGCGCGACGGGGCGTCGCAGCCGGATCAGCGGGTGCCTTCGGTCAGGCGCCGCCGGACATAGGTGCTGACGTTCTCGATCATCGGGTCCATGTGCGGCTCCTGGAAGAAGTGATCCGCCCCCTCGATCTCCTGATGGGTGATGGTGATGCCCTTCTGCTCGTGCAGCTTGTCGACGAGCGCGCGGGTATCGGCGGGCGGTGCCACCCGGTCGGCGGAGCCGTTGATGATCAGGCCCGAGGACGGGCAGGGGGCCAGGAACGAGAAATCGTACATGTTGGCGGGCGGGCTGACCGAGACGAAACCGGTGATCTCGGGCCGCCGCATCAGCAATTGCATGCCGATCCAGGCCCCGAAGGAGAAGCCCGCGACCCAGCAATGCTTGGCGTTCTGGTTCATCGACTGCAGGTAGTCGAGCGCCGAGGCGGCGTCGGACAATTCGCCCACGCCCTGGTCGTATTCGCCCTGGCTGCGGCCGACTCCCCGGAAATTGAACCGGAGCACGGTGAAGCCCATGTTATAGAATGCGTAGTGCAGGCTGTAGACCACGCGATTGTTCATCGTGCCCCCGAATTGCGGGTGGGGATGCAGGACGATGGCAATCGGGGCGTCGCGGTCTTTCTGCGGGTGGTAACGGCCTTCCAGACGACCTTCGGGTCCGGGAAAGATGACCTCGGGCATGCGTGTCTTCTCATTCGCGGTGCCCGCGATTTCTTGACGAAATCGGACGGGCTCCATAGGACAGGACGAACCCGGCGGGCGCGGGTCGGGGTGCATCCGGAGGTAATGGTCCGCCGGGGCTGCGTCAACTGTTTGCCGGGGGAGCGTCGATGAAACTCAGCACCAAGGGGCGCTATGCGATGGTCGCCCTCGCCGATCTGGCCTTGCAGCCGGACGAGTGTCTGGTCTCGCTGTCGGAAATTTCCAAGCGCCAGAACATTTCCCTGCCCTATCTCGAACAGCTTTTCGTCAAGCTGCGCCGGGCGGGGCTGGTGGAATCGGTGCGCGGCCCCGGCGGGGGCTACAAGCTGGCGCGGCCGGCCGCGGATATCCGCGTCTCTGACGTGCTGGGCGCGGTCGACGAGACGGTCAGCGCGATGCATACCGGCGCGGGCGTCTCGGGCGGCACCTCGGGCACGCGGGCGCAATCGCTGACCAACCGGCTTTGGGAAGGGCTCAGCGCGCATGTCTATGTGTTCCTGCACCAGGCCCGCCTGTCGGATGTGATCGGCAACGGGCTTGCGCCCTGTCCGGCGGTGCCTGCGCTCTTCCACATCGTGGACGAGGACTGACGCCGCCATCTGTCGCGGTGCCGCCCGCGCGCCTTGCGGCCGTCGACCGCCCGGCGGCGGTGCGGCCGGAGAAGGGCCCGGAACAAGGGCCCGGAACAAGGGCCGGAACAAGGGGAAGACCATGCCCGGGCGGGTATATCTCGACTGGAACGCCACGGCGCCGCTGCGGCCCGAGGCGAAGGCCGCGATGATCGCGGCAATGGATGTGGTGGGCAACCCGTCCTCGGTTCATGCCGAGGGCCGGGCCGCGCGCGGGCTGGTCGAGAAGGCCCGCGCCCAGGTGGCCGCGGCGCTGGGGGCCGAGGGCGCCGAGATCGTCTTCACCTCGGGTGCGAGCGAGGCGGCGGCGCTGGCCTGCGCCGGGCGCTGGCTGCAGGGCGCCGAGATCGAGCATGACGCGGTGGCGGCCTGGATCGACCCGTGTCTGCCGGTCGATGCCGAGGGGCGGGTCACGGTGCGCGATCCGGCCGGGACCGCGCTTCAGCTGGCCAATTCCGAAACCGGCGTGATCCAGCAGATCCCCGAGGGTCTGGCCGTCTGCGATCTGACGCAGGGATTCGGCAAACTGCCGATCGCCTTCAACTGGCTGGGCTGCCAGATGGGTTTGGTCTCTGCCCATAAAATTGGCGGACCGAAGGGGATCGGGGCATTGGTGATGCGCCCCGGTTGCGACATGGAGCCGCAGATTCGCGGCGGCGGTCAGGAACTTGGCCGCCGGGCGGGCACCGAGAACGTGATCGGCATCGCGGGATTCGGTGCCGCCGCAGAAGCCGCCGCTGCCGAGCTTGCCGCAGGAAACTGGGCGGAAATCGAGCGTTTTAGAAGTATTCTAGAATTAACGATTGCAGAGCGCGCAAATAAGACTATTTTTGTCGGGAAAGGGGCGTCGCGTCTGCCCAACACCTTGTGCCTCGCCACGCCCGGCTGGAAGGGCGAGACACAGGTGATGCAGATGGATCTGGCCGGTTTCGCGGTTTCCGCCGGATCGGCCTGTTCCTCGGGCAAGCTGCGCCCCAGCCGGGTTCTGACCGCCATGGGGCTGGGCGAGGACGTGGCGGCATCGGCGATCCGGGTCTCGATGGGGCCGGGCACGACCGAAGAGGATGTGAGGCGCTTTGCCGAGGCCTGGCTTGCGGCAGAGGCGAAATTCAGGGCTCGCGCGGGCTGAGGACGCGCGGGCCGACAGATCGGACCGGCTCCGCGGATCGGCGGGCCAAGACAGAGAGGCGGAAGACCAGGATGGCTGCTTTGGACAAGGCCGACATGAAGAACGTCAAGGAGGGGGTCGACCAGGAGACGGTCGAGGCCGTCCAGTCGATGGCCGGCAAGTACAAGTACGGCTGGGATACCGAGATCGAGATGGATTACGCCCCGATGGGGCTGAGCGAAGAGATCGTCCGCCTGATCTCGGCCAAGAATGAAGAACCCGAATGGATGACCGAGTGGCGGTTGCAGGCCTTCCGCCGCTGGCAGCAGATGGAAGAGCCCGACTGGGCGATGGTCGACTATCCCGAGATCGACTTTCAGGCGCAGTATTACTACGCGCGCCCCAAGAGCATGGCGGAAAAGCCGAAATCGCTCGACGAGGTCGACCCCAAGCTGCTGGAGACCTACCAGAAGCTGGGCATTCCGCTGAAGGAACAGATGATCCTCGCGGGCGTCGAGGGCGCCGAGGCCGCGCCCGCCGAGGGCCGCAAGGTCGCGGTCGACGCGGTGTTCGATTCGGTGTCCGTCGGCACCACCTTCCAGAAGGAGCTGCAGGCGGCGGGCGTCATCTTCTGTTCGATCTCGGAAGCGATCCGCACCCACCCCGAGCTGGTGAAGAAATATCTGGGCTCGGTCGTGCCGCAGTCCGACAACTTCTATGCCACGCTCAATTCGGCGGTCTTCTCGGACGGCTCCTTCGTCTATGTGCCGCCGGGCGTGCGCTGCCCGATGGAGCTGTCGACCTATTTCCGGATCAATGCCGAGAATACCGGCCAGTTCGAACGGACGCTGATCATCGCCGACAAGGAGGCCTATGTCTCCTATCTGGAAGGCTGCACCGCGCCCCAGCGCGACACCGCGCAGCTGCACGCCGCCGTGGTGGAAATCGTGATCCTCGACGATGCCGAGGTGAAGTATTCGACCGTGCAGAACTGGTTCCCGGGCGACGAGAACGGCAAGGGCGGGATCTACAACTTCGTCACCAAGCGCGCCGATTGCCGGGGCCCGCGGTCCAAGGTGATGTGGACCCAGGTCGAGACCGGCTCTGCCGTGACCTGGAAATACCCCTCCTGCATCCTCAGGGGCGATGACAGCCAGGGCGAATTCTACTCGATCGCCATCACCAACAACTGGCAGCAGGCCGATACCGGCACCAAGATGGTGCATCTGGGCAAGAACACCCGGTCCCGGATCGTGTCCAAGGGGATCTCGGCGGGCCACGCCCAGAACACCTATCGCGGCCTCGTCAGCATGCATCCGAAGGCGAAGAACAGCCGAAACTACACCCAGTGCGACAGTTTGCTTATCGGCGACAAGTGCGGGGCGCACACCGTCCCCTATATCGAGGTGAGAAACAGCAGCTCGCGGGTGGAACACGAGGCCACCACCTCGAAAGTGGACGAGGACCAGCTTTTCTATTGCCGCTCGCGGGGCATGGATGAGGAGGAAGCCGTGGCCCTGGTGATCAACGGGTTCTGCAGGGACGTGCTGCAGGCGCTGCCGATGGAATTCGCCATGGAGGCGCAGCAGCTGGTGGCGATCAGCCTGGAAGGGTCGGTCGGGTGAACAGGCCGAAGACGATGGCCGCCTCCGGCGCGGGCCGCGGCACCGGTGCCGAGACCGGGCGCGCGGCGGCCGACCGCGGGCGCGGCCCGGAAGGACGGCGGCGGCTGCTGCCGCTTCCGTCGATCCCGGGCCATGGCGGGCGGCTGTTCCTGACCACGCGGATGCGGCTTCTGATCGTTGCCCAGGGGCTGATCTTCTACGCGTCGCTCCAGGACGAGGAAACCATCGACTGGCTCGGCACGCTGGTACCGCTCTCGAAAGGGCAGGCGGCGCTGGCAGAGGGTCTGCTGGGGCTCGTGCTCTTCAGCCTTTGGGGGCTTTGCATGATTGCCTGGATGCGCGTGGTCGCGCGCGACCGGCAGGACGGGAAATGAGGAAACACGCGACATGATCGTCACCACCACACCCTCGGTCGAGGGCCGCTCCATCATCGCCTATCACGGCGTCGTCGTCGGCGAGGCGATCCTGGGGGCCAACGTGTTCCGCGACATCTTCGCGGGCATCACCGACATCATCGGCGGCCGGTCCTCGGCCTACGAGGCCTCGCTGGGCGAGGCGCGCGAGACCGCGCTGGCCGAACTGGAACAACGGGCGCGAGCCATGGGCGGCAATGCCGTGGTCGGCGTCGATCTGGATTACGAAGTCATCAACAACATGCTGATGGTGTCGGCTTCGGGCACCGCCGTCACGTTGAGCTAAGGGATATCGACATGCTGGAAATCAAGAACCTGCACGCTTCGCTGGAAGAAGAGGGCAAGGAGATCCTGAAAGGCGTCAACCTGACCGTCGAGGCGGGCAAGGTGCATGCCATCATGGGGCCGAACGGGTCGGGCAAGTCGACGCTGTCCTATGTGCTGTCGGGCAAGGGCGGCTATGAGGTGACCGACGGTTCGGCCACGCTGGCCGGTGCCGACCTGCTGGCAATGGAAGCCGAGGAACGCGCCGCGGCCGGTCTGTTCCTCGCGTTCCAGTACCCGGTCGAGATCCCGGGCGTGGGCAACATGACCTTCCTCCGGACGGCCGTGAACGCCCAGCGCAAGGCCCGCGGCGAAGAGGAAATGGACGCCGCCACCTTCCTCAAGGAGGTGCGCGCCAAGGCAAAGGATCTGAAGATCGACGCCGAGATGCTGAAACGCCCGGTCAATATGGGTTTTTCGGGCGGCGAGAAGAAGCGCAACGAGATCCTGCAGATGGCGATGCTGGAACCGAAGATGTGCATCCTCGACGAAACCGACTCGGGGCTTGATGTGGATGCGATGAAGCTGGTGGCCGACGGGGTCAACGCGCTGCGCTCGCCCGACCGGGGCTTTCTGGTGATCACCCACTATCAGCGCCTGCTGGACCATATCGTGCCCGATGTCGTGCACATCATGGCGCGCGGCCAGATCATCAAGACCGGCGGTCCCGATCTCGCGCTCGAGGTCGAACGGAACGGCTATGCCGACATCCTGGCGGAGGTCGCGTGATGGGTCTGCCGCAGGCGAAACTGACCGCGACCGAGGCGCGGCTGGCCTCGCTGGCGATGCCGGTACAGGCGGGCTGGACGCGGCCCCTGCGCGAGGCGGCGCTGACCCGGGTGCAGGATCTGGGCCTGCCCGGGCGGCGCGACGAATACTGGCGCTTCACCCGGCCCGACGAGCTGATCTCGGCCGCGCCGGTGCCGGCGGCGGTGCTGCCGCCCGCCGAGAACGCCACCTTCGAGGACATCGACCGGCTGCGTCTCGTCTTCGTCGACGGGGTGTTCGACCCCGAGGCGTCCGACGATCCGGCGCTGGCCGGGCTTGAGATCACCCGTCTGGCCGAGGCCGAGGCGCAGGACATCTCCTGGGCGGCCGATCTTTACGGCGTGCTCGAGACCCGCGGCCAGAGCCCGGTGCCGCGTCCGCTGGCCGCGCTGAACACCGCCTTTGCCACCGATGGCGTGCTGATCCGCGCCACCGGCAAGGTCGAGAAGCCGGTGAACCTGGTCTATCGCCATTGCGACGAGACCTCGGACGCGATCCTGCATCACCTGATCCGGGTCGAACCCGGCGCCGATCTGACCGTGCTGGAAACCGGCCCGGCGGCGGCGCGGTTCAACAAGGTGATGGAGGTCGACGTGGCCGATGGCGGCGCCTTCCACCACGTGCGCAGCCAGGGCCGCGACCATGACCGCCGCGCCGCGACCCATATCTTTGCGCGGCTTGGCGAGGAGAGCATCTTCAAGTCCTTCACCCTGACCATGAACGGCGCGCTGACCCGCAACGAGGTGGTGATCGAGATGACCGGCGACAACGGCACCGCCCATGTCGCGGGCGCCTGCATGGGCGATGGCAGCTTCCACCACGACGACACCGTCTTCATCACCCATGACGCGCTGAACTGCGAAAGCCGTCAGGTGTTCAAGAAGGTGCTGAGGAAGGGTGCGACCGGCGTCTTCCAGGGCAAGATCCTCGTCAAGGCGGGCGCGCAGAAGACCGACGGCTACCAGATCTCGCAATCGCTGCTGCTGGACGAAGAGGCAAACTTCCTCGCCAAGCCGGAACTCGAGATCTATGCCGACGACGTGGCCTGTTCGCACGGCTCGACCTCGGGCGCGATCGACGAGGATGCGCTGTTCTACCTGCGCTCGCGCGGGGTGCCGAAGGCCGAGGCGCAGGACATGATGGTCCTGTCCTTCCTGGCCGAGGCCATCGAGGAGATCGAGGCCGAGGCCGTGCGCGACGAGGTCGTGGCCAGCCTTGCCGACTGGCTCGAACGGCACCGGAGGTAGGATGGCCGTCACCACCGAAATCGTCGCGACGTGGCGCGGACCGCGCGCCGCGCTGCGGCGGCAGTTGCGGATGGGTCCGCGCGAGGATCGCGCGCTGATCTATCTGATGATCGCCTGTTTCCTGATCTTCATCGGGCAATGGCCGCGCCTTGCGCGCGAGGCCTACATGACGCCCGAGGTGCCGCTGGAGGCGCTTCTGGGCGCGGCGCTGTTCGGCTGGATGGCGCTGGCGCCGCTGTTCTTCTACGGGCTCGCGGCGCTCAGCCACCTGATTGCGCGTGCGGTCGGGGGCAAGGGCAGCTGGTTCACCGCCCGGCTGGCGCTGTTCTGGACGCTGCTTTGCGTCTCGCCGCTCTGGCTTTTGCAGGGGCTGGTGGCGGGGTTCATCGGGGAAGGCCCGGCGCTGGCGCTGGTCTCGACCGTTCTTGCGGTTGCCTTTCTCGCGATTTGGCTCTTGTCTCTGGTCGAGGCCGAGGCGTAGGCCCGTGCCCGACGAGACGCAGGATAGCCCGATCATGACCGAACCCAGACCCTCCTTGCTGTTGCTGGCCCGCGACACCGTCACCGATCCGCGCGGCAGCGCGGTGCGCATCCTGTCGCTGGCCCCGCCGCGTGCCGTGCTGTGGGAGGCGCTGGCTCTGGTCGTGATCCTCAGCGTTCTGCTGACCGAGCTGGGCGAGCTGATCAGCCCGGCGCCGGTCGACCCGATGATGCCGGTCTTCATGCATTACCCGCTCGCGGCGGGGGCGGTGCAGGGGCTGCTTTTGGTCGTGACGGTGCATGCCATCGCCGGGATCGGCCGGGTCTTCGGCGGCACCGGGGATCTGGACGGTGCGCTGGCCCTGACCGTCTGGCTGCAGTTCGTCATGGCCTGCCTGCAGGTGGTGCAGCTTGTCTTCCTGATCGTGCTGCCGCCCGCCGCGGGCCTGGTGGGCATTTTCGGCATCGGCCTTTTCTTCTGGCTTCTCAGTCACTTTGTCGCCGTTCTTCACGGCTTTCCCTCGGTCCTGAAAACCTTCGCGATGATCGTCTTCTCGATGATCGGGATCGTCTTCGGGATGAGCCTGATCCTGTCGATCCTCGGTATCACCCTGACCGGAGCCATCCCCGATGTATGACGTGCACAAGATCCGTGCCGATTTTCCGATTCTCTCGCGTCAGGTGAACGGCAAGCCGCTGGTCTATCTCGACAACGGCGCCTCGGCGCAGAAGCCGCAGGCCGTGATCGACGCGGTGACGCAGGCCTATGCGATGGAATACGCGAACGTCCATCGCGGGCTGCATACGCTCTCGACCATCGCGACCGAGAAATACGAGGCGGTGCGCGGCATCATCGCGCGCTTCCTCGGTGCCGCCGACGCGGACGAGATCGTCTTCACCTCCGGCGCGACCGAGGGCATCAATCTGGTGTCCTATGCCTGGGCCGCGCCGCGCTTCGAACCCGGCGACGAGATCGTGCTGTCGGTGATGGAGCATCACGCCAATGTGGTGCCCTGGCATTTCCTGCGCGAACGGCAGGGGGCTGTGCTGAAATGGGTCGATGTCGATGGCAACGGCAATCTCGACCCGCAGGCGGTGATCGACGCCATCGGGCCCCGGACGAAGCTGGTCGCCGTCACCCAGATGTCGAACGTGCTGGGCACCGTGGTCGATGTGGCGGCCATCGTGAAGGGCGCCCACGAGAAGGGCGTGCCGGTGCTGGTCGACGGCTCGCAGGGCGCGGTGCATCAGCCTGTCAACGTGGATGTGCTGGGGGCCGATTTCTACGCCATCACCGGGCACAAGCTTTACGGTCCCTCGGCCTCGGGCGCGATCCACATCCGCAAGGAGCGGATGGCCGAGATGCGTCCGTTCATGGGCGGCGGCGACATGATCCGCGAGGTCCACAAGGACGGCATCCTGTATGCCGATCCGCCGATGCGCTTCGAGGCGGGCACCCCCGGGATCGTCCAGCAGATCGGGCTGGGCGTGGCGCTCGACTACATGATGGGCGTCGGGATGGAGGCCATTGCGGCCCATGAGAAGGCGATCACCGCCTATGCCATGGACCGGCTGACCGGGCTCAACTGGCTGCAGGTGCAGGGCAAGGCCGACCATCGCGGCGCGATCTTTTCCTTCACGCTGGAAGGCCCGGCGCATCCGCATGACATCTCGACCGTGCTTGACAAGAAGGGCGTCGCGGTCCGGGCGGGCCACCATTGCGCGGGGCCGCTGATGGACCATCTGGGCATCACGGCCACCTGCCGCGCCTCCTTCGCGATGTACAACACCACCGAAGAGGTCGACAGGCTGATCGAGGCGCTGGAACTCTGCCGCGACCTCTTTGCCTGACCGGGCGCCTGCCGGTCCTTTTCGTCTCCTCCTTCCCGTCCCGGCACCGCGCGCGTGTTTGACGCAGTGCCAAGGGCGGGGCCGCGCGCGAAACTTTCTTGCGCAATCACGAGGCCGTGACATCGGCCCGAGGAGGAGACCCCCATGCCCAGCGTCCGTTTTTTCAGCGGCGAGACCGTCCCGCTCGAGATGCACAAGGTCCGCGTCGTCCAGAAGCTGACCCTGCCCGATATCGACACGCGTCTCGCGGCGATCACCGCGGCGGGCAACAACACGTTCCTTCTGCAGAACAGGGACGTGTTCATGGACATGCTGACCGACAGCGGCGTCAACGCCATGAGCGACCGGCAGGTGGCCGCGATGATGGTGGCCGATGACAGCTATGCCGGATCGGCGACCTATACCCGGCTGGAAACCCGGCTGCGCGAGATTTTCGGGATGGAGTTCATCCTGCCGACCCATCAGGGTCGCGCCTGCGAGAACATCCTGTCGCAGGTGATGGTGACGCCGGGCTCGATCGTGCCGATGAACTATCACTTCACCACCACCAAGGCGCATATCGTGCTGAACGGCGGCAGCGTCGAGGAGATCATCCATGCCCGCGGGCTCGAGGTCACCTCGGACGAGCCGTTCAAGGGCGACATGGATGTCGCGGCGCTGGACCGGCTGGTGGCCGAACATGGCGCCGGGCGCATCGCCTTCGTCCGGGTCGAGGCGGGCACCAACCTGATCGGCGGCCAGCCGGTCTCGCTGGCGAACCTGCAGGAGGTGCGCGCGGCCTGCGACCGGCACGGGCTGACGCTGGTCTATGACGCAAGCCTGATGGCCGACAACCTCTACTTCCTCAAGACCCGCGAGGCCGCCTGCCGCGATCTGTCGATCCACGAGATCACCCGCAAGATCGCCGATCTGTGCGACGTGATCTATTTCTCGGCCCGCAAGCTCGGCTGTGCGCGCGGCGGCGCGATCTGCGTCCGCGACGAGGCGCTTTACAACCGGATGCGGGGGCTCGTGCCGCTTTACGAGGGCTTCCTGACCTATGGCGGCATGTCGGTGCGCGAGATCGAGGCGCTGACCGTCGGGCTAGAAGAGACCATGGACGAGGACATGATCTCGCAGGGGCCGCAATTCATCGCCTACATGGTGGGCGAACTCGACCGCCGCGGCATTCCGGTGATCACGCCGGCGGGCGGGCTTGGCTGTCATATCGACGTGATGCGCTTCCTCGATCACGTGCCGCAGCCGCAGTATTCGGCGGGGGCGCTGGCCTCGGCGCTGTACATCGCCTCGGGCGTGCGCGGGATGGAGCGCGGCACCCTGTCCGAACAGCGCGCCCCCGACGGCACCGAGCCGCTGGCCAATATGGAGCTGGTGCGGCTTGCCATGCCGCGCCGGGTCTTCACCCTGTCGCAGGTCAAATACGCCATCGACCGGATCGACTGGCTCTGGCAGAACCGCAGGCTGGTGGGCGGGCTGACCTTCGTCGAGGAACCCGAGATCCTGCGTTTCTTCTACGGCCGTCTCGCGCCGGTCTCGGACTGGCAGCAAAGGCTGGTGGCGCAGTTCAAGGCCGATTTCGGCGACAGCCTCTGAGGGCTGTCCCGGTCAGGCCTGGCAAAGCCGCCCGTCCGTCAGCACCGTGTCGCGCGCGGCCAGCGCGCGGCGCAGCCCGGCATCGTGGCTGATCACGATCAGCGCCATGCCGCGCGCCCGTGCCAGCGGCAACAGCGCCTGCCACAGATCGCGCGCCGCCAGCGCGTCAAGCTGGGCGGTGATCTCGTCGCAGATCAGCACCCGGGTCTCGGGCCGGATCATCCGCGCCAGCGACACCCGGGCCAGTTCGCCACCCGACAGCTCGCCGGGCAGGCGGCGGCTCCAGTCCGCACGGATGCCCAGCGCCGCGACCGCCCCGGCATCGGGCGGCCCGCCATTCTTCAGGATCTTCGCCACCGGCCAGCGCGGGTCGGTCGCGGCATCGGGCGACTGGGGCGCGTGCTGGACCGGGCAGGGCCCCCTGCCGGGAAGACCCGCGCCCTGCCAGCGGACGCGGCCGCCCTCGGGCCGTGTCCGGCCCGCAAGGATGCGCCCCAGCGTCGACTTGCCCGCGCCCGAGGCCCCGCCGATCCCCAGCACCTCGCCCGGGGCAAGGCGCAGCGACACGCCGCGCAGCACGTCGCGGCCGCCGAAGCCGTGGCGGATGTCCTCGGCGCTCAGCATGCCTCGGCCGACTCGGTTGCGGTCCAGGTCTGCGCGTCCCACAGCGCGCGGGTGAAGGGGTGGGTCAGCCCCTCGGGGAAGGCGGCGGCCGGGGCGGTCTCGACCGGGCGGCCCTCGCAAAGAACCGTCACGCGGGTCGTCGTCGCCACCAGCCGCGGCAGGTCGTGGCTGATGATGAGAACGCCGGTGCCCTCGGCGGCGAGCCCGCCCAGCAGCGCCATGATCCGGTCGGCCGCCCCGGGGTCGAGCCCCAGCGTCGGTTCGTCGGCGATCAGGGTTCCGGCCCCGGTCGCCAGCGCCGTCGCGATCAGGACCCGCTTGGCCATGCCGCCCGACAGCTCGTGCGGATAGGCGCGCAGGGCGGCCTCGGGCAGGCCGAGCCGTGCCATCAGCGCGGCCGGATCGGCGCGCCGCCCCGCAAGCCGCGCCAGCCGTGCGATCTGTGCGCCCGCCCGCGCCAGCGGATCGAGCGCCGTCACCGCTTGCGGCGCCAGAGCGATGCGGCCCGAGACCTCGATCCGGCCCGAAAGCTCGGCATTGCGGGGCAGGGTGCCGGTCAGCGCCTCGGCGATCAGGCTTTTCCCGGCTCCCGAGCCGCCGATCAGCCCCGCACAGTCGCCGGGCGCGACGGTGAGGCTGACACCCTCAAGCGGGCGGGTCAGGCGCCCGTCATGCTGGCGGAAGGCGACGGACAGGTCCTCGATGCGCAACATCAGGCCACCCCCTCGCTCGGGTCGGCCGCGCGCCGCAGCGCCTCGCCGAAACGTTCCACCGTCAGCGCGACCAGCATCAGACCGGCGCCCGGGAAGACCGCAACCCACCAGTGCCCGGCCATCAGCGCGCGCAGCGAGTCCGCCAGGATCACCCCGATCGAGGGCAGATGCGGCGGAATGCCGAGTCCGACGAAGGACAGCCCCGCCTCGTGCAGAACGGCATGCGGAAAGATCAGCACGAAGCCCGCCACGATCTGCGGGATCAGATGCGGTGCCAGATGATGGCGTGCGATCCAGACCGGCCCGCGCCCGAGCCCGCGCGAGATCGCGACATAGTCGGAGGCGGCGACCGTCTGCGCCTCGAGCCGCAGGACGCGGGTGAGCCGGGGCCAGTGGGTCAGCCCGACGCCCAGGATCACGCCCGCCATGCCGCCGCCCGCGGCATAGGCGATCAGCAGGATCAGCACGAAATGCGGCAGTCCCAGCGCCAGTTCGGTCGCGACCCCCACCAGCCGGTCGGCCAGTCGGTGCGAGGCGGCGGCAAGCCCGAACACGACCGCGACCGCCGTCGACAGCACCGCCGCGAACAGCCCGACCTTGATCGAGGTGGCCAGCGCCAGCGCGGTGCGCAGGGCCATGTCCCGCCCCAGACTGTCGGTGCCGAAGGGATGTGCAAGCGATGGGCCGAGATTTCGCGACAGCGCGCTGACGGGCGGGCCTTCGGGCGGCAGGGCAAGCGCCGCCCCCAGAAGGACGGCGACAAGCCCCAGCGCCAGCCCGCCCCGGATCAGCAGATCGCGGCGCACCGGCGCGGCAAAGGCCATGGCGGGGGCAGGGGCGGTCGTCATGCCTGCCTCAGCCTGGGGTCTAAAAGCCGCGCCGCGATATCGGCGGCGAGATTGCCCAGAAAGACCACGATCAGCGTGGCCAGTGCGATCCCCAGCAAGAGCGGCGCATCGGCGCCCAGCGCCGCGCGCACCGTCGCCTGCCCGAGACCCGGCCAGGCAAAGACCGTCTCGGCCAGAACCGACCCGCCGATCAGCTCGCCCGTGCCCGCCAGATGCACGGCCAGCGCCGGGCCCAGCGCATGGCGCAGCCCCGGCCTCCAGGCCAGCCAGCCGGGGCGCGCGCCATGGGCCGCCAGATGGCGCGCGGCGGGGCTTTCGAGAAAGGCCGCGGTGCGGGCGCGGCTATGCAGGATCAGCGGGCCGGTGCCCACCACCGACAGGGTCGCGGCGGGCAGGATCAGATGGCGCAGTCGCGCGGCCAGATCGGCCTCGTCGGCGGTCAGACCGGGCGGGGCCGCGCAACAGGAGGGCAGCCAGCCCAGCCCGACGGCGAAAAGCGCGATCAGCAAAAGCGCGACCCAGAAGCCGGGGCTTGCCGTCAGCACCACGGCAAAGCCCCGGATCGCCCGGTCGGGCCAGCGCCCGCGCGTCGCGGCGGCGGTCAGCCCGAGGCTCAGCCCCACCGCGAAGGACATCAGCAAGGCCAGCGCGATCAGCGTCAGCGAGGCCCCGGCGCGGCCCGTCAGCACTTGGGCGACGGGCGCGTTGAAGGTGATCGATCTGCCCAGATCGCCGCGCGCGATGTGACCGAGCCACAGCGCGAACCGTTCGGGCGCGGGCGCGTCGAGCCCCCAGGCTTCGGCGATGGCTGCGCGCTGGTCGGGGCCGACCTCGGCGACGCGGGCGCCGACATAGGACGTGATCGGGTCGACCGGGGCCAGCGAGACCAGCGTGAAAAGCCCCGCCATCGCCAGCGGCAGCAACCAGGCCAGCCGGATCAGCCGCTCGACCAGCAGCCGCCCGAGCCAGCCTGTCATTCGCAGGTCCAGCGCCACCCGGGCAGCCCTTGTGTGATCGGCCAGCCATGGCCATGCGGCTCGGTCTGGATCGGGCCGAGATCGAGGCAGTCGCTGACCCAGTAGGAATGGTCGATATTGATCAGCCAGGTCCAGGCCGCGTCGCCCTTCGCGCCAAAGCCGGTGGTCCCGTCCCATTGCGCGGCGCGCCATTCGGGCAGCGAGGCCTCGTAGCTTTCAGAGGCTTCGGCGGCGGCGAAATGGGCATCGACCGCCGGGTTTGCGTAAAAGCCCGGATTGTACCAGCCCCGGCCCGCAAGGCTGCTCTCATAAAGGTTGAAAACCTCCGACGGGTCGTGCGAGCCCCAGCCGAAGACCACCGGTTCGGAATGCATCAGCCGCCCGATCTCGTCCCAGCTCCGGCCGTCGGGGATCGCCCGGATACCGACCGGTTTCAGCGCCTCGGCGACCCCCAGCGCCAGCGCTTGCCGCACCGAATCCGAGGCGGGATAGACCAGCTGGAACTGCGCCTTCAGCCCGCCTTTCTCGCGCAGCCCGTCGCCATCGGCATCGGTCCAGCCCGCCGATTCCAGCGTGGCGCGCGCGGCATCCGGGCCGGTCTCGGACAGGCGGTCGGCGGGGTTGTCCCAGGGCAGCCCGTCGGCCGGGCCATGGGCGGGGGCGCCATGGCCGTTGACCGCCAGCGCCAGCAGCGCGGTCCGGTCCACCGCCTGATCGACCGCCACCCGGATGGCCCGGTCGGCGGTGACGTCATTGCCGATGGGGGCTCCTTCCGCGGTCGTGCCGCCCGCTGGACGCATCGGGAACATCACCCCGCGATTGTCGACGCTGGGCACATGCAGCACCTGCATCCCCTCTGGCGGGGCATCGGCCTCGGCCGGGGGTACGGCGACGATCTGCGCCGCGCCGGTGCGCGCCAGCGCCAGCCCCGCCGCCTCGGCCCCGAAGACGAAGGTCACGCGCGGAAACGGGATCTCGGGGCCGTGCCAGTAGGGGTTCGGCGCGACGATCAGCTGTTCGCCCTCGCGCCATTCGACCAGGCGGAACGGCCCGGCGCCGACCGGGTGGCGGGCGTAATCCGGCCCATAGGATGCCTTCGGCACGATCCCCAGCGTCGCCAGATCGCCGGTGAAGGTGATCTGCGGATGGCGGAGTTCCAGCTCGACGGTCAGCGGGCCGGTCGCGCGGGCCTCTTTCAGCACCTTGAGATCGGTCAGCCCGTCGCCGTCGCGTGCGGCGTTGAAGGTGAAGGCCACATCCTCGGCGCTCAGCCGCGTGCCGTCCGAGAAGCGGGCATCGTCGCGAAGCGTGATGGTCCAGGTCAGCCGGTCGTCCGACAGCGTCCAGCCCGTCGCAAGATCGCCCGCCAGCGACAGATCGGCCTCGCGCCGCAGGAGCGTTGCCTGAAACAGCGGGTTTCCGTAGCGGCCCCAGCCCATGATCGGGTCGAAACCGGTCTCGGGCTCGCCGCCCACCGCCAGCACCAAGGGCGGGGCCGCCTCGGCGGCCAGCGGCAGACTCAACGAAACGGCAAGGGCAAGGGAGGACAGGGGGCGCATGCGGACTCGGTATGATTTATGTGTTCGATATTCATACGACCGGAGGGGCGGGAATGCCAAGCGCGGTTCTGTCTCTTGTTCGCCCGGCTCTTGTTCGTGCGCGGCTTCGCGGGCAAAGTCGCCGCAAAGCGGGAGGGGCCCCATGCAGCGCATCACGATCACCATCGAGGACGACCTGCTTGAGGCGCTTGACGCCTTCATGGACCGGTCTGGCGCGTCGAACCGGTCCGAGGCCTTGCGCGACCTGATCCGCCGGGGGCTCGATCAGGATGCGCCAGAGGCGGCCGAATGCGTGGGCGTCGTGACCTATGCCATGGACCCGGCGCAGCGCGATCTGGGGCGGCTGGTGCCCGAAAGCCGCCAGCAGCACCACGACGCGGCCATCGCGGCGCTGTCGGTGCCGCTTGACCATCACGCGGCGGTCGAGGTGGCGGTGATGCGGGGCACGGTGGGCTCGGTCCAGGCCTATGCCAACAGCCTGTTCCTGCAACGCGGCGTGCGGCACGGACAGACCGTTCTGATCCCGGTGCGGACCGAGGTCGAGTTTCACCTGCATGGCGAGCGGGCGCATACCCACGATCACCTGCGGGTGCTGGACCGCTTCTGACCCCGGCGGCGGCGGGACCGGCCTAAAGCCTGAGCCGCCGCGCCCGGGCGCCGCCCCGGCGGCAAGGGCGCGGCAGGGCCAGATCCAGCGGCCGGGGCGGCATCGCGCGGATCTGCACCAGCAGGCGCCGGAACTCGTCCAGCGCGGCCGTGGCCGGACCCGGTGCCGCCTGCGCCTCGGCGGCGCGGGCGGCGGCGGGCAGATCGGCCCGGCCGGGCAGGCTGCCCAGCCACTGCATGAAGCCGAGCTGACCCAGCTCGCGCGCCCGTGCGCCCGTTTCGGGGCAGGCGGCAAGCCGCATCAGGACCATCTCCAGCATCGCCGGCAGACCGGCCCCGCCCGGAACCTCGTCACGAAAAACCGGGCCATGACGGCCCCCGATGTCATCCATCGCGGATCTCCTTGCCGGGGCACCCCGCCCGGGTTCGCACGCTTGGATGGCAGGTCTCCTGGCTTGCGGGTCATCGCCGCCCCGACCCTTCCCGGACCTGCGGGTCCAGTGGCCGTCTCGGGGGGCTCTCCGCCTACAGTTGCGGGGGCAGCCGCGGCTTTGCCGGTGGTTCCGGCGGACCGCGTTCCCTTTTCACCCGCGCAGCCGGCAAGGCCTGCGGGAACCATCGCCGCAAGCGGTACCCGGCGGGGCGGGCGGCTGTCAATGGCGCAGCGGGTCGTTCGGCAATGTGAAGCGGCCTCATAAAGATCCTGACAAACATGAATTGGACAGGAGCGGCCGAAGGCCATATCTGCCGTCCATGACCCAACCTGCGCCCCGCCCCGCCCGCCTTTCGCTGTCGCCCGTTTTCGAGACCCTTCGCACCGCCGCCGCCGAGCGCATCCTGGTGCTGGACGGGGCGATGGGCACCCAGATCCAGAAGCTCGGCCTGACCGAGGAGGATTTCACCGGTCCTGGCGGCGGTTGCGCCTGTCATCTGCACGGCGACAAGCCGCAAAAGGGCAACAACGACCTTCTGAACCTGACGAACCCCGACGTGATCGAAGAGATCCACTATCGCTATGCGTTGGTGGGTGCCGATATCGTCGAGACCAACACCTTTTCCTCGACCGCCATCGCCCAGGCCGATTACGGGCTGGAAGACAAGGTCTTCGCGCTGAACGAGGCGGGCGCGCGGCTGGCGCGCAAGGCGATGGACCGGGCCGAGGCCGAGGACGGGCGGCATCGCTTCGTCGCGGGCGCGCTGGGGCCGACCAACCGGACCGCCTCGATCAGCCCCGACGTGAACGATCCCGGCTACCGCGCCGTCACCTTCGACGATCTGCGCATCGCCTATGCCGAACAGCTGCACGGGCTGATCGCGGGCGGCATCGACCTGGTGCTGATCGAGACGATCTTCGACACGCTGAACGCCAAGGCCGCGATCTTCGCCTGCGAAGAGGTTTTTGCCGAAACCGGCCTGCGCCTGCCCGTTATGATCTCGGGCACCATCACCGACCTGTCGGGGCGCACGCTGTCGGGCCAGACGCCGACGGCCTTCTGGCATTCAGTGCGCCATGCCCGGCCGCTGACCGTCGGGCTGAACTGTGCGCTTGGCGCCGATGCGATGCGCCCGCATCTGGCGGAACTTTCGGCCGTGGCCGACACGCTGATCTGCGCCTATCCCAATGCGGGGCTCCCGAACGAGATGGGCGAGTACGACCAGACCCCCGACGAGATGGCGGCCCTGGTCGAGGGCTTCGCGACAGACGGGCTGGTCAATATCGTCGGCGGCTGCTGCGGCTCGACCTATGACCATATCGCGGCCGTGGCGAAGGCGGTCGAGGGGCATGCCCCGCGCAAGATCCCCGAGATCGCGCCGAAGATGCGGCTCTCGGGACTGGAACCCTTCACCCTGACCGACGACATCCCCTTCGTGAACGTGGGCGAGCGGACGAACGTCACCGGCTCTGCCCGGTTCCGCAAGCTGATCAAGGAGCAGGATTACGCCACCGCCCTCGATGTGGCGCGCGACCAGGTCGAGAACGGCGCCCAGATCATCGACGTCAACATGGACGAGGGGCTGATTGACAGCAAACAGGCGATGATCGACTTCCTGAACCTCGTCGCCGCCGAACCCGACATCGCCCGCGTGCCGGTGATGATCGACAGCTCGAAATGGGAGGTGATCGAGGCGGGCCTGAAATGCGTGCAGGGCAAGCCGGTCGTCAACTCGATCTCGATGAAGGAGGGCGAAGAGGCTTTCCTCGATCATGCGCGGCTGTGCCGGGCCTATGGTGCGGCGGTGATCGTGATGGCCTTCGACGAGAAGGGCCAGGCCGATACCGAGGACCGCAAGGTCGAGATCTGCGCCCGCGCCTACAAGCTGTTGACCGAAGAAGTCGGTTTTCCGCCCGAGGACATCATCTTCGACCCGAACGTCTTCGCCGTCGCGACCGGCATCGAGGAGCATGACAATTACGGCGTCGATTTCATCGAGGCCACGCGGCGGATCACGGCCGATTGCCCGCATGTCCATATCTCGGGCGGCGTGTCGAACCTGTCCTTCAGCTTCCGCGGCAACGAGCCCGTGCGCGAGGCGATGCATGCGGTGTTCCTGTACCACGCCATCCAGGCGGGGATGGATATGGGCATCGTCAATGCCGGTCAGCTGGCGGTCTATGACCAGATCGATCCCGAGCTGCGCGAGGCCTGCGAGGACGTGGTGCTGAACCGCCGCGCCGATGCGACCGAGCGGATGCTGGAGCTGGCCGAGAAATACCGCGGGCAGGGCGGGTCTCAGGCCCGCGAAAAGGACATGTCCTGGCGCGAGCTGCCGGTCGGGAAGCGGCTGGAACATGCTCTGGTCAACGGCATCACCGAATTCATCGAGGCCGATACCGAAGAGGCCCGGCTGGCGGCCGAGCGGCCTCTGCACGTGATCGAGGGCCCGCTGATGGCGGGGATGAACGTGGTGGGCGACCTTTTCGGGGCGGGCAAGATGTTCCTGCCGCAGGTGGTGAAATCGGCCCGCGTGATGAAACAGGCCGTGGCCGTGCTGCTGCCCCATATGGAGGCCGAAAAGGACGGCCGCCGCGAGGCTGCGGGCAAGGTGCTGATGGCGACCGTCAAGGGCGACGTCCATGACATCGGCAAGAATATCGTCGGCGTCGTGCTGGCCTGCAACAATTATGAAATCGTCGATCTGGGCGTCATGGTCCCGCCCGAGAAGATCATCGCCGCCGCGAAGGAGCACGCAGTCGACATCATCGGCCTGTCGGGGCTGATCACGCCCTCGCTGGACGAGATGGTTCACATGGCCTCCGAGATGCAGCGGCAGGGCTTCGACATTCCGCTGCTGATCGGGGGGGCCACGACCAGCAAGGTGCATACGGCTGTGAAGATCGCGCCGAACTACACGGCGGGGCAGGCGGTCTATGTGACCGATGCCAGCCGGGCGGTGGGCGTCGTGTCCGCGCTGCTGAGCGACAACCAGCGGTCGGGCTATGTCGAGGGCATCCGCGAGGAGTATCGCGAGATCGCCGAAAAGCATGCCCGCGGCGAGGCCGCCAAGAAGCGCCTGCCGCTCGTGGCCGCCCGCGCCAACCGGATCGCCATCGACTGGACGGGCTACACGCCGGCGAAGCCCTCCTTCCTCGGCACCAGGGTCTATGACCGCTGGGATCTGGCCGATCTGGCGGCGCATATCGACTGGACTCCGTTCTTCCACGCCTGGGACATGAAGGGCGTCTTTCCCCGCATCCTCGAGGACGAGGCCAAGGGCGAGGCGGCGCGGGCGCTTTACGACGATGCGCGGCGGATGCTCGACCGGATCGTGCAGGGCGACTGGTTCGCGCCGAAGGGCGTGGTGGGCTTCTGGCCCGCCAATGCGGTGGGCGACGATGTGCGGCTTTACACGGGCGAGGACCGCAAGGAAACGCTCGCCACCTTCCACACCCTGCGCCAGCAGACCGTCAAGCGACCGGGCGTGGCCAATGCGGCGCTGTCGGATTTCGTGGCGCCCGAAGGCACCGCGCCCGATTATCTGGGCGGCTTTGCGGTGACGGCGGGCTCCGAGGAAATCGCCATTGCCGAGCGCATGGCGGCCGAGCATGACGACTATGGCGCGATCATGGTCAAGGCGCTGGCCGACCGCATCGCCGAGGCCTTCGCCGAGCGCATGCATGCGGAAGTGCGCCGCAGCCTCTGGGGCTATGCACCCGATGAGACCTTCACCCCCGAAGAGCTGATCGCCGAGCCCTACAAGGGCATCCGCCCCGCGCCGGGCTACCCGGCCCAGCCCGACCATACCGAGAAGACGACGCTCTTCCGGCTGCTCGATGCGGAACGGGCCGTGGGCATCCGCCTGACGGAAAGCATGGCGATGTGGCCTGGGCCGTCGGTTTCGGGGCTTTATTTCGCCCATCCCGACAGCTTCTATTTCGGGGTCGGCAAGGTCGAGGCCGATCAGGTCGCCGATTATGCCGCGCGGAAGGGGATTGCGCTCGCCGAGGCCGAACGCCATCTGGCGCCGGTCCTGAACTACACGCCCGGCAAGGCCGGCGACGCGGCGGCGGCCTGAAGACAGGTGCCCGGCGGACCATGCCGGGCGTCAGGTCCGGTGCATCACCCGGGCCGTCAGGCTCGACAATGCCAGAGAGGCCAGTACGCAGAAGGTGAAGAGGTAAAGCCCCCAGGCGGTTTCGACCCGGCCGAGGCCCACCCCTTTCGCGACCACGACATAGATGGCGATCAGGAAGACATCGGCCATGGCGAGCTTGCCCATGACATGGATCGCGGGCAGCAGCCGGGGCGAGGCCAGATCGTACTGGACCAGCGCCAGCCCGACGGTCTTGGCATAGGGCGCGACCAGCGCCAGCAGCGTCACCAGCAGCGCGAGGAAGATATCGGCCTGCCAGAGCGAGGCCAGCCCCGACAGCACCGAGATTTCCGACATCCCGAACAGCGGCAGGAGCCCCGCGCGCAACAGTGGCGCGGCCCAGGCGATGGGGAAGAGGATCAGCAGCGCCAGATTGGCGAAGCGCAGCAGCCGCAGGGTCACGGCCGGACCGTCACCGCACCGCCTCGATGGGGCCTTCGGCGCGGCCATGGATGAACTGGTCGAGATAGGGATCGCCCGAGTGGTCCATGTCGGCGACCGGCCCGGTCCACTGGATCACGCCCCCATGCAGCATCGCCACGTCGTCGGCGATGGCCCGGACCGAGCTCATGTCATGGGTGATGGTCATGGCGGTCGCGCCCATCTCGACCACGATCTCGCGGATCAGCTCGTTGATGACGCCCGCCATGATCGGGTCGAGCCCGGTGGTGGGTTCGTCGAAGAAGATGATCTCGGGATCGGCGGCGATGGCGCGGGCCAGACCCACGCGTTTCTGCATGCCGCCCGACAGCTCGGCCGGGAACAGATCGGCGACCTCGGGTTTCAGCCCGACCCGGCGCAGCTTTTCGATGGCGATCTCGCGGGCCTCGGCCTTGGGCCGCTTGGTGGCGCCGCGCATCAGCCGGAAGGCCACGTTCTGCCAGACCGGCAGCGAATCGAACAGCGCGCCGCCCTGAAACAGCATCCCGAAGCGCGCCAGAAACGCCTCGCGTTCGGCGCGCGACGCATCCTCGCCCTCGATCAGGATCTGGCCAGCATCGGGCCGCACCAGCCCGAGGATGCATTTCAGCAGCACCGACTTGCCGGTGCCAGACCCGCCGATGATGACCATGCTTTCGCCCTTCGGGACGGTCAGCGTCACGCCCCTCAGGACATGGTTCCGGCCGAAGGCCTTGCGGATATCGCGAAGCTCGATCATGCGGCGAAGAACAGGGTTGTGAGAATGTAGTTGGCGGCCAGCACCAGAACCGAGGCGGCGACCACCGCCGATTTCGTGGCGGCCCCCACGCCCTGGGCGCCGCGGCCCGAATTCATGCCATAATAGCAGCCGACCAGCGCGATCAGGAAGCCGAAGGCCGCGCCCTTCACCAGACCCGAGGTCACGTCCCAGATTTCCAGATAATCGGCGGTGTTCTTCAGATAGGCGGCGGCGTTCAGCCCGAGGCTTTGGGTGCCCACCAGATAGCCGCCGAAGATGCCGATGGAATCGCCCACGGCGACCAGAACCGGCACGGTGACCGTCGCCGCCAGCACCCGGGGCACCGTCAGATAGCGCATCGGGTCGGTCGAAAGCGTGACCAGCGCGTCGATCTGCTCGGTCACCTTCATCGTGCCGATCTCGGCCGCGATCGAGGACGAGACCCGCGCGGCGACCATCAGGCCCGCCATCACCGGACCCAGTTCGCGCGCCATGCCGATGGCGACGATCGAGGGCACGACCTGGCCTGCATTGAAGCGCGAGCCGCCCTCGTAGATCTGCAATGCCAGCGCCGCGCCGGTGAAGACGGCGGTCAGCCCGACGACGGGCAGGCTGTTGTAGCCGATCACCCAGACCGCATGCCCGAATTCTCGAAAATAGAAGGGCGGGCGCACCATCGCGTAAAGCGTGGCCCCGAGATAGAGCGTGAGTCGCCCGAGCGCGGCCAGCCCGTCCAGCACCGCGCGACCGAGCGCGCCGACGGGGTTCAGCAGGATCATGTGCCCGCACCGCCGACATAGCGGCGGGCATAGCGGCGGCCGAGCGAGGTCATGATCTCGTAGCCGATGGTCCCGGCGGTGTCGGCGACCGCGTCCACCCCCTGTTCGGGGCAAAGCAGGTCAAGCGCGGGCGGAACCGTGCCCAGATGGGTGATGTCGGCGGTGATGAGGTCCATCGAGACCCGGCCGAGGATGGGGCAGGGCGTGCCCTCGAACCAGAGCTGGCCACGGTTCGACAGCGCCCGGTGCATGCCGTCGGCATAGCCCGCGGTCACGGTCGCGACCACGCGGCGCTCGGGCGCGGTAAAGGTGTAACCGTAGCCGATGCTTTCGCCGGGCTGCACCTCGCGGGTCTGGATCACCGGGAAGGACAGGCCCACGACCGGCTCGGCCTCGGGGAAGGGCAGCCCGCCATAGACGCCCATGCCGGGGCGGGTGACGTCGAAATGATAGTTGGGCCCCAGCAGAACGCCGCCCGTCGCGGAAAGCGAGCGCGGCACGGCGCAGCCGTCGGTCATCTCGCGGAAGGCGGTCAGTTGCTGAAGGTTCGCGGGGTGGCCGGGCTCGTCGGCGCAGGCGAGGTGGCTCATGATCAGGACCGGCCCCGCGGCCAGGACGATGTCGCGCACCGCCGCCCATTCGGCCGGTTCAAGACCCAGCCGGTTCATCCCCGTATCGAGCTGGATGCCGAAGGCACGACCCGGCAGGCCCTCCATGTGGCGGGTCAGCTGGTCGACCGAGTTCAGCATCGGCACCAGGTCGAGATCGCCGATCATGTCGGTATCGCCCGCCATATGGCCCGAGAACACGCAGATCTGCGGCCCCGGTCCCAGCGCGTTGCGGATCTGGGCGCCTTCCTCGGCGGCGGCGACGAAAAAGCGCCGGGCGCCGGCCTGGGCCAGCACGCGGGCCACGCGGTCGCCGCCCAGCCCGTAGCCGTCGGCCTTGACGACCGCCCCCGTTTCCACGCCCGCTCCGCTTGCGCGGTCGAGCGCCTTCCAGTTGCGCGCGAGCGCGTCGAGATCGATCGTGAGTGTACCGGTAGCCATGGCCGCTGTTGTGCCACGCGCGCGGGCCGCGTCAAGAGCCGAATGGCCCGGGCTCGGCCCGCCCGCGTCCGGGGCGATCAAAAGCCCTCGACCGCCTGTCCCTGCTGCCAGGGTTTGACAAGGTTGCCAAAGCGGGTGAAGCGGCCCTCGAAGCTCAGCTCGACCGAGCCGATGGGCCCGTGCCGCTGCTTGCCGATGATGACCTCGGCCTTGCCATGGACCGATTCCATCTGCTCCTGCCACTTGGCCATGCCCTCGAGGTCGTGATCGCCGGGCTTTTCCCGTTCCTTGTAGTATTCCTCGCGGAACACGAACATCACGACGTCGGCGTCCTGCTCGATCGAGCCCGATTCCCGAAGGTCCGACAGTTGCGGCCGCTTGTCCTCGCGGTTTTCGACCTGGCGCGACAGCTGTGACAGCGCCACGACGGGGATGTCCAGCTCCTTGGCGATGGCCTTCAGCCCTTGGGTGATCTCGGACACCTCGTTGACCCGGCTGTCCTTGGCGGTGGCGGGGCGGACGAGCTGCAGGTAGTCGACGAAAAGCGCATCGAGCCCGTGGGTCCGTTTCAGCCGCCGGGCGCGGGCCGCAAGCTGGCTGATCGGCAGGGCGGGCGTGTCGTCGATGTAGAGCGGACAGGCCTCGAGGTCCTTGGCGGCGTTGACGAAGCGGCGGAACTCGGTCTCGGTCATGTCGCCGCGGCGGATCTGTTCCGAGGGCACCTCGGCGGCCTCCGACAGGACCCGGGCGGCCAGCTGTTCGGCGCTCATCTCAAGGCTGTAGAAGCCCACGACGCCGCCATTGACCGCGCCGACCGATCCGTCGGGCAGGGTGCCGCGCTTGTAGGCGCGGGCGATGTTGAAGGCGATGTTGGTCGCCAGCGAGGTCTTGCCCATCGAGGGCCGCCCGGCGAGGATCAGAAGGTCCGACCGGTGCAGCCCGCCGAGCTTCTTGTCGAGATCGGTCAGCCCGGTCGAGAGGCCCGCCAGCCCGCCGTCCCGCTGATAGGCGGCATTGGCGACCTTCACCGCATCGGTGACGGCGCGCAGGAAGGACTGAAATCCGGTTTCCGACTGGCCCTTCTCGGCCAGCTTGTAGAGCCCCTGTTCGGCCTCGACGATCTGGGCGGCCGGTTCCGAGGCGATGTCGACCTTGGCGGCCTTGTCCGAGATTTCGGCGCCGAGCTTCATCAGTTCGCGGCGCAGCCAGAAATCGTAGATCATCTGGGCATAGTCGCGCGCCGCGAAGGACGAGATCGCGGCCCCTGCGAGCCGCGCCAGATAGGCCGGCCCGCCCAGTTCGGCGAGCCCCTCGTCATCCTCGAGGAAGGCTTTCAGCGTGACCGGCGAGGCCAGCTGGTTCTTCTGGATCCGGTTGGCGGCGATCTCGAAGATCCGGGAATGGACCGGATCGTAGAAATGCTGCGGCTGGACGATGGACGCGATCCGGTCGAAGATCTCGTTATTGGTCAGGATCGCGCCCAGCAATTGCTGCTCGGCCTCGATGTTATGGGGCAGGCCGGTCGTGTCGTCCGCCTCCTCGCCCTCGGGCCGGATGGTTCTGACCTTGTTCATGTTCGTTAAACTCCCTGCAGGGGGGTTCTAGCCCCCCGCCTGCGGCCACGGCAATCTGGGTAAACCTGTGGATAGCCTGTGGATGAATGGTTCATAAGTTTCCACCCCGAGTCTTGCGGGTCGAGGTGGCCTTGCGTCAAGATTTGGTTTCCTGTCGGGCTCCCCGGCCGGACGGTCGAGAGGTTTCCGGCGTCAGACAGGCGGGTTTGCGCCTAAACCTTGGCTCGCGCCTCCTGCCAGGCGCGCGGCGCTTTCAGGAATTCCTCGACTTCGGCAAGCGTGGCGGAATCGAAGGTGCCCTGGGCGCGGGCCTCGGCCAGGACGTCCCACCAGGTGCAGAGATGATGCAGCCGGATGCCGTGATCGCCCAGGGTCTTTTCGGTTTCGGGGAAGATCCCGTAATAGAAAATCACCGCCGTATGACCGCAAATGGCGCCGGTGTCGCGGATCGCGTCGACGAAGCTGATCTTCGAGCCGCCATCGGTGGTCAGGTCCTCGATCAGAAGCACCCGGTCGCCTTCGGCCATCACGCCCTCGATGCGGGCGTTGCGGCCGTAGCCCTTGGGCTTCTTGCGGACATATGTCATGGGCAGCGCCATCCGCTCGGCCACGAGGGCTGCGAAGGGGATGCCCGCGGTTTCGCCGCCCGCGATGCAGTCGAAGGCCTCGAAGCCCGCGTCGCGCAGCACGGTGACGGTCAGGAAATCCATCAGCGTGGCGCGGATCCGCGGAAACGAGATCAGCTTGCGGCAGTCGATATAGGTGGGCGAGGGCAGGCCCGAGGCGAGCGTGAAGGGCGTTTCGGCATTGAAATGCACCGCCCCGATTTCCAGCAGCATGCGGGCGGAGAGGCGGGCGATTTCGGACTTGTCGGGGAAGGCGGTCGGGATCATGGCGCAAGCGTCTCCGTATCCTGCCGGACGGGTGCGGCCCGGCCCGGCGATTTTTCTGCGAAAAATCCGCGGCTCACCGCTCGACCCGCCAGTGCAGATCGAAGCCCGGATCGAACAGCGTCACCGGCCCGGCCCCGGTCTCGATCCGCGCGGGATAGGCGACGGGCGCGGCATCCCGGGTCAGGGTGATGCGGTCCTCATTGGGCGGCAGGCCGTAGAAGGCGGGGCCGTTCAGCGAGGCGAAGGCCTCGAGCCGGTCAAGCGCGCCCGCGCGTTCGAAGACCTCGGCGAGGCAGGACAGCGTGTTCGTGGCTGAAAAGACCCCGGCGCAGCCGCAGGCGCTTTCCTTGGCCGGGTCGGCATGGGGCGCGCTGTCGGTTCCGAGAAAGAAGCGCACATCGCCCGAGGTGGCCGCCGCGACCAGCGCGTCGCGATGGCGCGCGCGCTTGGCCACCGGCAGGCAATAGTAATGCGGCTTGATCCCGCCCACCAGAATATGGTTGCGGGTGATGATCAGGTGATGGGTGGTGATCGTCGCGCCAAGCCCCGCTTCGGCCGAGCGCACGTAATCGACGCCGTCCGAGGTCGTGATATGCTCCATCACCACCTTCAGGCCCGGCACCGCGCGGCGGATCGGGTCGAGCACCCGGTCGATGAAGACCGCCTCGCGGTCGAAGATGTCGATCTCGGGGTCGACCACCTCGCCATGGACGCAAAGCGGGCAGCCGATCTCGGCCATCCTGTCCAGGACCCCGCGCACCTTGTCGAAATCGCTCACGCCCGAGGCCGAATTGGTCGTGGCCCCGGCGGGGTAGAGCTTGACCGCCGTCACCAGCCCCTCGGCATGGGCGCGGGCCACATCCTCGGGATCGGTTTCTTCGGTGAGATAGAGCGTCATCAGGGGGGTGAAGTCCGCCCCCTCGGGCAGCGCGGCGATAATCCGGTCGCGATAGGCGGCGGCCTGGGTCCCGGTCACCACCGGCGGCACCAGATTGGGCATGACGATGGCGCGGGCGAAGTCGCGGGCGGATTCGGGCAGCACGCCGGCCATCATGGCGCCGTCGCGCAGATGCAGGTGCCAGTCGTCGGGGCGGCGGATCGTGAGGCTCTGGGTCATGGGGCAGGGCGATACACAATCGCCCGGGCGCTTTCCAGTACCGATCGCGGTCGGCTTGCGGCCTTGGGGCGCCGCGCGCCGCGCCTGAGCCAAGCGCCTGACGCAAGGCGGGGCTTCCCATCCGTCAATGGAAAAGTCACGGATACTGTCCTATCTTGCGGGCATGGGAGGAAACAACTGTACGCGAACAGGAGTTTCCATATGGCACTCGCGAATACGCATGTTGCGGGCCAACGCGGCTCGCTCGTTTCCTCGATCATCGCGGCGATGGTCCGCATCGTCGAGAACCACCCGCGCACCCGTGCGCTGGAAAAGCTGAACGCCATCTCGGACGAGGATCTGGCGGCCCGGGGGCTGACCCGGCAGGACGTGATCCGCCGGATTTTCAGCGACCGCTTCTACCTTTGATCTGCGGCCGGTCGGTCGCTCAGACCGGCACGTCCGGCCGGTGGCGTCGCAGCCGCCGGTCCAGATCGGTGCGTGCGCCGGTCAGGTGCTCGTGCTCGGCAACATGGCTTGCATGACGCAGAACGCCCCGCGCCAGATCGGTGCGGCCGGACTTGTCAAGCCGGTCCAGAAGGGCCGCAAGATAGGGTGCATGCTGGCGCCGCGCCCGGAAAAGCCGGAAAAAGACCTCGGCGGTCAACTGACCCTCGCCCGCCGCGTCGATCAGTTCCGGCAGGACGGCCATGGCCGACAGATGCGCCTCGAGCGCGTCGCCGCAATGGGGCGTGGCCAGCCGCATCACGTTGGGCCCGTCAAACAAAGCGGCATGCATCGCGTCGAGCGTCTGCGCCGGGTCGTAGAGGATTGCCGCACAGCAGGCGGCCTCGATCATGTCCGGGGCATAGCCATAGCGCGAGGTAAAGTCGCGCCGCCTTGCCATCAGAAAACGCCGGTCCCAGTCCAGCCGCGCGGGGTCCAGCGTGGCCTGCGGCGCGAGCGCAACCACAGCCGCCCCCGGTGCCACGACGGAATAGGCGCAGGCCGCATAGCCGCACATGCCCGCCCCGTAGAACACCACGCGATCGAACGCGTCGAAGAATTCTGAATCGACGCGCTCGTCGAAGAAGTCGTAAACCGCCCGGTCGCGGAACCAGGTCGCGCCATGGGCTACCAAGGTCAGCCGCGACCAGCCCGCGGGCTCGGCAAGCTGGGCGGCCAGGGTATGGCCGACGGTCGCCCCGGTCAGGATCTCGCGGGCCTGCTCGAAAGTGACCAGAAGCGTGCCGCCCCCCGCCGCCCAGACGGCGGCATGGTCGGGGCCAAGCGCCTTGACCCACGCCCCCGTACCGGACCGGTCCAGCAGTGTATGCCAGCGGCCTGTCTCGCTTTCGCTCGCGAACCGGTCCTTCATGCCCACCTCTACAACCGTGAGGAAGCCTAGATCCAAGTTGCGGCGTCCGAAAGGCGCGTTTTTCACCGACCGGCGCGGCACGGCGTCCGGTCAGCGGAAAACCGCCCCGGGGCCGGTCAGGTGCGCGCCGCCGTCGCGGTCAGGGCCCCCATGCCGATCAGCGCGCCCCCCCCGGCCCGGGTCATCCAGCGCAGCACCGAAGGCCGCCGGATCTGCGCCCTGAGCCGGTCGGCCAGCAGCGCATAGCTCAGCGCGTTCAGCGCGGCGAGCCCGACGAATGTGGCGATCAGCGTCGCGAATTGCGGCGCCAGCGGCGCCTCGGGCCGCAGGAATTGCGGAACGAAGGCGATGAAGAACGCGATCGATTTCGGGTTCAACGCGGTGACCATCGCGGCATGGGCGAAAATCGCCCGGGCCGGGCGCTGCTCTGGCACGCCGCCGCTCTCCTCTTCCAGTGCCGCCGGGCGGCTCCGCAAAAGCTTGATCCCGAGCCAGACCAGGTAGGCCGCCCCCACCCATTTCAGCACCGAGAACAGCGTGGCCGAGGCCAGCACCAGCGCGCCCAGGCCGGCCAGAGAGGCCGTCATCGCGATCAGATCTCCCAGGGCCACGCCCAGGGCCATCGCCACGGCCACCCGCCGCCCCTGGCTCAGGGCATAGCTCAGCACAAGCAGGACCGTCGGGCCGGGGCTCATCAGAAGAAGGGCCGAAGCCGCAGCAAAGGCAAACCAGAGATCCAAGGGCATTGTGGGCACTCCTGCACGAAAAGGCACGGCTTCCACATACGCCGGTTTCAGCCCGAAACCCAGTGCGGCGAAGGGCCTGTTCTTCTTCTTGGCCGAAATACCCCGGGGGTCCGGGGGCAGAGCCCCCGGCTGACGCGGTTCAGATGGTTTGATGCCGGGCC
The DNA here is from genome assembly GCF_003314725.1 of Rhodovulum sp. BSW8. Taxonomy (NCBI): domain Bacteria; kingdom Pseudomonadati; phylum Pseudomonadota; class Alphaproteobacteria; order Rhodobacterales; family Paracoccaceae; genus Rhodovulum; species Rhodovulum sp. BSW8. The sequence continues at coordinate 331,907 of NZ_QNVX01000005.1, forward strand.
GAAAAAATAACAAGCCTTTTCATGTGCTTGCAATGGGGGGCTGGTTCACGAGGTTTGATACCGATGGGGCCGATTTGGGCCGGAAACGCCGCAAAACACCCAAAGGTGCAGTAAAAAATCCAATGATTTCAATTGGGGCTTGCAGGGATCGTTACGCGTAGACGTCACGCTTCACGGTGCCATTGGAGGTCACAAAAAGACGATCTTGCCCTCGCGGCGCGTGGCGGCGAACTGGCGGCGGAAAGCGCCCGCGCGTTCGAAGGCGAGGCTCATCACGAAGTCGTTGAATGCCTCAGAGCCGGGTTCGAAGTCCAAGAACCGCTTCGACAGATCAGGATCCGATTTCAGGTCACGCATCAGCTTAACGAAGGTATTGAAGGCCGCTTGGTAGGCCGCCTCTCCGTTCACATCCAACTCGCCGAACAAGATCGTGTCTGCGCTGAGTTCCAACGCTTTGGCCAAGGACGCGATGGCCGTCGCTCGCGGCTTGCTGGGACCGGCAAGATAGTTGTCCATGGCACGCTTCGAGACGCCCGCCATTCTTGCCATGTCCGACACTGTAAGACGCCGAACAGCCATTATCGAACGGAGCGTTTTCGAGATGTCGATAGTCTCGTAGCGTTCTTGCTCGGCGGTCATTTCGCGCGTAACCTTGCAAATTAGTGTCGATGTACGCACTGCAGTGCGTTACTGTGCACAGCATAAAGCCCGCCATTGGGTAAAGCAAGAATACGAGGTGCCCCGGTGCCCCGGTGCCCCGGTGCCCCGGTGCTCCTGGCAACCGCTTCAGAGCTGACCGGCGTTGGTTCGATCCCGACGAGCAAGCGCGCTTGCCTCGCCTGGCTCAAGCGGAACGGTATTAATCCGCGCCCCAACGGCAACGTCTTCTTCTTCCCGGTCTCCGACCTGCCCGAGCCCGAGCGGCTGGCCTGGCAACGCAAGACTTGCGACGAGCTGCACCTTGAGCCGGGCACCTATGACGAGGCGGCGCACGCGGCGTTCATGGAGGCGTCGCCCTCGCTGCGCGAACGGGCCGAGCGGAAGGCCGCGATGGCACGGCTTCTGGTCTCGCTCGCGGCCGAGGGCCACGGCTGGCCGGATCGGCTGCACCTGGTGCGCGCGCGGTTCCCCGCCGAAGCGGTTTCAAAGCCCTCTTTGAAGCGGCTTCTTGCGGCCGTCAAAGGGGTGGACCCGATCAACTATGCCCCGGCCACTGCTGCCGGGCTGCAAAGGCAACACCGCCTTGGCAGAAGTCTCGGACGAGGCCTGGCAGTTCTTTGTGACCACGATCCGGGACGCCGCGCCCGAGCTCCCGCTTTGGCAGGCATGGCGCGACGTGCGCGACGTGGCGCGGCGCAAGGGCTGGGCCTGGCCGTCCTGGCCAACCGTCTATCGCCGCTGGCAGGCGCTGCCCGAGGCGCAGCGGATCGCGGCGCGGCACGGCCGGGGCGAAGCGGCCAAGCGGCTGGCGCATCCCAATGATGGAATCCGCAAAGATCGCTGATCCGAAAGGACAGAAGGGGGCTCGGATACAATGACGCAAGATGTGGGGGAAATGGTCGTCACTTTGTCTGCTGACGAGGTTCGGCAGATTGTGGCGGCCTACTCGGATGCCGAGCTTCTGTTGTGGTCTGCCCTGAATGTTCTGGAAATCCTCGCGGTCGAACTGGACCAGGGTGGCGCGCTCCATGATCCTGAAAAGGGTATGGCCGTCGCGCGGCTAGCGGTGGAGGCTCTGCGTCCCAAGATCAACGCGCTGGAAGATCGGCTTTGGCCCATCGAGAAAAGGACGGTGAACCCGGAGCGGACCTCGGCCGGGGTCGCAACCGCGCCGTCCGGTGATGCACGGCGGGCCGAAGCGGAGTTGGTGGAATGACCATTTCCGGTAACCAGATCAAGTTGCTTCATGTCGCCCGGCGCAAACTGAGGTTGCCGGAAGCCGCCTATCGCATGGTGTTGGTCGAACTTGCTGGCGTCACCAGTTCGAAAGACCTCGACCGTGACGGTTTCCAAGCCGTGATGGGATACTTCGAATGGCTCGGGTTCGCGCCCACGAGGGCACGGGGACAGGACTTCGGAGAGCGACCGGGCATGGCGAGCTTCTCGCAGTTGGAACTGATCCGCACACTCCGGGTGGAGTTCACCCGCTGCGACGGGGCCGGTGAAACCTCGTTGAATGCCTGGTTGGAACATTACTGGAAAGTGTCCAGCCTGCGGTTCCTGACGATGGCGGATGCGCGAAAGGTCATAACCGCCCTGAAGTCGATGAAGAGGCGCGCATCGGCCTGACGTGGTTCCAGGGAATTTGCCCAGGCGGGCGGCAGGGCAAACTGCCGCCCGCAGTCTTTCCCCCACGAGGCCCTCAGACGCTCGCTGAGCGCGTCGCCCCAATGCGATTGCCTGACCCGTTTAATCGGCCCGGAAAACCGTTCAATCGACGAAGTCTCGCGCCCGGATGGGGAAGACCCGGCCCAAAGTGCCGAATTGGCTTGAGCCGAAGATGGCGAAACCGTAGTTTCAGGGCATCCCGGAATTGCTGAAACATCACCCCCCCACACGTGGGTGCGGGTGATCCGCAGCGTCCGGCAATGGTCTCCTGTTTCCTGAAATGGGCCGCAAGGCTGGTCCAGACAGACAGGAGACACTGCCCGATGATCATCAATCGCGAGAACCTCGACCTCGTGTTCCGAGGGTTCAAGACAGTCGTCACGGATGCTCAGATCGCTGCGGAGGTGCATTGGCGCGACATCGCGATGACGGTTCCCAGCAGCGCTGCCAGCGAGGACTACGGCTGGCTCGGCACCATTCCCCAGCTGCGGGAGTGGATCGGGCCGCGCGAGGTGCACAGCCTGACGGGCCACGGGTTCACGATTCGCAATCGCGATTTCGAGAGCACCATCGCGGTGCGCCGCAACGACATCACCGACGACCGGCTCGGCGTCTTCAAACCCGCGTTTGCCGAGATGGGCCGCCTTGCGAGGCACCATCCGGAAGAGCTGATCTTCGGGCTTCTGTCTTCCGGGTTCACGGCAAGCTGTTTCGACGGCCAGCCTTTCTTCGACGCGGAACACCCGGTCAAGAAGTCGGACGGGACCACCGAACTCATCAGCAACATGCAGGATGGCATTGGTCCCGCATGGTACCTTCTGGACACGTCTCGCGCCGTTCGTCCGCTCATCTTTCAGGAGCGCGAACCCTACGTGTTCGAAGCGATGACGGAGCCGACGAATCCCCATGTCTTCACCAACGCGGAGTTCCTCTACGGGATGCGCGCACGGGTGAATGTCGGGTTTGCTCTCTGGCAGCTCGGGTTCGGTTCCAAGGCCAACCCTGTCAGCCTCGCGACCATCGCGCTGACCGGAGGCGTGGCGGTACTGGGCCAGTGGGCGCTTGGCATCAACCGGGCCGAGGACGAAGCCAGGAAGACGAAGGAGCGCTTCGAAACCCTGGCCGATGTGATCGACGCGCTGGGGGACGTGTCCCGCGCATCGGCTGCAGACATCGACCGGTATATTCGCGGCACATTCAACGACGTGGCCGGGGACGTCCAGGCCCTGATCGATGGTCTGCGGCAGGCCGAATTCGGTCTGCTTTCCACCGAAATGCGCCACTCGATCGAGGAGACCGCGGCGGATCTTTCCCGCCTGTCTGGCGCCTTCGAGGCGTTCTGGCAGGACTTCGCAAAGGGGCCAAACCGGATCCGCGCGAGTTCGTTCCGGCCGCGGCCATGCGCGCGGCCTTGGAAGGGCGAAATGCCTGGCGTTTGGAGCGCGTAACCGCAAAGGTTGAGGAAGCCTTCCAGAAAGGGTTTTTGACAACTCCGATGAAAGCTTGGGCGCGTGACCTATGCGTGGCCGATGAAGCGGCCTTTGACCGCTTTGTTGCCTCGGCGGCTCCTGCCTATGCTCACTTGACGTCTTACGCTGTGACGGCCGCGCCACCGCGCAAAAGAGTTTCCGCAGGAGCCTCAGTTTCGTCGGAAGCAGCCGATGTCGCACGTCAATTGGGTCTTTGGCCCGAAGCGCTGAGCGATTGATCAGATGGACGGCGTGTCGCTCCAGATCAGAACCGCTTGCGCAGTGGTCGGGCAGTTGAAGTTGCTTTTGGACCGGCTCGCGGACGCGCTCGATCAGGCAGAGGATGAACTCCGGGTCGACCCTTTGAGCGCGCATTCCAAGGGCGTTCAAATCGGCTTCCAGGACCTGCCGGAACCGACTGACCATCGCCGCCATCACCGGCCCGGAAGACCCTCGAAGATCGAGACGGACCCTGAATTGCGTGCCTTTATCGAGGCGCGCATCGACCGCATGACGTTCGACGGTATCGCGTCAGAGGTATCGCGCAGATTTCCCGAAGGCCGCCGGGTCGCGAAGTCCGCAATTCACGCATGGTGGCAGCGCCGCAGACGCCGTTGACCTTGTGCCGGACGCCGCCGGGCCATCCCGGATAACCGGGGGACTGCCGGGCTCTTCCGGGATCAAACCTCGTTAACCACCGGTATCAAACCAACTGAACACTAACACCGGCGCGCGCGATTCCGGCCCCGCGACGGGGTCTCAGGTGGCTTCAGAAAAAGGCCTGCAGCCCGGTCTGTGCGCGGCCGAGGATCAGCGCATGCACGTCATGCGTGCCCTCGTAGGTGTTCACCGTCTCGAGGTTCACCATGTGGCGGATCACCGGATAGCTCTCGGAAATCCCGTTGCCGCCATGCATGTCGCGCGCCGCCCGGGCGATCTCCAGCGCCTTGCCGCAATTGTTGCGCTTGATCAGGCTGATCGCCTCGGGCGCGGCACGGGCCTCGTCCATCAGCCGCCCGACCTGCAGGCAGGCCGACAGCCCAAGCGCAATCTCGGTCTGCATGTCGGCAAGCTTCTTCTGGAACAGCTGCGTCGCGGCCAGCGGGCGGCCGAACTGACGCCGGTCGAGCCCATAGCTCCGCGCCGCATGCCAGCAGGCCTCGGCCGCGCCCATCACGCCCCAGGCAATGCCGTAGCGCGCCCGGTTCAGACAGCCGAACGGCCCCTTCAGCCCCTCGACCCCGGGCAAAAGCGCCTCTTCGCCGACCTCGACCCCGTCCATCGCGATCTCGCCGGTGGGCGAGGCCCGAAGCGACAGCTTGCCCTCGATCTTCGGCGCCGAAAGCCCGGCCATCCCCTTTTCCAGAACGAATCCGCGGATCTTGCCGCCATGGGCCTCGGATTTCGCCCAGACCACGAAGATATCGGCCATTGGCGCGTTCGAGATCCAGGTCTTGGTGCCGGTCAGCCTGTAGCCGGTGGCGGTCTTCTCGGCCCGGGTCTTCATGCTGCCCGGATCGCTGCCCGCCTCGGGCTCGGTCAGCCCGAAACAGCCGATCAGCGTGCCCTGCGCCAGCCCCGGCAGATAACGCTGTCGCTGCGCCTCCGAGCCGTAGGCGTAGATCGGATAGATCACCAGCGAGGACTGCACCGACATCATCGAGCGATAGCCCGAATCGACCCGCTCGATCTCGCGCGCGACAAGGCCGTAGGTCACGTAAGACGCCCCAAGCCCGCCATATGCCTCGGGCAGCGTCACCCCCAGAAGCCCGGCCTCGCCCATCTCGCGGAAGAGTTCCGGCTCGACCGTCTCGTTGCGGAAGGCCTCGGTCACGCGGGGCTGCAGCCGGTCCCGGGCAAAGGCCCGCGCCGCGTCCCGCAGCATCCGTTCATCCTCGTCCAGCCGGTCCTCCAGCCGCAGCGGGTCCTCCCAGTCGAATCGCGCCAGCTCGGGCGCATCCTTCGGTTTCAGCGGACTCTCCAAGGCCGTTCCTCCTCCTTTAGGCTTATGGACGAGGCATAGCCTGCGCGGCAGGGTGAGGCAATCGCCGGTCCTGGGACGGGGGCCAGCGGAACGCTAAGGAGAAGGACAGGGCGGGTGGCAGAAGTGATCGGGTCCATCGATGCGGTGCAGGCGATGCTGGCGGGCCAGAACTATGTCTGCGGCCGCGCGCTCGGGACGGTGGCCTTTCTGGCGCTCAGGCTCGGGCGGCCGCTCTTTCTCGAGGGCGAGCCCGGCACCGGCAAGACCGAAATCGCCCGCGCCATTGCCGCAGCGCTGGGCCGTCGGCTGATCCGCCTGCAATGCTACGAAGGGCTCGATGCCGCGAGTGCGGTCTGCGAATGGAACTTCGCCGCGCAGATGATCGCGATCCGTACTGCCGAGGCCGCGGGCGGTGCCGACCGCGCCGGGCTGCAAGCCGAGCTCTTCGACGAACGCTACCTGATCGAACGGCCGCTATTGCAGGCGATGCGGCCCCAGCCGGGCGGCGCGCCCGTTCTGCTGATCGACGAAATCGACCGAACCGACGAACCTTTCGAAGCTTTCCTGCTGGAGGCGCTGGGCGATTTCCAGGTGACGATCCCCGAACTTGGCACGATCCGCGCGGCCGAGCCGCCGATCGTCATCCTGACCTCGAACCGCACGCGCGAGGTCCATGACGCGCTGAAGCGGCGTTGCCTGTATCACTGGGTCGACTACCCCGATTTCGCCCGCGAGCTCGAGATCCTGCAGGCCCGCGCGCCCGAGGCGGCCGAAACCCTCAGCCGCGAGATCGTGGCCTTCGTGCAGCGGCTTCGCAGCGAGGATCTGTTCAAGAAGCCGGGCGTCGCCGAGACCATCGACTGGGCCAAATGCCTGCTCGCCCTCGACGTGATCGGCCTCTCGCCAGAAGTGATCGCCGACACCATCGGCGCGCTTCTGAAATACCAGGACGACATCCAGCGGCTCGAAGGCTCCGAGGCGCGGCGCCTTCTGGATGCGGTGAGGGCCGAACTTGCGACCGCCTGACCCCGCCGCGCCCCGGAGTGGATGAAGATGGCTGACTATCCCGCCCTCGGCATCCCCGACGAGGGGAAGCTCTCGCACAACATCCTTCATTTCGCGCGTGCCCTGCGCAAGGCAGGGCTGCCGGTCGGTCCCGGCCGGGCCATCGATGCCGTTCGCGCGGTCGAGGCGGCGGGCTTCACCGACCGGGCCGATTTTCACCATACCCTCGCCGCCTGTTTCGTGTCGCGCCCCGAGCATCGCGCGGTCTTCGACCAGGTGTTCCGGCTGTACTGGCGCGACCCGCGCTTTCTCGAACACATGATGAGCCTGATGCTGCCTGCGTTGCGCGGTGCCGCAGAAGAGCGCCGGGCGCGCCCGGCCGAGAAGCGCGCGGCCGAGGCGCTGCTGGATGGCGTGCCGCGCGATTTGTCCGATCCCGTCGAACCTGGACCCGAAGAGGACATCGAGATCGATGCGACCGGCACCCAGTCGGCACGCGAACGTCTCAAGAGCCTCGACTTCGAGCAGATGAGCACCGCCGAGACCGCCGAGGCGAAGCGGATGCTGTCCCGGCTGCGCCTGCCGGTGGCGCCTCTTGTGTCGCGCCGCAGCCAGGCCGCGCGGCACGGGCGGCTGCCCGATTGGCGCGGCACGATGCGCGCCTCCCTGCGCGCGGGCGGGGAGGTCCGCGATTTTTCGCAGAAAAATCGGCGCCCGCGCTGGCCCAATCTGGTGGTGCTTTGCGACATCTCGGGGTCGATGTCGCAATATTCCCGCATGGTGCTGCACTTCCTGCACGCCGTCTTGAACGCCAGGGGTGCGGGCTGGGCGCGGGTCCATGCCTTCACTTTCGGTACCCGCCTGACCAACATCACCCGGCATCTCGCGACCCGCGACGTCGACGCGGCGCTTGCCGCGGCTGGGGCCGAGGCCCCCGACTGGGAGGGCGGCACCCGAATCGGCAGTGCCCTGCATGCCTTCAACCGCGACTGGTCGCGCCGGGTTCTCGGCCCCGGCGCGGTCGTGCTGCTGATTACCGACGGGCTCGACCGCGACGAGACGGACATCCTGTCGCGAGAGATCGAGCGGCTGCATCTCTCGGCGCTCCGTCTCATCTGGATCAACCCGCTTCTGCGCTGGGACGGATTCGCGCCGAAGGCCCGGGGAATACAGGCGATGCTGCCCCATGTGGACTGCTTTCGCGCAGGCCATTCGATCCGCTCGCTGGAAGAGCTCGCCGAGGCCGTCTCCGAGGCCCGCGACACCGGCGAACGCGACCGATTGCTGGCCGCCATGCGACATTCCGGACCGGTTTGATCCAGATCAAAGTGACGGCCCGGCGAAAGATACATCTGACAGTCACTGTTTGCGGGCGGCGTCGGAACGTTCCCAGCCGGCGCCAGCAAGCTCGCAGCGAGTCCCTGTGTCTTTCCCAGCACAGGATTTCGGCATCAAAGGGGTCCTCCCTCCCCGGATGCCGGTCAGTGAAACGCCGTGGGCCCTCCCTCCCACGGCGTTTTTTGCGTTTCCCGTTTCCGTTTTTGTCACAGGCGATCCGTCTTGATCCGACTCGTCGCGCCCTGTCATTATATTCCAAACAGAGAATATAATGAGGGGAGTGAAATCCGGTGAAACCCATGCCACTCAACTGGAAGATCGGCGGCCCGCTCCTTGGGATCGTGTTCTTCCTGGCCGTGCTTCTGGCCAAGCCGATCGGCGTCTCGACCCAGTTCGTGGTGCTCGACGCCGTCCTGTGGAACCTCCAGCAGCCCGATGCGGGCATCGTCACGCAGACCGCCGAGGGCTTTACCTCGACCAATGCCTATCTGGCGAAATCGGGCGGGGCGCTGGCGGCCGAGGCGGGCAATCCGCTGACCTATCCCGTGGTCTTCGTTCTGGCGATGATGGTGGGGGCGTTCCTGTCCTCGCTGATCCGCTCGACCGTGCCGAAGGGCGAACGCAACGTGCCCGCCATGTACCGCGCCAATACCGGCGGCTTCTGGCCGCTGCGCTGGGTCCTGGCCTTCGCGGGCGGCGTGCTGGTGCTTTACGGCGCGCGGCTTGCGGGGGGCTGCACCTCGGGGCACATGATGTCGGGGATGATGCAGACCTCGATCTCGGGCTATGTCTTTGCCTTCGGGGCGTTTCTGACCGCCTTCCCGACGGCGATGGCGCTTCTGAAGAAGGAGGGCTGAGCCATGACCATGACCCTTGTCATCGCCGGGCTTCTGGGCGCGGCCTTCGGGGCGATGCTCGACCGGATCGGGGCCACGAACCCGAACTGGATCGCGAGGATGCTGACCCTGACCGATACCAACCTGATGAAGACCATCCTCGTGGCCATCGGCACCGCCTCGATCCTGATCTTCGCGGGGCAGATGTACGGGCTTGTCGATGTGGGCCACATGTCGGTGAAGGCGGTCCATGTGGGCGTGCTGCTGGGCGGGGCGATCCTGGGCTTCGGCTGGGCCATCGCGGGCTATTGCCCGGGCACCGGGCTGTGCGGGCTTGCGGTCGGCCGGATCGATGCGTTGTTCTTCGTGGCGGGCGGGCTCGTTGGCGCCGCGGGCTTCATGGTCAGCTATCCGTTCTGGGAGTCGATCGGGTTTCTGAACGGCGAGAAATGGACTCTGGGCGCCATTCCGGGGGCCGACTACCCCGCCGCGATCCCGGCGCTGCAGGGCGATCTGGCGGGCATCGTGATGGGGGCTGCCTTCATCCTTATCGCGATCCTTCTGCCGCGCCGGATCGTCGGACGGACGGCCGCCCGCGCCGCCGCTGCCGACGCCGCGAAGACCGCGCCCGCCGAATAGCCGGCCCCGGCCTCCCCGCCCGCCGGACCCCGGCGGGCGGGGGCGCCACCTTTTGCCTATTTCCCCCGGCGGCGCGGCCCCCCAATATCCGGTCCGAGGGAGGACACCATCCATGCAGATCGCAGACCATGACGCGATCCCCGAAGCCGCGCTCGAATGGCACAGGACGGGGCAGGGCGCGGTGCTGGCCACCGTGATCGAAACCTGGGGCAGCGCGCCGCGCCCGGTGGGCAGCCAGCTTGCGGTCTCGGGCGCGGGCGGCATGGCGGGCTCCGTTTCTGGCGGCTGCGTCGAGGGCGCGGTGATCGCCGAGGCGCTCGAGGCGCTGGGGGACGGCCGCCCCCGCCTGCTCGACTTCGGCGTCAGCGACGAGGACGCCTTTGCCGTGGGGCTCGCCTGCGGCGGCCGCATTCGTGTGCTGGTCGAGCCGGTGGGCGCGGCGCTGCCCGAGGCGCTTCTGGCCGATCTGGTCGCGGCCCGGGCCGCGCGCCGGGCGGTGGCCTATGTGGTCGAAACCGACAGCTGGGCCCGGCGTCTTGCGGGGCCCGGCGACCCGGACCTCGGGCCGGTTCTGGCCGACCGGATGCGCGCCGACCGCTCGGGCTTCGAGGGGGCGGCCTTCATCGCGATCCACAACCCGCCGCTGCGGCTTGCCGTGGTTGGGGCCGTCCATATCGCCCAGCCACTGGTGCAGATGGCGCGGCTGGCGGGCTTTGCCCCGGTGGTCATCGACCCGCGCCCGGCCTTCGGGTCCGAGGCGCGCTTTCCCGGCGAGACCCTGATCGACGCCTGGCCCGACGAGGCGCTGGCGGGCCTCGGCCTCGATGCCCGCACCGCGGTCGTGACCCTGACCCACGATCCCAAGCTCGACGATCCGGCGATTCTGGCCGCGCTTCAGTCCGAGGCGTTCTATCTGGGCTGCCTCGGCTCGCCGCGCACCCATGCCAAGCGGGTCGAGCGGCTGCAGGCGGCCGGGGTGGCACCGGACCGGATCGCGGCGATCCACGCGCCGGTGGGGCTTGATATCGGGGCGCGATCGCCGGCCGAGATCGCGGTCGCGATCCTGGCCGAGATCGTCCAGCGGCTGAGGCGGGGTTGATGCGCTTCGGTCCGGTGCCGCCCGCCGAGGCCGAGGGCGCGATCCTCGCGCATTCGCTGACGCTGGCGGGGCGGCGGCTGCAGAAGGGCCGCATTTTGACGGCCGAGGATGGGGCGGCGCTGGCGGCGGCAGGCATCGCCTCGGTCACGGTCGCGCGCCCCGATCCGGACGACGTGACCGAGGATGCCGCGGCGGCGCGGCTGGCGGCAGCGCTGGTTCCGGACCCCTTGGCTGCGGCGCTCCGGATCGGACCGGCGGCGCGGGGGCGGGTCAACCTGCATGCGGTCGGCCCCGGGGTTGTCGGGCTCGACGCGGCGGCGGTCCAGGCGATCAATCGGGTCGATCCCGGCATCACATTGGCAACCCTCGCGCCGCTGGTCCGGGTCGCGCCCGGCATGCTGGTCGGTACCGTGAAGATCCTGCCCTATGCGGTGCCGGGGAGGGCGCTTGCGCTGGCCTGCCAGGCCGGGCGGTCGGCCGTCCGGGTGCATCCGGTGCAGCGGCGATCGGCGGGGCTGATCCTGTCCGAGGTGGCGGGGCAGAAGCCGGGCCTGACCGCCAAGGGCGCGGGTGCGGTCGAAGCCCGGCTGACGGCGCTGGGGATTTCTCTCGACGCGGTGCGGGTCGTGCCGCACGAGGCCGGGGCGATGGCCGCGGTGCTGGCCGATCTGCCAGGCGAAATCGGGTTGATCCTGACGGGCTCGGCCACTTCGGACCCGCGCGACGTGGGGCCCGAGGCGGTGCGCCTTGCGGGCGGGACGGTCGAACGGTTCGGCATGCCGGTCGATCCGGGCAATCTGTTGTTTCTGGGGGCGCAGGGCGGGCGGCCGGTGATCGGCCTGCCGGGTTGTGCCCGCTCGCCCGCGCTGAACGGCGCCGACTGGGTGCTGGAGCGGGTGGCCTGCGGCATCGAGGTCGATGCCGCTGCCATTGCCGACATGGCGGTGGGGGGGCTCCTGAAAGAGATCCCGTCGCGTCCGCAGCCGCGAGAGGCCTGAGCCCGGGGGCGGGCCGCGCCCGGGTCCGGAATTGTTCCGGTCATCGGCATCTGCCGATCGAAACCGTCAGGTGCGAGGGCGCCATCTCTCGGTTTCCGAACGCCCTTCGGCGCAGCACGGCGAAAGGCCCGCTTTGACACGGCTCGCTTTTCCGGTCCTCGAGGGCGCCGTTCTGGGCCTGACAGCCGCGTCGCGCTGTCCCGGGCGAGCCGGGCCACGCCCCCCGGATCGGGTTCTCGGAAGCTGCTGCTGAAAGAGCCGGACCGGGCGGCGCTTCGATTGGGAAGACCTGGGTAGTGTGCGGATATCGGAGGCCTTCCCTGTCGCGATTTGCAGGTCGCCCGGGATCTGCGCCATGCAGGAGTTCCTGCGGATCTGATGCGTCGATCACGCCGGTCTTTTGCGCGATGCGCTCCGTCGCCTGGCCGCCTTCGTTTGCGGGACCGACGCAGGCCGCAGCAGTTTGAAACCGGGACGCTGGCTGTCTGCGGTCGCGCACCGGCGTGGGCTTTGAGGCCAAGCGTGGTTGGGGCGCGGCCCATGCCGCCCCCGGCGGACGGACGGCGTCGGCGATTGGGTCGCGCATACGCCCGGCTGCTTGGCCTCCGATCAGGCGGCGCGGAGCGCGACGAGGAAGCTCCGGACCTTGTCAGACAAGGTGCCCGCCTCGCCCGATACGGTGCCGACCGCGTCCTTGAGCGCCATCGACGTGTCGCCAGACCGTTCCACCCGATGCGAGACGTCGTGGATCATCTGGGCCATGTCGGTGGTGCTGGAGGCCGTCGACTCGGCATGCTGGGAGATATGCTGGGCGGCCTGGGTCTGTTCGGCCACCGCGACGCGGATGCTGTCCGAGAACGACCTGACCCGGCTGACGCAGTCGCTGATGCCGGTCATGCGGGTGCCCATCAACTGGGTTTCGGACTGGATCCGCTTGATCCGGTCGTTGATCGAACTGGTCGCCTGGCTGATCCGTTCGGCCAGGGCCTTGACCTCGAAGGCGACGACGGCAAAGCCCTTGCCCGCGTCGCCCGCGCGCGAGGCCTCGACCGTCGCGTTCACCGCCAGAAGATTGGTCTGCTTGGCAATCTCGGCGATCAGGTTTACCACCTCGCCGATTTCCTCGGCCGCGGATTGCAGGCTTTCGACCTGTTCCGATGAGGCCTCGGCCTCTTCCATCGCGTTGGCCGAGGCCGAGGCGGCGTTGTTCACATCCTGGGTGATCGACGTGATCGAGGCGGACAGCTCATCGATCGCCGAGGCGACGGATTGCGCGCTGGTGGCGATCCGCGAGGCGTTGTCCGACAGCGAGTCGGCGCCTTGACGGGCGCGGGAAATCTCTGTGTTCATGGTGCCCGCCGCATCGTCGAGGCGGCGCATCGAGGTCGACAGCACATCCGTGATGCGGCCGATGTCGTCCTCGAAATTGCGGCCCAGCGTCGAAAGCCGGGCCTCGTATTCCTCGGCCTGCGCGGCGAAAAAGCCGGAGTTCGCGACCTCGGTATCCAGCATCAGCACCCGCGACAGGGCGTCCATGTACGGGGTCGGGTCGCCGCGGCCCAGGAAGGATTTCCTGCGCACCTCGGCCATGATCAGACCCTGAAGCGCCAGACCGACCCGGGCATAGGCCGCAGTATAATGGCTGATCGGCAGGCCGATCCGGTGGTGGACCCGGCCGATCTTTTCCGCACTTTCGAAATAAGTCTGCGAGAAGTTCGAGCTGAACATGAGAATCCAGTGCTCTTTCTGCTTCTTGCGGGCATGCGCGCGCAGCGCTTCGGTCGTGAAATACGCGTCCCAGTCGGGGGTGTTGGCGATGTCTTCATAGAAACTCGCCAGCACCGCATCGAGATGCGGCAGCAGGATCTTGCCGACCTCGGCAACGCGCTCGCGTGTCTGCCCCTGAAGCCCATAGGCCCAAAGACGTGCCGGCTGACGTTTCTTTTCGGCCATGACGCTGACGGTCTCCCTGTTGCGCAAGCGGATGCGATGAGACTATCCGTCGCGACAGTTGACCCAACGTTACCTTCGCCGAGATAAGGAGAATTATAACGAAAAAGCCGCCCCGAAGGGCGGCCGATCGCTGGACGGGCGGGCTTTGTTATTTGGTCACTTGCCCGGTTGGTTACTTGGCCGGTCCGATCATCATCACCATCTGGCGGCCTTCCAGCTTGGGCATGTTCTCGACCTTGCCGATTTCCTTGACGTCCTCGGCCACCCGCTCCAGCAATTCGCGCCCGAGATTCTGGTGCGCCATCTCGCGACCGCGGAACCGCAGCGTCACCTTCACCTTGTCGCCGCTCTCGAGGAACTTGATGACCGAGCGCATCTTGACTTCGTAGTCATGGCTGTCGGTGTTGGGGCGGAACTTGATTTCCTTGACCTCGATCACCTTCTGCTTCTTGCGGGCCTCGGATTCGCGCTTTTGCTGTTCGTACTTGAACTTGCCGAAATCCATGATCTTGCAGACCGGCGGCGTGGCATTGGGAGAAATCTCGACCAGATCGAGCCCGGCCTGTTCGGCCAGTTCCATGCCGCGGGCGGGGGCCACGACTCCGAGGTTTTCGCCCTCGGCGCCGATCAGGCGGATTTCCGGGCAGCGGATGCGTCCGTTGATGCGAGGGCCGGTATCGCGCGTTGGCGGCGCGTTGTGAGGTCGGCGGGCTATGGTGTCGCTCCTTGGATCGTTGCAATTGAGTAGGGTCCAAGTTACCGCCGAGGCGGGCGCGCTTCAAGGCGGTTTTCCGTCTGCGGGCAAGGCTCTGGGGCCTGCGGCGACGGGCCGGTTTGCCGCAGGCTGGGTGCTTGGGACAAGCTTCGGGGCGAGGGCCGGGGCAGGACGCTCCGGCGGCAGAGGAGGATAGGATGAAAAAGGCTCTTGCAGCGATCGTCATTCTCGCCGCTTTCGGGCTGGGCGGGTTCATTTGGTATCTGGGCAACATGGCCGGTCCCGGGGCGAAGACCGCCGCCACACCCGCATCCGAAGAGGCTGTGCCCGCGCCGCCGGAGGCGGCACCGGACGCGGCCGAGGCAGATGCCGGGGCGGCAGAGGTCCCGGCCGCAGAGACGCAGGCCGATGCGCCGCAGGATGAGGCCGCGGCCGGGCCGCAGACCGGCACGGGCATGGTCTCGGCCGATGACGACATGAGCGTCGGCGAGGAGACGCAGCCCGAGACGTCCGAGACCCCCGAGGCGGCCGGGACCCCGGAGGAGACCGAGGCGGTCGGCTCGGGCGATGGCAGCGTCGAGGCGGCGGCTCCCGACGACGGGACCGGCACTGAGGCCGCCGTGCCGCAAGACCTCCCGGACGCAAAGGCGTCGGACGGGGACGCTCCGGCGGCAGAAAGAGACCCTGCCGCCGCGGCACCGGGCGCCGGTGACGCGGGCGCCGAGGCACCGGAGACGGCCGTCCCCGAGGGGGCCGACCCGGCCTCCGAAGCGCAAGCCCCTTCAGCGGAAGCGCCCGCAGCCGAGGAGACGCCCGGGGCAGGGGCGGCCTTGCCCTTTGCGCTGACCGAGGGCGGGTTCGATGCCGCGGCGGTAGCCGAACTGATCGCCGCCTCGGATCTTCCCGAGGACGAGAAGGCGCTGTTGACCGCCGCGGCCGAGGGCGCGGCAGATGCGCCGGTTCTGGTGCCGCCGGTCGTGGCCCAGATCCGCGCGGCTCTGGGCTACTGACGCCGCCGGAGACTCGACCGAAGCGAAACGCCCGGCCGCAGGGCCGGGCGTCTTTGTTTGGCGGGACGGCTGTCCTGCTCAGGCGGCCGGGGCGGCCTCGAGTGCCGCGATGATCGCCGAGAAATCCGAAGCCTTCAGCGAGGCGCCGCCGACCAGTGCGCCGTCGACATTCGAGGTCGCGAAGATTTCGGCCGCGTTGCCGGGCTTGACCGACCCGCCATACAGCAGCCGGATGCCGTCGGCCGTAGCGCCGAAGCGGTCTTTCAGCGCGGCGCGCAGGCTGTCATGGACCTCGGCGATCTGTTCGAGCGTCGGCACCCGGCCGGTGCCGATGGCCCAGACCGGCTCGTAAGCCACGACCAGCGTTTCGGCGGAGACGCCCGCATCGGGCAGCGACCCGGCCAGTTGTGCGCCGACCACGGCCAGCGTCTCGCCCGCGTCGCGCTGGGCTTCGGTCTCGCCGACGCAGACCACCGCCGCAAGACCCGCGGCCAGCGCGGCCTCGGTCTTGGCGCGGATCAGCGCGTCGGTTTCGCCATGATCGGCGCGGCGCTCGGAATGGCCGAGGATCACGTAGCTTGCCCCGGCATCGGCCAGCATCTCGGCCGAGATGTCGCCGGTATGGGCGCCCGAGACCAGCGGATGGCAATCCTGCCCGCCGACCGCGACCTTCGAACCATGGACCGAATCCGCCATCCGGTCGAGCAGCGTGGCAGGGGGGCACAGCAGGATGTCGATTCCGGGAGCGGGATGGGCCGCGGCCAGCGCGACCGCCTCGCCAAGCGCGCCGCTCAGCCCGTTCATCTTCCAGTTTCCGGCCGCCAGCTTCCTGCGCATGCGCTCACTCCCTCGTCGCTGATGATGATTCCGGCCTTCCTAGGCGATTTCCCGGCCGGGCGGAACGGCCCTTTTCCGCGCAAGCGAGGCGCGCCGGACGGCGCGGGGCCGCAACATGCGGAGGAGAGGCGATCAGCCCTCGGCGGCGTCAGTTTCGCGGAACTTGATCGATTCGCCGCAGCCGCAGGCATCGACCACATTGGGGTTGCGGAACTTGAACCCCGATTCCAGCAGCGAGGTCTCGTAGTCGATTTCGGTGCCGAAGAGGAACATCTGCGCCATCGGCGCGATGGCGACCCGGGCGCCGTCCTGCTCGACGATCTCGTCCATCGGATCGAGCTCGGCGACATAGTCCATGGTGTATTCCATGCCCGCGCAGCCGCCCTTCTTGACGCCGATGCGCAGGCCCTGGGCGTTCTGCTGGTCCATCAGGCGCGCGACCTCGGCCGCCGCGGCGGGGGTAAGGCTGACAGCCTGTTTTCCGGGAATGCCGAACATTGGATACCTCGTTTCCTTCGGTGCCAAGCTAGGGCGGGGCGGGCATCCTGCAAGAGCCCGGACCCTGACCGGCAAGGGCAGGCGGCGCGGCCGCGCTACATGAAGCCCAGTTCCAGCCGCGCCTCGTCGGACATCATGTCCATGCCCCAGGGCGGGTCCCAGGTGATGTCGACCTCGACCCGGTTCACGCCCGGCAGCGGCTCGACCGCCTCCTGCAGCCAGCCGGGCATGTCGCCCGCCACCGGACAGCCGGGCGCGGTCAGCGTCATGGTGATGCGCACCACGTTCTCGGGGTCGATGGTGATGGTGTAGATCAGGCCCAGATCGTAGATATTGACCGGGATCTCGGGATCGTAGACGGTACGGCAGGCTTCGACGACCTGTTCGTACAGCGGATGGTCGGTGGTCGAGGGCTCGATGAGCGGCGTGCCTTCAAGCTTTCCCTGCGGCTCGGTCATGACGGCTCCTGTAATTCCTACCAATTATATAAGGAATGGGAAAACCGCCGTCCAGAGGCGGAATGGGGGCGGGGCCTGCGGCGGAGGGATGCGATGTCGTGGATGTCGAGACTGGTCGAGCGGCGGATCCTGCAGGCGCAGGCCCGCGGCCAGTTGCAGGGGCTGGCGGGCGAGGGCGCACCGCTGCCCGACCGGCCGGGCGATGCCTTCGTCGGCGCAGCCGAGGCGGCAGGCTTCCGGATCATGGCCGAGGCGGGCGCTCTGCCGGAAGAAATCTCGCTGAAAAAGCAGGTTCTTGCCTGCAGGACCCGGTTGACGGCGCTGACCGATCCGGCAGAGCGGAAGGCCGCGATGGCCGAACTGGCCGATCTGCAGATGCGCCAGGCCATCGCCGAAGAGGCGCGGCGCCGGTTTCTGTCTTTCTGAGCGGGTCGGGTCAGGCCCACATGTCGCGCATGCGGCGGCGCAGGTCGAGCCGGGGCGCTTCGGTCCCGTCTGCCGGTTCGTCGGGGCCGGGCGGGTCCTGCCAGTAGACCTGCTCGAACTGGCTCAGGATCGAGTCGGGGATGAAGCGGGTCCGCCGGGCATAAAGGTGGCGGTCGCCGAACCGGGCCTGCTGGGTGACATGGAATTTCAGCGGCACTCCCAGGGCGAGGCTGTCTTTCGCGCGGGTCATCGCCACGTATAGAAGCCGCCGTTCCTCCTCGATCTCGGCCTCCGATCCGGTGCCCAGATCGGACGGGATGCAGCCGTCGACCGCATTCAGCACGAAGACCGACCGCCATTCCTGGCCCTTGGCGGAATGGATCGTCGACAGGATCAGATAGTCGTCGTCGCGCAGCGGCACGCCCGCCTCGGCGCTGGTGGCCTCGGGCGGATCGAGGGTCAGGTCGGTCAGGAACCGGGCGCAGTCGGGATAGCCCGCCGCGATCCGTTCAAGCTGTTCCAGATCGGCGCGGCGGCTGTCGGCATCCTCGTAAAGCCGGTCCAGATGCGGGGCATACCAGGCGCGGGCGGCGCCGATCAGGTCCGGCCATCCGGCGGGCGCGGTCATCAGCTCGACCAGCGCGGGCCAGTCGGCGGCGGCCCGGGGCGGAGGGGCCAGACGGCGCAGCGCCTCGGCCGGGGCAGGCGCCGCCTCCAGCGCGTCAAGCACCCGCGCGGCGGTGCCGGGGCCGATCCCGGGCACAAGCTGCAACATCCGAAAGCCCGAGACCCGGTCGCGCGGGTTCTGCCGAAGCCGCAGCACCGAGAGCAGGTCCTTGACATGGGCGGCCGACAGGAACTTGAGCCCGCCGAACTTGACGAAGGGCAGATGGCGGCGGGTCAACTCGATCTCCAGCTCGGCCGAATGGCTCGAGGTGCGGAACAGCACCGCCTGATCCTTCAGCCTCAGCCCGGCCTCGCGCGCGGCCAGGATGCGCCCGGCGACATGGCGGGCCTGGTCGCGGCCGTCGCGAAGGGTGACCAGCTGCGGCTTGCTGCCGCCCGCGCGGTCGGTCCAGAGATCCTTGGCGAAGCGTTCGCGCGCCTGCCCGATCACCGCATTGGCGGCGGCAAGGATCGGCCCGGTCGAGCGGTAGTTGCGGTCGAGCGCGATCACCGTGGCGGGCGGTTCGAAGGCCTTGGAAAAGTCGAGGATGTTGCGCACCGTCGCGGCGCGGAAACCGTAGATCGCCTGGGCGTCGTCGCCGACCACGGTCAGCCCGCGCCCGTCGGGTTTCAGCGCCATCAGGATCCGCGCCTGCAGCCGGTTGGTGTCCTGATATTCGTCGATCAGGACATGGTCCCATTGCCCCCCGGCCCAGCGCGCGAAGCTTTCGTCTTCCATCGCCTGCGCCCAGGCCAGCAGCAGGTCGTCGTAATCCAGCACATTCTGCGCCTGCTTGGCCGCGACATAGGCCCCGAAAAGCCGCTTGAGCTCGTCCTCCCAGGGCAGGCACCAGGCAAAGCGGTCGGCCAGCACCTCGGGCAGCGGGGTGCCCGCATTCACGCAGCGCGAATAGATCGCAAGGCAGGTGCCCTTGGCCGGAAAGCGTTTTTCGGTCGAGGAGAGGCCCAGACCGTGCCGGGCGAGGTTCATCAGATCGGCGCTGTCCTCGCGGTCGTGAATCACGAAATCGGGGTCGAGCCCCAGTCGGCCCGCATTCTCGCGCAAGAGCCGGGCGCCGATGGCATGGAATGTCCCCGACCAGCATAGCGCCCCCGCAGGCCAGGCGCGGTCCGACCCGGCCAGCAGCCGCTCGACCCGGCGGGTCAGCTCCTGCGCGGCCATGCGCGAAAAGCTCATCAGCAGGATCCGGCCCGGATCTGCGCCCCCGGCCAACAGATGAGCCACCCGGTGCGCCAGGGTGCGCGTCTTGCCAGACCCCGCCCCGGCGATGACCAGAAGCGGTCCCGCGCCCTCGGGCCCGTGACTCGCAGCCGCGCGCTGCCGGTCGTTCAGACCGGCGAGATGCCCGCCGTGATCCAGCATGCCCCAGCCCATCGTCTCTTGCCGGGCGAGTCTAGCGCGATTGGAACAATCATGGAACACCGAAAGACGCCGCAGTCCCGTCCAGGCCGGGGAGCCTCTTGAAACCGCCCGAAGTGAGGGCAAGATTCGCTTTTTCGTTTACCAAGCGTCAATTTTGGTCGGCGAAACAGGACCGGATCGGCTTGTGCCTGGATTTGGGGCCGGTCCGGGGACGCGCGCTGAACGATCGGATTAGCGGCCGTTCCGGTGCGGCCGCGGTGGTTGCGTTTCGGCATGGGGCGGGACGGGCGCCACGACAGATATTCGGGCCGGTGCGGGCAGGGCCGCGGTGCCGGCCCCTTCGGGAGACGGCACGATGCGCCTCAGCAAGCTATCCTTGAAAGTCGTCCTGACGCTGGGTACGGGCTTGCTCGTTCTTGTGCTGTGCATCGTCCAGGGGGTGGTGCTTCAGCGCCAGACCGCCGAGGCGATGCGCGAGGCAGCGCAACAGCGCCAGACCACGTCGCTGCGTATCCTGATCGACCAGTTCGACGACAATTTCGGCGGCATCGGGTTCGAAACCGCGCCCGACGGCACGGTCAGCCGGGTGACCTGGGACCGCTTGCCCGAAGTGACGGATAACGCGCTGATCGACCATGTGGGCGGATTGTCGGGCGAAACCGCGACCCTTTTCGCCTGGGATGCGGCCAGCGACGACTTCGTGCGGGTGTCGACCAACATCCAGAAGCCCGACGGAACGCGCGCTGTGGGCACGCAGCTCGGTCAGGACAATCCGGTCAGGGCGGCAGTGATGCAGGGCCAGACCTACAGCGGAGAGGCGATCATCCTCGGTCGGCCGTTCCTGACTGTCTATCAGCCGATCATGGGGTCCGACGGCCAGCCGGTCGGGATTTTCTATGTCGGCATCGACCGCAGCCGGATCGACCATGCGATTGCCGTGCAGCGTCAGACCGGGCTGGCCGTGACCGCGGTGCTGATCACGGTCGCCATGGCGGTGCTGCTGCTGATGCTGCGAATGCTGCTGCGGCCGCTCGGCGATCTTGGCGACGCGTTCGAACGGATGGCGGGCGGCGATCTCGAGACCGAGGTGCCGCATGCGCATCGGCATGACGAGATCGGCGCGATCGCCGACCGGGCCGATGCCTTCCGCATCAAGCTGAAGGCGGCGCACCTGCTCGACGAGGAAGCGCGCCAGCGCCAGAAGGAAGAGGCGCATGTGGTCCAGACCCTGCGCGCCGGGCTGGAGCGGATGGCCTCGGGCGATCTGTCCCACTCGCTGGAAGAGCCGTTCCCGCACAATTACGAAGGGCTGCGGACGGATTTCAACGCCACCATCGATACGCTGAACGACCTGATCGGTATCGTTGCCGAAAACGCGGCCGAGATCCGGACCCGCACCGACGAGATCAGCACCGCCGCGGACGAGCTTTCGCACCGGACCGAGAATCAGGCAGCGACCCTCGAAGAGACCGCCGCGGCGCTGGACCAGATGACCTCGAGTGTGCGGACCGCAGCCGAAGGCGCGGCGGAGGTCGCCGAGGTGGTCAAGCGGGCGCGCAACCATGCCGAGGAAAGCGGCGTGGTGGTGAAGGACGCGGTCGGGGCCATGTCGCGCATCAAAAGATCTTCGGATGGAATCGGCCAGATCATCGGCGTGATCGACGACATTGCCTTCCAGACCAACCTGCTGGCGCTGAACGCAGGCGTCGAGGCGGCGCGCGCGGGCGAGGCCGGCCGCGGCTTTGCCGTCGTGGCGTCCGAAGTGCGGGCGCTGGCACAGCGCTCGTCCGAGGCAGCGCGCGAGATCAAGACGCTGATCTCGACCAGTTCCGACGAGGTCGAATCGGGTGTGGCGCTGGTCAATCGCACCGGCGAGGCGCTGACCGACATCGTCGAGCGTGTCGGCAACATCGCGGGCCTTGTGGCCGATATTGCAAGAGGCGCCGAGGAACAGTCGGTGGGGCTGGGCGAGATCAACGTTGGCGTTTCCGAACTCGACAAGGTCACGCAGCAAAACGCGGCCATGGTCGAAGAGGCCACAGCCGCGTCGACCACGCTGAACTCCGATGCCGCGACCCTGGAACGGCTTGTGGCGCGGTTCGATCTCAAGCGTCGGCCATCCGTCCACGGGACCGCACCCGCGCCGGCGCGCGGCCATCCCACAGCTGTCACCCCCGAACCGGTACCAACGACCGCGCCCTTGCGCCAGGCGGTCAACGAGGGTGGCTGGCAGGATTTCTGAGCGCGCCACCCGGTCCAAACCTCTTTGGAGGGCTTTGCCAAAGACAGTCTTGAAACGCCTCGCGCAGCGGGCGGCGTTCGACATATCGGCCGACCGTTCCTTCGCGTTCTGCAATTCAGGCCAGAGCCAGACCAGCCCGCTGGCCAGTTTCTGACCGAACGGACTTGCCAATACTGCGTCGCCGCGATCGAGGAGATCGGGGGGGCGGATTCCTGAGGACCTGTGGGGTCTCTAGCTGTTCGATCCCTGGGTTTGATGGTGTGGTCCTTTCGAAGGAATGGAGGGATGCCCTGTGGGACAAGTTCGTCACGGAAGCGCCGCGACCACGTACGCGGCCAGAGCAGGGATACAGCGAACGCAAGCGTCGCTCGCGACGCTGAGCCGGGACCTGCGGAGTGGGGAGGATCGGAAAACGATCCGGTGAATCGTTTTCCCGACGACCCCCGAGACGGTTGCGAAGCGGCGCGAACAGCAGACGGTCGATGATCGCAAGACCGGCCCTAAGAAGCCACGTTCGACGGTCCTCACTGAGGCCGAGGAGGCGGCCATCGTCGCGTTTCGGCGCAGCACGCTGCTGCCGCTTGACGACGGCCTCCATGCCCTGCAGCCGTCCATCCCGCATCTGACACGCTCTGCACTGCAGTGCTGCCTGCAGCGCTGAGCCATTGCGGCGCCATTGGTTCAAGCCCGATGGCGAATGCATCTCGCGCCTGCCGGACGTCGAGGGCGACAAGCCGAAGCGGTCGGCGTTCAAACGCTGCCCTGTCGGCCCTCGCCAGCGGGTCTCGAACCGATGGCGACCGCGCAGGCTCGATCCCCATCGACATCGCCGAGGCGCAGACAGCTGAAGGAAAGCCCTTGCCGTTCGCAGGCATCGACCGCACGCGCAAGTTTGCCGTGACCCAGCTCGTCGAGAAAGCGGACGGTAAGACGGCCCGGGAGGTCCTGCAATGCATGCTCGAAGCCGTGCCCTATCAGGTACACACCGTCCTCACCGATCGAGCCATTGGAGCGCCATTGGTTTGAGAGACAATGGCGAGGGGCATTCAGTTCGCCGAGCAGCCCCGGAACCGGAATAACCGGAATACCGCGTCTTCACGGCCGATGCGCTTTGACATGATCTGCGAGGCAAACGGGATCGAGCACCGGCGGACCAACCCCAACCATCCCGGGAGTTCGGAGGATCGGAAAACAGTCCGGGGGGACTGTTTTCCCCGGGCGGCGGACAGGTCGAACGGATGCACCGCGCGATCAGGGAGGGTGAAGCGGATCAGGAGAGGCACCAGTGGCGCGTCTTCCCGCTGAACGTCAAACGTTTCCACTACGACAGCCACGACCAGCTGCGGACGCACCTCGCGGACTTCTTGGCAGCATGGCAGCTTTCAGCTTCGCGCGCCGCCTCAAGGCCATCGACGGGCTCACGCCCTGCGAATACATCTGCAGGCTCCGGACATCAGAGCCGGACAGATTCAGCCTCGACCCGATCCACGAGATGCCGGGACTGAACACCCAGGAAATCGGCCTCGCCGTCGGCCGATGGCGGTTTTGCCGATGACATGAGTCTCTCCGGCCATCCCGGTTCATGGCGCCTGTCTGGAGTCTCCGGCCGCCCGGGTCGTTCCTCGGCGGTCCGAAAAGAGCGTCCGTCGCGGGCGACCGTCGGCCCGGACACCAAAGCGGCGGAAATGATCCCTCCCGAAGCCCGGATCGATCCGAGAATGAACGCTCGCCGCGGTCGCAGGGAGCTTTCATCCCGCGCCAAACAGGCATGGTCCATAAGGCGATCCCGGGTGCCCGGGCGCGCCGCGTTTCCCCTCCCGGCCGCCCGGGTCCGAACGTCCCGTCGCAGTGCCTTCGGATAACGGCCCGACCGGGGCTCGATGGCGCCCAAGCGGTTTCGCCCGTCCAGAACGCCCGGCCAGTTTCGATCCAGGCGCGATGCGGTCGGAGCGGGCTGGCCCTTCCGTCCGGGCTCGGATAAGCACGGGCCTCAAGACGAAGGAGGCGCGCGATGCCCGACACACTGACGCTTTTGGCCATGCTGGTCCTGTTGCTGGCAATCGGCGCGATCGCGGGCGTACTGGCCGGGCTTCTTGGGGTCGGCGGCGGCATCGTCCTGGTGACCGCCTTCTTCTATGCCTTCCACAGCCTTGGCTATGACAGCGCCTATCTGATGCAGATCTGCCTGGCGACCTCTCTGGCCACGATCATCGTGACCTCGACGCGGTCTGTGCTGTCCCATGCCAAGAAGGATGCGGTCGACTGGCAGGTGCTGAAGGGCTGGGCGCCCGGCATCGCGGTTGGCGCGGTGATCGGGGTGCTCGTCGCGGCTTCGCTGCGGTCGGTGGTGCTGCAAGGGATTTTTGGCGGGCTCGCGATGGCGGTCGGGCTTTACATGGCGCTTGGGCGCAGCGACTGGCGGCTAGGCGACACCATGCCGAAGGGCCTCAAGCGGGCGGTTCTGTCCCCGGTCGTGGGCTTCCTGTCGGTGCTGATGGGAATTGGCGGCGGCAGCTTCGGGGTCCCGCTGATGACGCTTCATGGCGCGCCGATCCATCGCGCGGTGGCGACGGCCTCGGGCTTTGGCGTGCTGATCGCGGTGCCCTCGGTTCTTGGGTTCTTCTTCGTCCAGATCCCCGACGGCGCGCGGCCGCCCTTCACGCTGGGCGCGGTCAACATCCCGGCCTTTCTGGTCGTCATCGCGATGACGCTGATCACGACGCCGCTGGGCGTTAGGATGGCCCATGCGATGGACCCCAAGCCGCTGAAACGGGTCTTCGCGATCTTCCTGATCCTCGTCGCGGGCAATATGCTGCGCAAGGCCGCCGGGTTCTGAGCCCCGCGCCGCAAGCGTGGCGAACTCTGCCCGCATGCGCTATGCTGCCCGAAAAGACCGGGGCGATCGGGCAGCTATGATGGCAATTTCATTGGTTTTTCGCGCGCTGGCCGCGCTTTGGCTGGGGGTCGCCGGTCCCGCGGCGGCCGAGCCGCTGTCGGCGCTGGCGCGGCCCGATCTGGCGGCCTCTGCACTTGACGATCTGCCGGGCGGGGGCGTTGCGCTTCGGCTCGATCTCAGCCAGCCGGTGCCCTACCGGGTCTTCACGCTCGAGGCGCCGCCGCGGCTTGTCGTCGATTTCCGCGAGGTCGACTGGCGCGGGATCAGCACCGCCGCGCTGACCGGCAGCGACCGGGTCAGGGCGGCGCGGGCGGGCACGATCCGCCCGGGCTGGTCGCGGCTGGTGCTGGACCTCGCGGCGCCGATGGCGCTGAGCTCGGCCGAGATGCCGCGCGATCCGGTGTCCGGCCGGGCCCGCCTGACGGTGCAGCTTGGCCCGGCCGATCGCGCGCGGGCGGCTGCTCCGGCCGGCCCCCCCGCCCAGACCGCGCTTTGGGGCCTGCCCGCGCCCGAGCCGCTGCCGCCGCCGCCCCGCCGCAACGATGGCAGCCGCCCGCTGCGGGTGGTCATCGACCCCGGCCATGGCGGCATCGATCCGGGGGCCGAGCGCGCCGGGATCAGCGAGGCGAGCCTGATGCTGAGCTTCGGCAAGGAGCTGGCCGAGGCACTGGCCCGGGCCGGGTTCGACCCGGTGCTGACCCGCGCCGAGGATGTCTTCGTGCCGCTGGAAACCCGGATCGACATCGCCCGCGCCGCCCGCGCCGATCTGTTCCTGTCGCTTCATGCCGATGCGCTGGCCGACGGCTATGCCTCGGGCGCGACGGTCTACACCCTGTCGGACACCGCGACCGACACCGCGTCTGCGCAGCTGGCCGAACGCCACGACCGCGACGCGCTGCTGGCCGGGGTCGATCTCAGCGACAAGGATGACGTGATCGCGGGCGTTCTGATGGACCTGGCCCGCACCGATACCCAGCACCGCTCGGAACGGCTGGCCGAGGCCATCGTCGCGGGGCTTGGCGCCCATGTCGGCCAGCTTTACAAGACGCCGCACATGTCGGCGGCGTTTTCGGTGCTGAAGGCGCCCGACATCCCGTCGGTGCTGATCGAGATGGGGTTCCTGTCCTCTCGGAACGACCGCGAGAACCTGACATCGCCCGACTGGCGCGCGCGGGCGGCGGCCGGGATCGTCGAGGCCCTGCGCGCCTGGGCCGAAACCGATGCCGCCGAGGCCGCGCTGTTGCGCCGCTAGGCCGGGAAAGCGAGACCCGATGCCCGCCGTGATCCGATCCGTCCTTCTGGTGCTGATGCTGGCCGCGCTGCCCGTTTCGGCGGCGGCGCAACCGGTCGATCGGGCGGCGGTCGAGCGGCAGTTCCGCGCCTGGCTCGACACCCGGATCTGGCCGCGCGCGCGGGCCGAGGGGGTGTCGCGCACGACCTTCGAGACCGCGTTTTCCGGGGTGCGGCTGGACTGGGATCTGCCCGATCTGGTGCCGCCGGGCCGGACGGCCGCGCCGGGGCCTCAGCGGCAGGCCGAATTCGGCGCGCCCGCGGCCTATTTCGATGAGGGCGGGCTGCGGAGCGCGGCCACCACCGGGCGGCAGATGGCGGTCCGTCAGGCCGGGGCGCTGACGGCTGCCGAACGCGTGACCGGTGTGCCCGGCCGGATCGTGCTGGCGATCTGGAGCCGGGAAAGCGCCTATGGACGCGCGCCGATCCGCCATGACCTCTTTCGCGTCCTCGGCACCAAGGGCTTCATGTCGACCCGCGCCGACTATTTCGCGGACGAACTCGTGGCCGCGCTGAAAATTGCCCAGGCCCGGCCGGTGCCGCTTGAACAGATGAAAAGCAGCTGGGCGGGGGCGATGGGTCAGCCGCAATTCATGCCCTCGTCCTATCTGGCCCATGCCACGGATGGCGATGGCGACGGGCGCGCCGATATCTGGCGCTCGGGCCCCGATACGGTCGCCTCGATCGCGACGTATCTGGCCCGGCATGGCTGGCAGGCCGGGCGCGACTGGGGCTTCGAGGTGCGGGTGCCTGCGTCGGTGTCCTGCACGCTGGAAGGGCCCGACCGGGGCCAAAGCATCGCCGACTGGCAGGCTTTGGGCGTGACCCGCGTGTCGGGCCGCCCCTTCCCCGAGCACGAGCGCCGGGGTGAGGGCTTTCTGATGATGCCCGCCGGGCGGCATGGCCCGGCCTTTCTGGTCACGCCCAATTTCTACGTGCTCAAGGCCTATAACAAGAGCGACCTGTACGCGCTTTACGTGGGCCATCTGGGCGACCGGATCGGCTTTGGCTCGGGCGGTTTTTCCGCGCGCTGGGCGGCCCTGGGCCGGCTGGACCGGGCCGAGATCGCCACGATCCAGCGCGCGCTTGAGGCGCGCGGGCGCGATGTCGGCGGGGTCGACGGGCTGCCGGGGTTCAAGACCCGGCGCGAGATCGGCCGCTGGCAGGAAAGCGCGGGCCGCCCCGCGACCTGCTTTCCCGAGCCGGGGATGGGGGCTGCGCTGGGGCGTTGACGCCTTGGCTGGCGCTTGACAGCGGCGGCCTCGCGCGCTGATCCTTGCATCCGATTTTAGACGGTTTCGAATAGTACGAGGGTTTGGCCATGAGGCATTTTCTGCCTGCGTTTGCCGTGTGTCTGGCCGGGTCGGCCGCGGCGCAGGGCGACGATCCGGGGCGGCTCGATCCCGCCGTGCTCATCGAGAAGTTCAGCATCGCCCGTCCTGAACCCGACGACCGGACGCGGCCCGTCCCGCGGCCCGCGCTTCGGGTGGAACCGGCGCTTGAACGGCGGGCCGAGGACCTGCGGCCGGGGCCGCTGCGCGCGGCCGGGGTGGTCCGCAGCGGCACGGCCGAGGCGGGTTTCGTGGCGGGCGAGCTGATCCTCGTGGCGGATAGCCCGACCGAGGCCAAGGCGGTGGCGGCGCGGATCGGGACCCCGATCGGCGCGCCCTTGCGGCTGACCGCGGGCACGCCCGAGGGCCGCACGCTCAGCGTCCTGCGGGTGCGGCTCGACCCCCGGCGGCCGCCCGATGATGCGGTCTTCGACCGGGTCGAGGCGGCGTCCCCGCACCGGTTCACCCGGGTCTACGAGGTGTCCTCCGAGGCTGCGCGGGACACGCTGACCGCCGCGCTCGACCTGCAGCTGGCGGGCGAGGTCTCGGTCGGGCTGAACTGGATCTTCGAGCCGGTGGCGCTTGACAACGAGATCCTGCTGGAGGGCGTCACCCCCGCCGGCGCGGGCTTCGTCAACCCGTTCGATCTGCCCTATCTCAACGGCGAGGGCGCGGCGCGGATCGGGGTGACCGGCGCCTGGCATCTGCTGAAGGCGGCGGGTCTTCTGGACGATACCGGTCGTGCGACGGCCGCCAGCCGGATTCCGCTCGCGGTGATCGATCAGGGGTTTCACGACGCGCTCGATCTTTCGATGCCGGATCCGCGGGGCGCCGCGGCGGGCAGGCCCGGCGGCCGGGCCTGCGCGGGGGGCGCGGCCTGTCCCTGGCATGGCTCGCATGTGGCCGAGATCATGGCGGCGCCGATCGGCAACATGCGCGCCGTGGCCGGTCCGGCAGGGCCGGTGGCGGGCCCGGTCGAGCTGCAGACCCTCGACGGGTTCGAAAGCTGGTCCCTTCTGGCCTGGATCGCGGACAGGACCGCGCCCGGTGCTGCGGCCGTGCCCCGCGTGGTGAACATGAGCTTTGCCGCCACCGTGCCCGATCTCTGGGCCTGGTCGACGGTGGCGCTCGATCTGGGGATCGCGGCGCTCGACCGGGCCGGGACGCTGGTGGTCGCCGCCGCCGGGAACGACCGGGCCGATATCGACGCGGTGCGCTGTGTCGAGGGCGGGGCGGGCGCGTGCCATGAAACCGCCCGGCGCGTTCCTTGCGAACTGACGGGTGTGGTCTGCGTCGGCGCGCTGGGCCAGGACGATGTGCGGATCGCCGGGTTCTCGGCTGCGGGCGCTTTGCCCGGCACGCCGGGGCAGGACGGCGACAGCATCGACATCTACGCGCCCGGGGTGGCGATCCTGGCCGGGGCCGATCCGGGCGCGGGCACGTCGCCGCCCGCGCAGGGCTGGACGCAGGCGGTTTCGGGCAGTTCCGTCGCGGCGCCGCTGGTGGCGGGGGTGGCCGCGCTGATCGCGGCGGCCGATCCGGGGCTGGGCGCGGATGCGCTGCGCGGCCTTCTGCTGAAGGGCGCCTGGTCCGGGGCCACCGACCTGCCGCCCGGGCAGGCGCCCGATCCGCGGCTCGGCCGGTTCCTGAACGCCGAGCGTCCGGTCCGGCAGGCGCTGGCCGCGCGCTTTTCGGGAACCGATTTCCCGCCGCTGGTCGAGATCGTGCGCCCGCGCCCGGGTCTTGACATGCCCGCGGTGCAGATGGGCAGCAGGCTGGACGTCGAGGCCCGCGCCGTCGATGTCGAGGAGGGCATCGGCTGCTGTGCGCCGCGCTGGACGGTCGACGGGCTGGCGCGGTCCGACCTGAGCGGCCCCCGGGTCGGGATCGTGCTGGAGCAAAACCGCACCTACGAAATCGGCGTTACCGTCACCGATGGCGCGGGCCAGACCGCCAGCGACACGATGGCCGTGCGCGCCCGTCCCTGAGCGGCGGGGCGGGGGCCCGACCTCCCGCCGATGTGACCTCGGGGACCGGCCGCGCGGCGCCGATCCGGGGCTCTTGCTTTTGACCCGCCCGGTCCGAAGCCCTATAGAGAGCGGATAACGGCACAGAGGCACGCGCGGGTGATCCGGTTCTTCCTGTCCCTTATCGGGGCGCTCTTTTCTTTCGCGACGCTGGGCGTCGCGGCCGCCGTCCTGATGATCGGCGCCGTCTTCTGGATGTATGCGCGCGATCTGCCCGATCACGAGGATCTGGCCAGCTACCAGCCCAAGACCATCAGCCGGATCTATTCGGGCGAGGGGCGGCTGATCGACGAATTCGCGGAAGAGCGCCGGCTGTTCGTGCCCGCCGAGGAAATTCCCGATCTGGTCAAGGCGGCCTTCATCTCGGCCGAGGACAAGAACTTCTATACCCATCACGGCTATGACGCGCGCGGCATGGCGGCGGCGTTGTTCGATGCCGTGAAAAGCCGGGGCCGGAACGTGCGGGGCGCCTCGACCATCACCCAGCAGGTGATGAAGAACTTCCTTCTGGGCGGCGAACGGACCGGGGAACGCAAGATCAAGGAGCTGATCCTTGCCACCCGCATCGAAGAGACGCTGTCGAAGGACAAGATCCTCGAGCTGTATCTCAACGAGATTTTTCTCGGACAGAACTCCTATGGCGTGGCGGCCGCGGCGCAGACCTATTTCGACAAGACGCTGAGCGAGCTGAAACCCGAAGAGGCCGCCTATCTGGCGGCGCTGCCCAAGGCGCCCTCGAACTATCATCCGGTGCGCAACCAGGACGCCGCGGTGGCCCGGCGCGACTACGTGCTGCACGAGATGCACGATAACGGCTATCTCGACGACGCCACCTATGAGGCGGCTCGGGCCGCGCCGCTTATGACGGTGCAGAACGGTGACTATCCGCCCTTCAGTTCCAGCCTGCCGCCGCGCGACTATTTCACCGACGAGATCCGGCGCCAGCTGAGCCAGGATTTCGGTCAGGAGGAATTCTTTGGCGGCGGTCTTACGATCCGCGCGACGCTCGACCCCGAATTGCAGGACGAGGCGGCGCAGGCGCTGCGCCGGGGGCTTGAGAAATACGACCGCGATCGTGGCGTCTGGCGCGGCACCGGCAAGGCCATCGACCCGGCCGAGCTCGATACCGAAGAGCACTGGCGCGCCGCGCTGGCGGCGACCGTTGTGCCGCGCGACATCCGGCTTGACGGGCCGTGGCATCCGGCGGTGGTGCTGAAGATCGAGGACCAGCAGATGCGGCTGGGGATCGAGGGCGTCGAGGCGACCGAGGCCGAGCCCCAGGTGGTGCCGCGCAAGGATATCGGCTGGCTGCGCGGCGATTTCCGCGCCAATTTCAAGGTCGGCGATGTGGTGCTGGTGCGGCGCATGACCGGCGACAATGGCGGCTTTATCCGCTGGACGCTGCGCCAGGTGCCCGAGATCCAGGGCGGCTTCGTCGCGATGGACGTCAATACCGGCCGGGTGCTGGCGATGCAGGGCGGGTTCTCGTACCAGGCCTCGGTGTTCAACCGCGCGACCCAGGCGACGCGCCAGCCTGGTTCCTCCTTCAAGCCCTTCGTCTATGCCGCCGCGCTCGACAGCGGGTTCACGCCCGCGACGATCATCATCGACGCGCCGATCGAGGTCGATACCGGCGGTGGCACGATCTGGCGGCCCAAGAACTCTTCGAACAAGTTCTACGGTCCGACGCCGCTGCGCACCGGGATCGAGCAGTCGCGAAACCTGATGACGGTGCGGCTGGCACGCGAGGTCGGGATGGACACCGTCGCCCGCTATGCCGAGAAATTCGGGGTCTATGACCGGCTCGAACCCTATCTGGCCAATGCGCTGGGCAGCCAGGAGACCACGCTGTACCGGATGGTGGCGGCCTATGCGATGTTCGCCAATGGCGGCGAACGGGTCGAGCCCACGCTGGTCGACCGGGTGCAGGACCGTCAGGGCCGCACCATCTACCGCCATGACGACCGGGTCTGCACCGATTGCGGCACCCTGTCGATCCCCGAGGGGCAGGGGCCGACCGTGGTCTCGGACCGCGAGCGGGTGATGAACGCGATCACCGCCTATCAGCTGACCTCGATGATGCGGGGCGTGGTCGAGAGGGGCACGGCGGCGGGGCGCGTCAATCTGGGCGTGCCGACGGCCGGCAAGACCGGCACCACCAATGACGCGCGCGATGTCTGGTTCCTGGGCTTCACCTCGAACATCGTGGCGGGCTGTTACATGGGCTTTGACCGGCCGCGCAGTCTGGGGGGCGGCGCCTTTGGCGGATCCATGTGCGCGCCGGTCTTCAACGAGTTCATGAAGGTCGCCACCGCCAAATATGGCGGCGGGCCGTTCAAGGTGCCGCCGGGCGGGCAGTTCATCAAGATCGACCGCTATTCCGGCGAGCGCCTGGCAGATGACGCGTCGGGCGAGAATGTGGTGGCCGAGTACTTCCGTGCGGGCGAAGAGCCGATCTTCGGCATCGGGGCCATGATCGACGGAGGCTTCGCCATGGGCTCGAACCTGCCGCTTTTCGGCCGGGGCGAGCAGGACACCGGCGAAGACGTCCCCTCGGAAGAGGTCACCACCTCGACCGGGCGCAAGGCGGTGGTGGGGCCGAAGGCCAGTTTCGGAACGCTGTCCTCGGGCGGGCTTTACTGACGAAACGGCGGGCGGTCGGGGGCCGCTTTCCGGTCTCGCCCGCTTGCCCGTCCCGGCCCCTCGGGATATGACCCCCACCTGACACATTATCAGCGAGGCTTCGCCCGATGCGTGCAGAGGCGCAGAATACCGTCGAGGACATCCGCAGGTCGCTGGGGCTTCTGGCCCAGCGTCTGGACTGGGAGACCGCCCAGCACCGGCTGGAAGAATTCAATGCCATGGCCGAGGACCCCGAGCTGTGGAACGACCCCGACCGGGCGCAGAAGCTGATGCGCGAGCGGCAGGCGCTGGTCGATGCCATCGACACCTACAAGGGCATCCGCCAGGAGCTTGAGGACAATGTCGAGCTGATCGAGCTGGGCGAGGCCGAGGGCGACCAGGAGGTCGTCAAGGAGGCCGAGGCGGCGCTGAAGGCGCTGCGCGAGAAGGCCGAGGCGAAAGAGCTTGAGGCGCTGCTGGACGGCGAGGCCGATGCCAACGACACCTTCCTCGAGATCAACTCGGGCGCGGGCGGGACCGAAAGCTGCGACTGGGCCTCGATGCTGGCGCGGATGTATGTCCGCTGGGCCGAGAAGCATGGCTATGACGTCGAACTGCAGTCGGAAAGCGCGGGCGAGGAGGCGGGCATCAAGTCCGCCACCTACAAGATCACCGGCCGCAATGCCTATGGCTGGCTGAAATCGGAATCGGGCGTGCACCGCCTGGTGCGGATTTCGCCCTACGATTCGGCGGCGCGGCGGCATACCTCGTTCTCGTCGGTCTGGGTCTATCCGGTGGTCGATGACAATATCGAGATCGAGGTCAGCCCGAACGACATCCGCATCGACACCTACCGGTCCTCGGGCGCCGGCGGACAGCACGTGAACACGACCGACTCGGCGGTGCGGATCACCCACATGCCGACCGGCATCGTCGTGACCAGTTCGGAAAAATCCCAGCACCAGAACCGCGACATTGCCATGAAGGCCCTGAAATCGCGCCTGTACCAGCTTGAACTCGACAAGCGCAACGCCGAGATCAACGCCCAGCACGAGGCCAAGGGCGATGCGGGCTGGGGCAACCAGATCCGGTCTTACGTGCTGCAGCCCTATCAGATGGTGAAGGACCTGCGCACCGGGGTCGAGACCTCGGACACGCAAGGGGTGCTGGACGGCGATCTGGACCAGTTCATGGCCGCCACGCTGGCGTTGAAAGTGTCGGGCAAGACCCGGGCCGAGGCCCAGGCCGAGGACTGACCGAAGACTGACTGTCGAATGCCGCGCATTTCCGACACCGCCCGGCGAATTTTCTGAATCCTGCCGCTGGGCCGTGCCTGGCAACTGCGACCCAAGTAAGTGTCAGGCAATTCCGACCCAGACCAGACCGTCGCGGCGATCCCCGTGGCGGTCAGCAATGCGGGACAAAGCGGACGTGCCGGGAGATTGGCAGGTTAAGCCGGAAACTCGTCGAACCGACTAAGGGACGCCAAGTCGTCGTCCCAATCCGCGCGAACGGAGAAGCAGATATGCGCGTCGGGCCGCCTGCCGAGCGCGCCATCAA
The DNA here is from genome assembly GCF_003314725.1 of Rhodovulum sp. BSW8. NCBI lineage: Bacteria > Pseudomonadati > Pseudomonadota > Alphaproteobacteria > Rhodobacterales > Paracoccaceae > Rhodovulum > Rhodovulum sp. BSW8. Next base: position 365,518 of record NZ_QNVX01000005.1, read on the forward strand.
GCGACCCTGCTGGCACGACCAGCACACCGTCGTCCGGTTGAGAAAACGGCAGCGCGGAGCCACAGATCGTGCAAAAGCACTTTACGTGTCTCGACCCGGAAAGCCGGAAGGTCCTGATATTTGCCTCTCCCGACAACCAGGTGATCTTCGCCGTCGACGAAAACAGGTTTGCCGAATGGGCCGAGCCGCTATCCTTGCGACAGCGCGTGCAGTGGCAGAGGAAGAAGCTCTCGAACTCTCCCGATATGCGAAATGTCACAGCGCCGCACAGACACTGTCCAGTCGCCAGACTGTCCACTCGAAATCCCTTCGACACGCAACCGCGACGCCGCCTTCGGATGTGAAGTTTGCGGCCCTCCCAATCAGTATCCACGCCTGGAACCAGGGTCAACGTGGGGCTCGTTCCTAGCGTTCGCTGCATTTTTCACGAATGACAGCTTGTCCCATGTCTGTCCTTCATGCGGAGCGCCGTGAACCGGGTCGGAGAAGCGACACAAAAGTGGGTTTTGCTTTGCTGCTTACACTGACCGGAGACTGACAGAGGGCGGGGCGCCCTCTGCGTTCAGCCGCGTTTCCGGCGCGGAAGACCTGCTTCGGCGTCGGGGCTGATCCGGCCGCGGCGCGCGGGCAGCTCGGCCATGATCCGGCGGCGCTCGGCGGGGCTCATGCTGCCCCACCTGCCGATTTCGTCCATGCTGCGCAGGCAGCCGATGCAAAGACGGCTGTCCGGGTCGACGCGGCAGGTGCGGATGCAGGGCGTCGCGATCGGGGCGTCGGCGTCGGTCATGGCGCGGCAGTCAGGTTCCGTAATCTGTCCAGCAGTCCCTGAAGGATATATCCCGCGGCCACATGGTCAATGACCTCGGCCCGGCGCCGGCGCGAGGTGTCGGCCTCAAGCAGCGCGCGTTCGGCCGCGACGGTCGACAACCGTTCGTCCCAGAAGCCGATGGGCAGGTCCGTAATCCGCGACAGGTTGCGCGCGAAGGCGCGGGTCGACTGGCAGCGCGCGCCCTCGGTCCCGTCCATGTTGCGCGGCAGGCCCAGCACGATCCCGCCCACGCTACGGCCCTGGGCGATGTCCAGCACCCGCCCGGCATCGAGGGTGAACTTCTTGCGCCGGATCGTCTCGAGCGGGCTCGCCACGGTCCAGAACGGGTCCGATACCGCGACGCCGATGGTCTTTTCGCCGAAATCGAGCCCGATCAGCGCGGCGGGCCGGGGCAGCGCCGCCGCGAACTCCTCGGGGGAGTCATGCACGCTCACTCGGCCACCCCCGCCGATTGCGCGGCTTGCCGGATGGTGGCCAGCGCGTCGGGCTGGGCGGCGAAGGTCTGCTGTGCCTCGGCCCAGATCGCGCCCGCCTGCTCGCGGTCGCCCAGCACGCCGAGCGCGCCGATCAGACGCGCCCATTCCTCGGGGCTGCCGCCCTGATCCGCGAGCCGCGCCGACAGTCGGGCGACCATGCCGCGGATCATCTCCTGCCGGGCCTCTGGGGTCATGTCTTCGGCCGCGGCCATGTCCTCGGCGCTGGGGCCGGGCGCGCCTCCGGCGGCGGGCATGGGCGGCAACTGATAGCGTTCGTCGCCCGCATACCAGGCGAGGTTCGGCATCTGCTCGCGCACGATGGGAAGCCACGGGTCGTCGGCCTTGGACACGTTCAGAAGCTCGCGCCAGACCCGGAAGGCTATGTCGGGCCGCCCGGTCTGGATATGCATGAGCCCCCAGTAGTACAGCGCCGTGCCGTTCTGCGGATTGCGGTTCAGCGCCTGTTCCAGCGCGGCCTCGGCTTCGGGCGAGACATAGCCCGAACTGGCCAGCACCATCATGTCGGCCTGGGTCGCATAGTCGTTGGCGGTGGCCTGGGCGCCTTTCAGCGCGATCACCTTCGCCTGGGCCTCGTAGGCCGCCTTGAAGTTGCCCAGCGCCGCCTCGTTATGGGCCAGCAGGTCCAGCCCCTGCAGATCGTCGCCGCGCTCGGCCACCACCTGGCGGAGCTTTTCGACCAGTTTCAGATGTTCGGCATCGGGGGTGGGCAGGCCGGGCATCGGCGGCGCCTTGGCCTCGGCCTCGGCCTGACGCATCCGGGTTTCGCGGTAGTCGGCGGCCTCGGCCTTGCGCAGATCGAGCGGCTGGTCGGCATAGCCCGGCATGCCATTATAGCTGTAGGTGATCCAGGCGCCGCCCAGCAGAAAGGCCAGCACCGCGATGCCTGCCACGAGGCTCAGCGCCTTCGGGGCCTGGCCGGTCGCGACCTGACGCGCGAGCTTGCGGTCGGCCTCCAGCACCCGGCGCGACACCTCGGTCCGGATGCGGTCGGCCTCGTCCTCGGCGATCACGCCGCGCGCGAGGTCGCGCTCGACCTCGTCGAGCTGTTCGCGATAGACGCGCAGGTCGTAGGCGGCGGCCGGTTCGTCGCCGCGGCGGCCCCGGATCAGCGTCAGCGTCAGAACCGCGGCGATCACGGCGGCCATGCCGATGGCGACGACGATAAAGGTCATGGGATAGGGGCCCCCTCTCTGCCTGCCCCAGCCGATCTAGTATGCTTGGCCCGGTTTCGAAAGACCAAAGCGGTCCGACCCCTTGCTGTCGGCGCCGGTGTCGCGTTCTTTTGATGGCATGCCGCTGGCGGGCAGGGGGGCGCCGGAGCAGGGTGCTTAAACGGAGCCAAAGAGCCCGCAAACCCAAGGGGATTCGCCCGTGGCCATGAAACGCTATTCCGCATTCGCCATTGCCCGTGAGGCCGCCAGCTACCATGAGGGCTGGGAAAAGGCCTGGGCCTCGCCCGAACCCAAGGCCCGCTACGACGTCATCGTGGTGGGCGCGGGCGGGCACGGCCTCGCCACCGCCTATTATCTGGGCAAGAACCATGGCGTGCGAAATGTCGCAGTGATCGAGAAGGGCTGGCTGGGCGGTGGCAATACCGGTCGCAACACGACGATCATCCGCTCGAACTACCTGCAGGATCCCTCGGCCGCGATCTTCGAGAAGGCGCGGTCGCTCTATGACGGGCTCAGCCAGGATCTGAACTACAACGTGATGTTCAGCCCGCGCGGCTGCCTGATGCTGGCCCAGTCCGAACACGAGGCGCGCGGCTGGAAACGGACGGCGGCGGCCAACGTGCTGCAGGGGATCGACACGGAATATGTCGATGCGAAGCGCGTGAAGGAGATCGTGCCGATCATCAATATCGACGGGCCGCGCTATCCGGTTCTGGGCGCGCTCTGGCAAAAGCGCGGCGGGACCGCGCGTCACGATGCGGTCGCCTGGGGCTATGCCCGCGCCTGTTCGGCGATGGGGATCGACATCATCCAGCAATGCGAGGTCACGGCGGTCCGGCAGAAGGCGGGCAAGGTCACCGGGATCGAGACCACGAAGGGTGCGATCGGCTGCGGCAAGCTGGCCATCGTGGTGGCGGGGCATTCGGGCGTTCTGGCCGAGATGGCCGGGTTCCGCCTGCCGATCGAGTCGGTGGCGCTGCAGGCGCTGGTCTCGGAACCGATCAAGCCGGTGATCGACACCGTGGTCATGGCCAATACCGTGCATGGCTACATGAGCCAGTCCGACAAGGGCGAACTGGTGATCGGGGGCGGCGCCGACGGGTTCAACAACTACACCCAGCGCGGCAGTTTCCAGCATGTCGAGGACACCATCCGCGCCCTGATCGAGACCTTTCCGATCATCTCGCGGCTGAAGATGCTGCGCCAGTGGGGCGGCATCGTCGACATGACCGGCGACCGCTCGCCGATCCTGTCGAAAACCCCGCTTGGCAACTGCTTCATCAATTGCGGCTGGGGCACTGGCGGGTTCAAGGCGATCCCCGGCTCGGGCTGGGCGATGGCCGAGCTGGTGGCCAAGGGCGAACCGGGGCCGCTGGCGGCGGAATTCGGGCTCGACCGCTTCGGCGCGGGCCGGTTCGTCGATGAAAGCGTTGCCGCCGGGGTGGCCCACTGATGCCTGCCGCAGATCCCGCCGCGTGCCAGCCGGACGCCCCGTCGGCCGCGACAGGCCGAGGTGCGCCGGTCTCCCGGCCCGGTCAGCCTTTACAGGCCGGTAACGGTCGCGCACTAGGCTCTGCGCAGCTGAGCCGCGGTGTCGCAGACGGGCGTTCTGGTCCTTTGGTCGTCTTGACCCATCCCGCGGTTTGCATAAGTTGCGCCAAAAGCAATTCGGAGAGCCGCGCATGTCTGAGAATAACTCGAGCTACGACGAACTGGTGCCCGCATCCGCTGCCAAGTGGATCGGTCTGGTGGGAGGGGTGCTTTTCCCGCTCTTCCTCGGCGTCGTCGGTGCCCATGTCTACTATGCCGGAACCGGCCCGCAACAGGCCCAGGTCTTCCCGCTTCCCGACGAATAAACCGGGGGCCCGTCACCGCGCCCCTGTCCGCCAGTCACTGAACCGGACCGAGGGGGCGCGATGCTTGTCCTGACTTGTCCCTGCTGCGGCGCCGCCGCAGAGGAAACCGAACTTGCACCGGGCGGCGAGGCGCATATCGCGCGCGTCGGCCCGGGCGCGGACGCCGAGGCGTTCGAAGCCTATCTCTTCCATCGCAAGAACCCCAAGGGCGTGCATTTCGAACGCTGGCGCCATGCCCATGGCTGCGGCAAGTGGTTCCATGCCGCGCGCAACACGGTGACGCTGGAAGTCTACGGCACCTATCCCGCCCAGGCCTCCGAGCCGCCGCGCGAGCTTCTCGACAAGATTGCCGCCCGGGTGCCGGGCTTTGCCTGGGAGGGCCGGGCATGAGCTTTCGTCTGTCTTCGGGCGGCCGCCTGATCGATCGCGGCGCGCGTCTGGGCTTTACCTTCGACGGGGCCGACTGCGACGGGTTCGCGGGCGACACGCTGGCCTCGGCGCTGCTGGCCAACGACCGGATGCTGGTCGGCCGGTCCTTCAAGTATCACCGCCCGCGCGGCATCGTCGCCTCGGGCGCCGAAGAGCCGAATGCCCTTGTGGGGCTTGGCTCCCGGGGCCGGTTCGAGCCGAACCAGCGCACCACCACGACCGAGCTGTTCGACGGGCTGGTGGCGGAAAGCCAGAACCGCTTTCCCTCGCTTGCCTTCGATATCGGCGCGATCAACAGCAAGCTGGCGCGCTTTCTGCCCGCGGGGTTCTACTACAAGACCTTCCTCAAGCCCGCGGCGTTCTGGGAACACATCTACGAACCGCTGATCCGGCAATCGGCCGGTCTTGGCCGGGCGCCGTCCGAGCAAGATCCCGACAGCTATGAACATTTCCATGTCCATATCGATGTGCTGATCGTCGGCGGCGGGGTCGCGGGTCTGCAGGCGGCGCTGGTCGCGGGCCGGGCGGGCGCGCGGGTCATGGTCGTCGAGCAGACCGCCCATTGGGGCGGTCGCGCGCCCGTCGACGGGGTCGAGATCGAGGGGCACCCGGCCGAGGCCTGGGTCGCGCGGACGGTCGAGACGCTGTCGGGCATGGAGAACGTGACGCTCCGGCTGCGCTGTCAGGGCGTCGGTGTCTACGATCACGGCTTTGCGCTGGCCCATGAGCGGCTGACCGACCACGCGCCGGACGCGGGCGGCCCGCGCCACCGGCTGTGGAAGATCCGCACCCGGCAGGTGATCGTCGCGGCGGGGGCGCTGGAACGGCCGCTGGCCTTCCCGGGCAATGACGTGCCGGGCGTGATGCTGGCCTCGGCGGTGCGCGACTACGTCGAGAACTGGGCGGTCGCGCCCGGCCGCTGCACGGTCGTGCTGACCAACAACGACGACGCCTATCGTACCGCGCTGTGCCTGCTGGAGGCGGGGCTTCGGGTGCCTGCGATCCTCGACACCCGCGCCAGCGCCGAGGGGCCGCTGCCCAAGATCGCGCGCAAGGCCGGGATCGAGGTCCGGACCGGCATGACCGTGGTCGATGTCGCGGGCGGCAAGCGCGTCCGCTCGGTCGGGATCGGCCCGGTCGATGGCAAGGGCTATCCGACCGACCGCATCGCCTGCGACGCGGTGGCGATGTCGGGCGGCTGGTCGCCCGCCGTCCATCTGTGGTCCCATGCGGGGGGCAAGCTGTTCTGGGACGCCAAGCAGTCCAGCTTCCGCCCCGATGCCGACCGCGCGCCGAAATCCCATGACGGGAAAACCTTCGTCCATGCCGCGGGTGCCGCCAACGGCGCGCTGCTGGCCAAGCGCTGTCAGCTCGATGCGGGCCGCGCCGGGGCGGCCGCCGCGCTGGCCGCGGGGTTTGACGCCGAACCGGTCGACGCGGTGGCCTCGGCGCCCGAGCAGAAACCGGTCGAGCCCGCCTGGATCCTGCCGCGTCGGGCGGGGCCCGAACTGCGGATGAAGATGTTCCTCGACTACCAGAACGACGTGAAGGTCTCGGACGTCCAGCTGGCCGCCCGCGAGGGCTATGAAAGCGTCGAACATACCAAGCGCTACACCACGCTGGGGATGGCGACGGATCAGGGCAAGCTGTCCAACGTCAACGGTCTGGCGATCCTGGCCGACGCCCTGGGCACCGAGATCCCGGCGGTCGGCACCACGACCTTCCGGCCGCCCTACACGCCTCTCACTTTCGGCGCCATCGCGGGCCCGGGCATCGGCGAGACGTTCCAGCCGTTGCGGCGCACGCCGATGCAGGACTGGCATGAGGAGAAAGGCGCCCATTTCGAACCTGTCGGCCACTGGCGCCGCCCCTATTGCTACCCCCGCAAGGGCGAAAGCCACGGCGCCGCGATCCGGCGCGAGGTTCTGGCGGTGCGCGAGGCGGTGGGGCTGCTGGATGCCTCGACGCTGGGCAAGATCCTCGTCAAGGGGCCCGATGCGGGCGTCTTCCTCGACAGGGTTTACACGAACATGATGTCGACCCTGAAGGTCGGCCGCTGCCGCTATGGCCTGATGTGTTCGGAAAACGGCTTCCTGATGGATGACGGCGTGGTGGTGCGGCTGTCCGAGGACAGCTTCCTGTGCCACACCACCTCTGGCGGGGCCGAGCATGTGCATCAGCACATGGAGGAATGGCTGCAGACCGAATGGTGGGATCTCAAGGTCCATGTGGTGAACCAGACCGAACAATTCGCCCAGATTGCCGTCGCGGGTCCGAAGGCGCGCGAGGTGCTGGATCGTCTCGGCGGGATGGATCTGGCGAAGGAGGCGCTGCCCTTCATGGCCTGGACCGAGGGCGAGCTTGGCGGTTTCCCGGTGCGGGTCTACCGGATTTCCTTCTCGGGCGAGCTGAGCTTCGAGATCGCGGTGCGGGCCGGGCAGGGGCGGGCCCTCTGGGATGCCTGTCTGGAGGCGGGGGCCGATCTGGGCATCGCGCCCTATGGCACCGAGGCGCTACATGTGCTGCGGGCCGAGAAGGGCTTCATCATGATCGGCGACGAAAGCGACGGCACGGTGATCCCGCAGGATCTGGGGCTCGACTGGGCGGTGTCGAAGAAGAAGGATGACTTCATCGGCAAGCGTGCGCAAGCGCGCAGCCACATGACCGACCCGACCCGCTGGAAGCTTGTCGGGCTGGAAACGCTCGACGGGTCGGTCCTGCCCGACGGGGTCTATGCCGCGGCGCCGGGGCGCAATGCCAATGGCCAGCGCAACACGCAGGGCCGCGTGACCTCGACCTACCACTCGCCGACGCTGAAGCGGGGCATCGCCATGGGGCTGGTCCTGCACGGACCCGACCGGATGGGCGAGGTGATCGCCTTCACCTGCGCCGATGGCAGCACGCGCGACGCCCGGATCGTCAGCCCGGTCTTCTACGACCCGGAAGGGGAGAAACAGAATGTCTGAACCAGTGACCGCATCGGTTTCGGCGCCCGTTTCGGCCCTGGGCGGCTTCCGCGGCGACGGGCTGGCCCGGATCGAGGAAGGGCCTCTGCAGGGCATGATCGCGCTCAAGGGCGATCTGGCGGACGCGAAGATCCGCAATGCCGCGACCGGGGTGACCGGCATCGACCTGCCGGGGCCGCTTGAGGGCACCATCGAGGGCGACCGGGGGCTGGCCTGGATGGCGCCGGACGAATTGCTGCTGTTCGTGCCCTATGCCGAGGTGTCGCGCACGATGGGAACCCTTGGCCGCGCGCTGAGGGCCCGGCATGCCACGGTTGCCGACATGTCGGACGCGCGCGCGGTCTTCCGGCTTTACGGCACGGGCGGGCGCGAGGTTCTGGCCCGGCTGACGCCCGCTGACATGGCGCCAGCGGCGTTCCGGCCCGGCAGTTTCCGGCGGACCCGCCTGGCGCAGGTGCCCGCTGCCATCTGGTGCGAAAGCAACGACCGTTTCGGAGTGATCTGTTTCCGCTCGGTGGCCGTATATGTCCGGGACCTGCTTGCCGCTGCGACGGCGGCGCCCTCTGCGGACTATTTCGGCAGAGGGGGTTGACGATCTGGCTTTGCGCTCTCCATCTAGGCCAAAGTGACGCAGTTCGTTAACGAAAAAGGAGGTCTTTTGATGGCTTTCGAACTTCCCGCTCTTCCCTATGCCCATGATGCTCTGGCCGATAGCGGCATGTCCAAGGAGACGCTGGAATATCACCACGACATTCACCACAAGGCCTATGTCGACAACGGCAACAAGCTGATCGAGGGCACCGAATGGGCCTCGAAATCGGTCGAAGAGATCGTCAAGGGCACCTATCAAAACGGTGCGGTGGCCCAGTCGGGCATCTTCAACAACGCCTCGCAGCACTGGAACCACACCCAGTTCTGGGAAATGATGTCGCCGAAGCCGGTGGCCATGCCCTCCGAGCTTGAATCGCGCGTCAAGGACGCCTTCGGCTCGGTCGAGAAATTCAAGGAAGACTTCGCCGCCGCCGGGGCCGGTCAGTTCGGGTCCGGCTGGGCCTGGCTGGTGGTCGATACCGACGGCACGCTGAAGGTCACCAAGACCGAAAACGGCGTGAACCCGCTGTGCTTCGGCCAGACCGCGCTTCTGGGCTGCGACGTGTGGGAGCATTCCTACTACATCGACTTCCGCAACAAGCGCCCGGCCTATCTGACCAACTTCCTCGACAAGCTGGTCAACTGGGAAAACGTGGCGCAGCGCCTGTCGCAGGCCTGACGCCGCCACGATCCGGCACCCCGGATCGCCTGACCTCATCGGACCCCGCCCGGCCCCCGTGCCGTGGCGGGGTTTCTCTTTCCGCGCGGCCGCGGCTCCGGCTTTCCTTCGTGCGGGCGTTGCGCTAAAGCGCAGCCAACCAGACGGGAGAGCCCCATGAGCGAGCGGAAGAACGGCCTGACCTATGCCGAGGCGGGCGTGGATATCGACGCAGGCAATGCGCTCGTCGAGCGGATCAAGCCGGCCGCCAAGCGGACCGGGCGGGCCGGGACCGTTGCGGGGCTGGGCGGGTTCGGCGCGCTGTTCGATCTGAAGGCCGCGGGCTATCTCGACCCGGTTCTGGTCGCCGCGACCGACGGGGTGGGCACCAAGCTTCGGATCGCCATCGACACCGGCCACCTTGACGGCGTGGGGATCGACCTTGTCGCCATGTGCGTCAACGATCTGGTCTGCCAGGGCGCCGAGCCGCTGTTCTTCCTGGACTATTTCGCGACCGGCAAGCTTGAGATCGACGAGGCCGCGCGGGTGATCGAGGGCATCGCCGAGGGCTGTCTGCGGTCTGGCTGTGCGCTGATCGGGGGCGAGACCGCCGAGATGCCGGGCATGTATCATGGCGGCGATTTCGATCTGGCGGGCTTTGCCGTCGGCGCGATGGAACGCGGCCACGATTTGCCCGCCAATGTGGCCGAGGGCGACGTGCTTCTGGGGCTGGCCTCGGACGGGGTGCATTCGAACGGCTATTCGCTGGTCCGCAAGGTGGTCGAGGTCGCGGGGCTGGGCTGGGACGCGCCCGCGCCCTTCGCCGACGGTCCGCTGGGGGCGGCGCTGCTGGCGCCGACCCGGCTGTACGTCAAACCGGCGCTGGCCGCGATCCGGGCGGGCGGCGTGCACGGGCTTGCCCATATCACCGGCGGCGGGCTGACCGAGAACCTGCCGCGCGTGCTGCCCGAGGGCCTGGGCGCGACGGTCGATCTGGGGGCCTGGGATCTGCCGCCGGTGTTCCGCTGGCTGGCCGAGACCGCCGGGCTGGCCGAGGCCGAACTGCTGAAGACCTTCAATGCCGGGATCGGCATGGTGCTGGTCGTGGCCGAGGACCGGGCCGAGGCGCTGACGGCGCTTCTGGCCGAGGCGGGCGAGACCGTGGCCCGGATCGGCCGGGTCGGGCCGGGGCAGGGGGTCGCCTACGAGGGACGCCTGCTGTGACCGACCCCAAGCGCGTTGCGATCCTGATCTCGGGATCGGGGTCGAACATGGTGGCGCTTGCCGAAAGCATGACCGGCGATCATCCGGCGCGCCCCGTTCTGGTGCTGTCGAACGATCCGGGCGCCGAGGGGCTCGACCGGGCGCGGGCGCTGGGCATTCCGGTCGCGGCGGTCGATCATCGCCCCTTCGGCAAGGACCGCGCGGCCTTCGAGGCGGCCTTGATGGACCGGCTGGCCGAGGCGCGTCCCGACATCCTGTGCCTTGCCGGGTTCATGCGGGTGCTGACCCCGGGCTTTACCGAGGCCTGGGCCGGACGGATGCTGAACATCCACCCCTCGCTGCTGCCCAACTATCGCGGGCTTCACACCCATGCGCGCGCGCTCGAGGCGGGCGATGCCGAGGCGGGCTGTACCGTCCACGAGGTGACGGCCGAGCTCGATGGCGGGCCGATCCTCGGCCAGGCGCGGGTGCCGGTGCTGGCGGGCGACACCGCCGACACGCTGGCCGCGCGGGTGCTGGTGCAGGAACACGCGCTGTATCCGGCGGTCCTGCGCCGCTTTGCGGCGGGCGACCGGACGCCGGTTCTGCTGTCCTGACCCCGACCGGGACACGCGGGCAATGCTGCGGAGGCGGACAGTCAAGGCGATGCGGCCTTTCCATTCTCCGGCGGTTTCACTATCACGAACGGGTCGGGGTTCTTGCGAGGTGCTATCGGTTTAATGCGGGCTGAGATGAAGACACTGACCACGACCGAGGCGCTGGCCGCCTTCTGCGAGGAGGCCGCGAGCGCCCCCTATATCACCATCGACACCGAATTCCTGCGCGAGCGCACCTATTACGCCAAGCTCTGCCTGGTGCAGCTGGCGCTGCCCGCGCGCGACGGCACCGAGGGCGCGGCCGTGCTGGTCGACCCGCTGGCGGGCGATCTCTCGCTCGAGCCGCTTTACGGGCTTTTCCGCAATCCCTCCGTGGTCAAGGTGTTCCACGCCGCCCGGCAGGATCTGGAGATCTTCTTCACCGAAGGCAAGGTCTTCCCCGAACCCCTTTTCGACACCCAGGTCGCGGCCATGGTCTGCGGCTTCGGCGAGCAGGTGGGCTACGAGACCCTGGTCCGCAAGATCGCCCGGGCGAATCTCGACAAGACCTCGCGCTTTACCGACTGGTCGCGCCGGCCGCTGTCGGACGCGCAGAAATCCTATGCGCTGGCCGATGTCACCCATCTGCGGGTGATCTACGAATATCTCGCGGCCGAGCTGGAAAAGACCGGCCGGGCCAAGTGGTTGCAGGAAGAGCTGAGCGTCCTGACCGACCCCGCGACCTATATCGTCCACCCCGAGGAGGCCTGGCGCCGGGTCAAGACCCGCACCCATTCGGGCAAGTTCCTCGTTGCGGTCAAGGAACTGGCGCGGTTCCGCGAAACCTATGCCCAGGCCCGCAACATCCCGCGCAACCGGGTCTACAAGGACGACGCGCTGCTGGAGCTGGCCTCGACCAAGCCGCAAAGCTTCGAGGATCTGTCGCGCTCGCGGCTGTTGCTGCGCGAGGCGCGGCGGGGCGAGATTGCCGAAGGCATCATCGCGGCCATCGCCGCGGCCGCCGAGACGCCCCAGGCCGACTATCCGACAATGCCCGACGCCGACGACAAGCTGCAGGTGAACCCGGCGCTGGCCGATCTTCTGCGGGTGCTGCTGAAGGCCAAGTCTGAAGAGGCCGGGGTGGCGCAGAAGCTGATCGCGACCGCCTCCGAGCTTGACGCCATCGCCGCCGGGCGGCGCGACGGCCCGGCGCTGCGCGGCTGGCGGGCCGAGGTCTTCGGCGATGACGCGCTGCAACTTTGCGCGGGCAAGATCGCTCTGGCCGCCAAGGGCAGCAACGTGGTGGTGGTCCCGCTCTAGCCCAAGAGCGGGACGGCCCCGTCCGCGGGGCTCACCTGGGCCGCTGGCATTCGTAGGCGCGGGCGATGAGGCGCTTGTTCCGGTCGCGCCAATAGATCGCCTCGCTCGACGTGTTGCGGGAGCTGAACGCCCTCACCTTCGCATCGCTGACGGCGAGCTTCCGTTCCAGCTCGCTGCAAGGGATGTATTCGGGGGGCGTTTCGGTTTCGATGAGCCGCGCCTGCGACCCGGCCGACATGCCGGCTGCGGTCGTCAGGGTCGTGTCGTTGGGCTGGCAGGCCGCAAGAACGGTCGTGCCGCAGAGGACGAGTGAAACGAGCCCGATCTTCATGGTTTTCTCCGTCACCGTGACTGTCTGGTCGGTTTCTTTGCGGAGCCCCGCGTCACCGCGCGGGACCGCGTTGCAATCATGCCTGAGGCCCCGGTGTCGCGGTCTGTCGCCTTAGCGGCGGGCCTGGCGCTGGTTCTGGGCGCCGCGCACCATAATGGTGCGGATGCCTTCGAGATCCTGATCCGACAGGAACAGCGCGGCGGTAACCAGTCGCGACGGTTCGGTGCCGACCGGAGTCGCGGTGCCGGGGCTTGCGATGCGGAAGTCGTAGACCAGCGTGTCGGTCGGGGCGTCGGCATCGGTTTCGGCCCGCACCAGTTCGGCATTCCAGAACCCCTGACGGACCGGCAGACCGGTCGCGGTCACGATGGCGCCGCCCGGCGCGCGGTCGACGCTCATCTCGACCACCTGATCGACCAGCGCGCGCGGGTCCTCGTCCTTGGCCGTCCGGACCTGCGTTTCGGTGGTCTCGGCCTCGGTCGAGCTGCGGAACCAGTTGAACGGGTTGATCCGCGACTCGCGCACGGTCCCGCAGGCGGAGAGGGCGAGCGCCGCGCAGAGCACGGCCGAAAGCGATGATTTCATGGGCAGGCCCCCGGTTGCTTCGTCCAATCGGTTAGCCGAAACCGGCGCCGTTGAAAAGCCGGTCCGGCCCCGAAGCTGGACCTTTGGCCGGGCCGGGGCTAGTCAGGACCGGTCAGGCAAGGAGAAACGACGTGGCAAGTGAGGCCTTCGAGGAGATCGTGGACACTTTCGAGTTCCTGGAGGACTGGGAGGACCGCTATCGCCATGTGATCGAGATGGGCAAGGCGATGGAGCCGCTGTCCGAGGCGTTCAAGGTCCCGGCGACCAAGGTCGACGGCTGCGCCAGCCAGGTCTGGCTGATGGCCGATGTCGAGGGCGCCGGGCCCGAGGCGATCTATCACTTCAAGGGCGACAGCGACGCGATGATCGTCAAGGGGCTGATCGCGGTGCTGCGGGCGCTTTACGACGGGCTGACCGTGGTTCAGGTGCTTGAGACCGACGCAGGCGCCCAGCTGGCGCGGCTGGGCCTCGACGAGCACCTGTCCTCGCAACGCTCGAACGGGCTGCGGGCCATGGTCGAGCGTATCCGCACCCAGGCCGCGGGCGTCGCCGAAGGGGTCTGACGGGGCTCAGCCGGTGAACCGCACCGCGCCGATATAGGGCAGGTTGCGGTTGCGCTGGGCATAGTCGATGCCGAAGCCCACCACGAAGCGGTCGGGGATCTCGAAGCCGACCCAGCGCGCGCGCACGTCGACCTCGCGCCGCGACGGCTTGTCGAGCAGCGCGCAGCATTCCAGCCGCGCGGGCTTGCGTCCGCCCAGAAGGTGCAGCACGTGTTTCAGCGTGTGGCCGGTATCGACGATATCCTCGACCACCAGCACGTCGCGGCCCTCGATCTGGCCGCGCAGGTCCTTCAGGATCCGCACCTCGCGCGACGAGGTCGTGGAATTTCCGTAGGACGAGGTCTCGATGAAATCGACCTCGACCGGCAGGTTCAGCTCGCGCACCAGATCGGCGATGAAGATGAACGAGCCCCGCAACAGGCCGACGACGACCAGCTTTTCGGTATCGGCGAAATGCGCGGTGATCTCTCCGGCCAGCGATTCGACGCGGGCCGCGATGGTCTTGGCCGACAGCAACTCGTCTATGACATATGGTCTCTCGGCCATGGGTCCCCCTTGATTTTGCCGGGTTTCTAGCAGACATGGCGTCCCATTGTCAGCAGCGAACCGGAACCCATGCCGCGCCATTCGGAAAACCGCGAGATGCCATACACCGCCCAGCAGATGTACGATCTGGTGGCCGATGTCGGGTCCTATCCGCAATTCCTGCCCTGGACCGCGGCGGCCCGAATCCGCTCGCGCACCGATTACGGCGACCGCGAACTGATGGAGGCCGATCTGGTGATCTCGTTCAAGGTGTTCCGCGAACGCTTCGGCAGCCGGGTGACGCTTTGGCCCGGGCGCATGCGGATCGATACCGAATATCTCGACGGCCCGTTTCGCTATCTGAAATCGCACTGGCAGTTCGAGGACGTGGCCGAGGGCCGCTGCAAGGTCGAGTTCTTCGTCGATTTCGAATTCAGGAACCGGGTGCTGCAGGGCGTGATCGGCGCGGTCTTCAACGAGGCGATGCTGCGGATCGTGCGCGCCTTCGAGGATCGGGCGCGGGCGCTTTACGGCGCGCGGCCCTGAGAGCCTAGGTTCGCGGCGCGCCGAGCGCCCCCAGCAAAAGCGCCAGGGCATGATCGCGGGTCGCGGCCCGCACCCGGTCGCGCCCGAGCGCGCCGAATTCGACGGTCTCGGTGCGGGTTTCCGCGCCGCGCCGGGCGAGCCCGAAACAGACCCGGCCTTCGGGCTTGAACTCGGACCCGCCGGGGCCCGCGATGCCGGTGACGGCAACGGCCAGATCGGCCTCTGACCGGGCCAGCGCTCCGGCGGCCATTTCGGCCGCGACCTCTTCCGAGACCGCGCCATGGGCGTCCAGCGTTTCGGCCAGAACCCCCAGCATGGCCTGCTTGGCGGCGTTCGAATAGGTCACGAAGCCCCGGTCGAAGACGGCGGACGAGCCCGGAATGTCGGTGATGGCAGCCGAGATCATCCCGCCGGTGCAGCTTTCGGCGGTGGCGATCACGAGGCCCGCGGCACGGGCCCCGGAGACGAGGGGGTCGGCTGTTTCGGTCACATCAGGAAGATATGCGAGAGTGCGGCCAGCGCAAGCACCAGCACCGCCGTGGCGACGCCCGCCAGCACGTCGTCGAGCATGACCCCGATCGGCGTCTTCATCCGGTCGGCGCGGCCGATGGGGCCGGGTTTCCAGATGTCGAACAGCCGGAAGCCCAGAAAGGCCGCGATCCAGCCCGGATACAGCGCGGTCGCATCGACCCCGGCCGCGGCCGCCCCGATCGAGACCGGCAGCAGCGCGATCCACATCCCCGCGACCTCGTCGATCACATATTCCGAGCGGTCCGGGTCGGGGGCGCCCGCCGCCGCCTCGCGCACCGCCCAGATGCCGAGCGGGATCACTGCAAGCGTGGCCAGGGCGGTCAGGACGACCCCGCCGGTCACGTCGAGCGCCCAGAAGGCGGGCATCGCCACCAGCGAGCCCCAGGTGCCCGGGGCGGGGCGCAGGCGGCCGACCCCGAAGACGGTGGCGATGTTGATGGCGAGGCTCATGGCGCCACCAGCGTCACGGTGGCCAGCGCCGCGATCCCTTCCTCGCGCCCGGTGAAGCCCAGCCGCTCCGAGGTCGTCGCCTTGACGCTGACGCGGGCCTCGTCCATCCCCATCAGACGCGCCATCTCGGTGCGCATCGCGCCCGCGACGGGGCCGATCTTGGGTCGCTCGCAGATCAGCGTCAGATCGACATTGGCGATGCGGAAACCGCGCTCGGCCGCCAGCGCGACCGCGTGTTTCAGGAAGATCTCGCTGGCCGCGCCCTTCCATTGCGGATCGGAGGGCGGGAAATGCTGGCCGATATCGCCTTCGGCCAGCGCGCCATAGATGGCGTCGGTGACGGTGTGCATCCCGACATCGGCGTCGGAATGGCCTTTCAGCGCCTTGTCATGCGGCACCTTGATGCCGCAGAGGATCACCCCGTCGCCCTCGCAGAAGGCGTGCACGTCGAACCCGTTTCCGGTGCGAATGTCCATGTTTCTCTCCCGCAGGACCCGCTCGGCGCGGGCGAAATCCACCTTGTGGGTGATCTTGAGATTGTCTTCGTCGCCCTCGACGATGGCCACGTCAAGGCCTGCCGCCAGCGCCACCTCGACATCGTCGGCCGCCCCGCCCGGATGGGCCTGATGGGCGGCGAGGATGGCGCGCAGGTGAAACCCTTGCGGCGTCTGCGCGCGGTAAAGCCCCTCGCGCGGATGCGGGGCCGCGACCTTGCCGTCCCGGCCGCGCCACAGCGCATCGGTCACCGGCAGGGCGGGGGCGGCGCCGGGGGCATCGTCCAGCGCGTCGATCACCCGGTCGATCAGCGCGGCAGAGACCATCGGCCGGGCGCCGTCATGGATCAGCACGCGCGTCGTGCCCTCGGGCGCGGCTTTGAGGCCCGCCATCACCGAGGCGTCGCGGCTGGCGCCGCCCGGCACGGTCGCGACCTCGGCGGCGCTGTCGGCAAGGGCAAGCTCGAACAGCGCGCCGTCCTCGGGGTGCAGCACCGCCACGATGGCGCCGATCCGGGGGTGGCCGGCAAAGGCCTCGATCGTGCGGGCCAGAACGGCACGCCCGGCAAGATCCTGATATTGCTTGGGCTTGTCGCCCCCCACCCGGGTGCCGCGGCCCGCGGCCACGATGATCGCCGTGACAGTCATGTGTCGCCCCCCCTGCTGCCCGTCGAGGTTTTAGGCGGGGCGTTGCTGCGGGGCAATGGGGCAAACTGGCGGGCAGGTCTGCCCAATTGTTGTGCAAAGATCGTTTCCGGGCAGACAAAGAGTGTCAGGGTGATTGCCATTGCCGGGCGGGGGGGCTAGATCAGTTCCGGCTGCACAAGGATTAATCAATTGGCCATTCGCGTGGCAGATATCGCGCTGGATCCTCCGGTTCTCCTTGCTCCGATGGCGGGAATCACGGACTTGCCGTTTCGACGGCTGGTTGCGTCCTTCGGCGCAGGCTTGGTGGTGTCCGAGATGGTCGCAAGCCAGGAAATGGTGCAGGCCAAGCCGGGGGTGCGCGAACGGGCGGCGCTGGGCTTTGGCGAAGAGGCGACGGCGGTCCAGCTGGCCGGACGGGATGCGGAGTGGATGGCGCGGGCGGCGCGGATGGTGGAAGAGCAGGGGGCCAGGATCATCGACATCAACATGGGCTGTCCGGCCAAGAAGGTGGTCGGCGGGCTGTCGGGCTCGGCACTGATGCGCGATCCCGACCGGGCGTTGCGGCTGATCGAGGCGGTGGTGGCGGCGGTGTCCGTGCCGGTCACGCTGAAGACCCGGCTGGGCTGGGATGACGATCTGCGCAACGCGCCCGCGCTGGCGCGCCGGGCCGAGGCGGCGGGGGTGCGGATGATCACCATCCATGGCCGCACCCGCTGTCAGTTCTACAAGGGCCGGGCCGACTGGCGCGCGATCCGCGAGGTCAAGGAGGCGGTCACCGTGCCGGTGGTGGCCAATGGCGACATCGTCTGCGGCGAGACCGCGGCCGCGGCGCTCGATCAGTCGGGTGCCGACGGGGTGATGGTCGGGCGCGGCGCGCAGGGGCGGCCCTGGCTGCTGGCCGAGATCGGCGCCTGGATCGCGGGGCGCCCGGCGCCCAAGGTGCCCGAGGGCGCCGCGCTGACCGACATGGTCGCGCGCCATTACGAGGACATGCTGGGATTTTACGGCGCGGATCTGGGCGGGCGCGTCGCGCGCAAGCATCTGGGCTGGTACATGGACCGCGTCGGCACGCCCGCGCCCCTGCGCCGCCGGGTGCTGACGGCGCCGGCCGGGGCGGCGGTGCTGTCGCTTCTGCCCGAGGCGCTGGCGACCGAAGGGAGGGCCGCGGCATGACGCTCGATCAGGACGCGATCTGGACCGCGCTGCCGATCCCGGCCTTCCTGCTGGATGCGGGCGACAGGATCGCCGCGATCAACCCGGCCTCGGAGCTGTTCGTCAACGCCACGATCAAGACGCTCAGCGGCGTGCCGGTCTTCGACCGGCTGGCGGTCGATGCGCCGCTTGACGAGGCCTTTGCCCGGGTCCGCGCCAATCGCGCGCCGCTGTTCATCAACGATGTCGATGTCAGCGCGGGCAACAAGCCGCCGGTGCTGTGCAACGTGCAGGTGGCGCCGATGAACGACGGCGAGGAACACCTGCTGCTGCTGGTCAGTCCGCGCGAGATCGCCGGGCGGCTCGGGCGGGCGCATTCGGTGAAGTCGGCGGCCAAGTCGGCGATCGGCATGGCCGAAATGCTGGCCCATGAAATCAAGAACCCGCTCGCGGGCATCACCGGGGCGGCGCAGCTTCTGTCGATGAACCTGACGAATGGCGATCTGGAAATGACCGACCTCATCGTCGAGGAAAGCCGCCGGATCGTGAAGCTGCTCGATCAGGTCGAGCAGTTCGGCAATCTGCGCCCTCCGGCCTGCAAGGCGGTCAATATCCATGACGTGCTGGACCGGGTCCGGCGCTCGGCGGCGGTGGGGTTCGCGGCCAACATGAAGATCGTCGAGGAATACGACCCCTCGCTGCCGCCGACCTGGGCCGATCCCGACCAGCTGATGCAGGTCTTCACCAACCTCATCACCAATGCCGCCCAGGCGGCCGGTCCGCGCGGCGGCACGATCCGGCTGCGCAGCTTCTATGACCTGTCGCTGAGGCTGCGCCACCCCGACGGGTCCGGCGTGCCCGTGCCGCTGCAGGTGGAAATCACCGATGACGGGCCGGGCCTGCCCCCCGAGATCGCCGCCGACATCTTCGAGCCCTTCGTTTCTGGCCGCGAGAACGGCACCGGGCTGGGGCTTGCGCTGGTCTCGAAGATCATCGGCGATCATGGCGGCTGGATCGCGGTCGACTCGGTGCCCGGGCGCACCGTGTTCCGCGTCTCGCTGCCGGTCGCCCCGAAACCCGAAGAGGATGAGAGCTGATGGACGGAACCGTACTTGTCGCCGATGACGACCGCACGATCCGCACCGTTTTGACCCAGGCCCTGACCCGGGCGGGCTGCAAGGTGCATGCCACCTCGTCCCTGACCACGCTGATGCGCTGGGTCGGCGAGGGAAAGGGCGATCTGGTGATCTCGGACGTGATCATGCCCGATGGCAACGGGCTCGAGATGCTGCCGAAGATCGGGCAGGAGCGGCCCGGCCTGCCGGTGATCGTGATTTCGGCCCAGAACACCATCATGACCGCGATCCAGGCGGCCGAGGCCGAGGCCTATGATTACCTGCCCAAGCCCTTCGACCTGCCCGACCTGATGAAGCGGGCGGCCCGCGCGCTGGAGGCCAAGCGTCGGGTCGGCCGTCCGCGCGAGATGGCGCCGCCGACCGGGGGCGATACCCAGGACGACCTGCCGCTGGTCGGCCGCACGCCGCAGATGCAGGCGCTGTACCGGCTGGTGGCGCGGGTGATGAATGCCGATCTGCCGGTGCTGATCACCGGCGAATCCGGCACCGGCAAATCGCTGATCGCCCGTGCGATCCACGACTTTTCCGACCGCCGCTCGCTGCCCTTCGTGATCGCGACCGCCGCCGACATGGAGGGCGTCGACGGTCCCTCGGCTCTGGTCGCGCGGGCGCGCGGCGGCTCGATCCTGTTCGACGAGGTGGCCGACCTGACCGAAGAGGCGCAGGGTCGGATCGTGCGGATGCTGGACAGCTTCGGCGACAGCGCGCCGCGCATCATGGCCACCAGCCAGACCGATCTGATGGGCCGGATGGAGGCGGGGCTGTTCCGGCAGGACCTGTTCTACCGGCTTGGCGGCGTCACCGTGGCGGTGCCCTCGCTGCGCGAGCGGGTCGACGATATTCCGCTGCTGGCCGAGCATTTTCTGGGCCGGACCGACCGCGACGGCACCGCGACCCGGCGTCTGGCCGAGGATGCGATGGACCTGATCCGCGCCTATAGCTGGCCCGGCAACGTGCGGCAGCTGGAACACACCATCCGCCGTCTGGTGGTGACAAGCTCGGAAGAGGTCATCGCCCGCGCCGAGGTCGAGGCGGTTCTGGGCAACCAGCCCGAGATCGAGCCGCTGGTCGGGGGCGGGGATGGCGAAAAGCTGTCGGCCTCGGTCGCCAAGCATCTGAGGCGCTATTTCGACCTGCATGGCGGCGTGTTGCCGCCGCCCGGGCTTTATGCCCGCATCCTGCGCGAGGTCGAGATGCCGCTGATCGAGATCGCGCTGGATGCGACCGGCGGCAATCAGGCCAAATGTGCCGATCTTCTGGGGATCAACCGCAATACCTTGCGAAAGAAGATCACCGATCTCGATATTCGCGTGACACGGCGCCGGAAGTTGATGTAAATTGGCAACAAGGCGTGGCCGACCGGACATAACACCGGCGGCCCAGCCATGAGGTCAGGACCGTCTTCGGGCGGTGCAGCGACGCGAGGCGAGCGGTGACACATGCCAAGGGCCTGCTGGCCCTGGAACGGTTCTTGCGCCTGCGCAGATCGCGTCAGGCGACCAATGCCGCCACGCTGAGCGTCGTGGTCCTTGGCCCGCTTCTGGCGATCTTCACTTTCCTGATGCTGGGGCCTCTGGATCAGGGCGCCTCGTCGCACGGTCTGAGGATCGTCCTGCTGGTCGATCTTGTCTATGCGCTGGTCGTCGCATCGCTGGTGGTGCAGCGCATCGCGCGGATGGTGGCGGCGCGGCGGCGTCATTCGGCGGGTTCGCGGCTGCATCTGAGGCTGACCGGGGTGTTCGCGCTGATCGCGCTGATCCCCACGGTGTCGGTCGCGATCTTTGCCGGGCTCACCATCAATATCGGGCTTGAGGGCTGGTTCTCGGAACGGGTGCGCAACGTGGTCGGGGCCTCGCTGGCCGCGGCCGAGGCCTATGAGGACGAACACCGCCGCGACCTGGTGGCCGATGCGCATACGCTTGCGGGCTATCTGGCGGTGGCGCGGCAGGCGACCGTGTTCCTGTCGGACGGCGACATGCGCCAGCTTCTGACCCAGGCCCAGGCCCGGGTGCAGCGCGGGCTGAAGGAAGCCTATGTGATCGACGGCTCGGCCGAGATCCGGGCGCGGGGCGAGCGGTCCTACCTGTTCAACTACGAACGTCCCGGCCCCGACGCGATCGCTCGCGCCGGAGCGGGCGAGACGGTGGTCATTCAGGACTGGGACAACAACGAGTTCCGCGCGCTGCAAAAGCTCGACGGCTATCTCGACCGTTATCTCTACATCTCGCGCACGGTCGATGGCGACATCCTGAACCTGCTGGACGACACCCAGCAATCGGTCCGGCTGTATCAGCAGCTCGAACAGGAACGCGGGCGGGTGCTGTTCGAATTCGGGCTGCTCTATCTGGGCTTCGCGGTCATCCTGATCCTTGCTGCGGTCTGGCTGGGCCTCTGGTTTGCCGAACGGCTGTCGCGGCCCGTGGGACGGCTTGCGGGTGCGGCGCAGCAGGTGGGGGCGGGCGATCTCGACGTGCGGGTACCCGAAGAGACCGGCGATGACGAGATCGCGATGCTGGGGCGGATGTTCAACCAGATGATCCGGCAGCTTAAGCTGCAACGCGACGCGCTTCTCGACAATACCCGCCAGATCGAAAAGCGGCGGCGGCTGTTCGATTCCGTGCTGTCCTCGGTCACGGCGGGGGTGATGGGGCTGGATGCCGAGGGGCGGGTCGAGGTGATAAACCGCTCTGCGCTGCTGCTTCTGCGGCTCGACGCGGCCGAGGCCGAGGGGCAGGAGCTGTGTGTCGCGGTTCCCGAATTCGCCGAGCTTCTGGAAAAGCTGAAAGCCAGCCGCCGGGGCACCGCCCAGGAAGAGATCCGGCTGCTGCGCGGCGGCAACATGGAACATCTTTTGGTCAGGATGGCCATGCGCAAGCGCTCCGATGGCGGGGCCGAGGGCTTTGTGGTGGCCTTCGACGACGTGACCGATCTGGTGACGGCGCAGCGGATGGCAGCCTGGGGCGACGTCGCGCGCCGGATCGCGCATGAGATCAAGAACCCGCTGACGCCGATCCAGCTGTCGGCCGAGCGGATCAAGCGCAAGTTCCGCGCTGCGGTCGGCGATCAGGCCGAGGCGCTGGACCAGATGACCGACGTGATCGTGCGGCAAACCAATGACTTGCGGCGCATCGTTGACGAGTTTTCCAAATTCGCCCGGATGCCCGAGCCCGACCGCAAGCCGGTCGATCTGGCGGCCCTTCTGCGCGACGCGGTGCTGTTGCAGGAGGCAGGCCAGCCCGGCGTGGCCTTCACGGCCGAGATCCCCCGGACGCCGGTTCCGGCGGAACTGGACGCGACCATGATTTCTCAGGCGCTGACGAACATCATGAAGAACGCGGGCGAAGCCATTGACAGTCTTCGGACAAAGGGCGAGCCCGAAGGCTATGCCCCCGAGATCCGGGTGCGGCTTGACGTCGACGAGGGCAGCGCGACGATCCGGATTGCCGACAATGGCGTCGGCCTGCCGCAGGACCGGGCGCGGCTTTTCGAGCCCTATGTGACCACGCGCGATCACGGCACCGGGCTGGGCCTGCCCATCGTCAAGAAGATCATCGAGGAACATGGCGGGCGGCTCGACCTGCGCGACGCCGAGCCTTTCGCCGAGGGCGCCCATTGCGGCGCTCTGGCCCAAATCACACTGCCGGTCGATCCGGCAGAGGGCATGGCGGACGGCCCGGCACGGGCCGCCACCCGCGACACGACACCAGAAACAGCGGCAACCGGGGAGTAGGACATGGGTGACATCCTCATCGTCGACGACGAGCGCGACATTCGCGAGCTTATCTCGGACATTCTGCAGGACGAGGGCTACACGACGCGGCTGGCCGCCAATTCCGATGCCTGCATGGCCGAGATCAACGCTGCCGCTCCGGCGCTGATGATCCTCGATATCTGGCTGAAGGACAGCACCATGGACGGGATCGACATCCTGTCGAAGGTCAAGCGCGACAATCCCGACATTCCGATCGTCATCATCTCGGGCCATGGCAATATCGAGATCGCGGTCGCGGCGATCAAGCAGGGCGCCTATGACTTCATCGAAAAACCGTTCAATATCGACCAGTTGCTGGTCGTCATTCGCAGGGCGATGGAAGCGTCGCGGCTGAGGCGCGAAAACCAGGAGCTGCGCCGCAAGGACGTGGTCCAGGCCGAGATGATCGGCGAAAGTCCGGCCTTCAAGGCCTTGAAATCGCAGCTGGACAAGGTCACCCGGTCGAACGGGCGGGTGATGCTGAAGGGGCCGTCCGGCTGCGGCAAGGAAGTCGCGGCGCGCTATATCCATGCCAATTCCGGCCGCGCCTCGGGGCCGTTTGTCGTGGTCAATTCCGCCTCGATCGAGCCCGAGCGGATGGAAGAGGTCCTGTTCGGGCGCGAAAGCGCTGCGCGCGGGGTCGAAAAGGGTCTGCTGGAACAGGCCCATGGCGGTATCCTTTATTTCGACGAGGTGGCCGACATGCCGCTGGGCACCCAGTCGAAGATCCTGCGGGTGCTGGTCGACCAGCAGTTCCAGCGCGCGGGCGGCACCGACAAGGTGCGGGTCGACATAAGGGTGATTTCCTCGACCACGCGCGATCTGACCGCCGGGATCCAGGGCGGCACCTTCCGCGAGGAGCTTTATCACCGGCTGAACGTGGTGCCGATCGACGTGCCCTCGCTGGACGAACGCCGCGAGGACATCCCCGAACTGGCGCGCCATTTCATCGCCACCTTCAACCGGTTGCAGGGTCTGCCGCTGCGCGCGCTGGCGGACGAGGCCGAGGCGCTGTTGCAGACCATGTCCTGGCCCGGCAACGTGCGCCAGCTGAAGAACGTGATCGAACGGGTGCTGATCCTCGGCGAGGGCACGGACCCGATCCTTGCGGCCGAGCTGCCGATGCAGGCCGAGGGGCCGGCCGAGGAGGGGCGGATCGTGCTGGCGGGCGCGCTGGCGACGCTGCCGCTGCGCGAGGCGCGCGAGCTGTTCGAACGCGAATACCTGCTGACCCAGATCAACCGCTTTGGCGGCAACATCTCGCGGACCGCCAATTTCGTCGGCATGGAACGCTCGGCGCTGCACCGCAAGCTCAAGTCGCTGGGCGTGGTGACGACGGCACGGGCGGGCGGCCGGATCGCGCATCTGGAGGAGGAAGAGGAGCCCTCCGCCGCCGATTGACCCTCCGGGCCGCTTCTGCGATGGATTGAGCCAGATTTGCCTGACGGATACGGGGCGCATGAAGGTCATCATCTGCGGCGCGGGCCAGGTCGGCTGGCAGATCGCCCGCCACCTCTCGGGCGAGAAGAACGACGTCACCATCGTCGACATGAACGCGGACCTGATCCGGCGCGCCACCGACGCGCTGGACGTGCAGGGCATCGCGGGCCATGCCTCTTATCCGGACGTGCTGGAACGCGCGGGCGCGCGCGATGCCGACATGATCATCGCCGCCACCCAGTCCGACGAGGTCAACATGGTGACCTGTCAGGTGGCCCATTCGATCTTTGCCGTGCCGCGCAAGATCGCGCGGCTTCGGGCGCAGTCCTACCTGACCGCGATCTATTCCGATCTCTACCGCCGCGATCACATGCCCATCGACGTGGTGATCAGCCCCGAACGCGAGGTGGCCGAGGCCGCGCTGCAGCGTCTGGCAGCGCCTGCCGCCTTCGACACGGAAAGCTTCCTGCATGGCAAGGCGCAGCTTCTGGGGATCGCGCTCGATGAGGATTGCCCGGTCCTGCGCACGCCGCTGCGCCAGCTGACCGACCTGTTCTCGACGCTGCGCGCGCTGGTGGTGGGGGTGCGCCGCGAGGGCACGCTGTTCGCGCCCGAGCCGGGCGACCAGCTGTTCCCCGACGACCAGATCTATGTCTTCTCCCATGTCGACGACGTGAACCGGACGCTGGAGATCTTCGGCAAGTCGACCAAGAAACAGGAGCGCGTGGTCATCATCGGCGGCGGCAATGTCGGGTTGTCGGTGGCCAAGGCTCTGGAGGCGCATGAGGACCGGATCCGCGCCAAGGTGATCGAGAAGGACCGCCGCCAGGCCGAGATCGCGGCCGATGCGCTGGAACGGACCATCGTGCTGAACGGCGACGGGCTCGACATCAACCTGCTGGCCGAAGCCAATATCGAGCGCGCCGACGCGGTGCTGGCGGTGACCGACGACGACAAGACCAACCTGCTGGCCGCGGTGCGCGCCAAGATGGCGGGCTGTCCGATGGCGATCTGTCTGGTCAACGATCCCTCGCTCGTGTCGCTGATGGGCGCGCTAGAGGTCGACGCCTATATCAACCCGCGCGCCACCACCGTCAGCTCGATCCTGCGCCATGTGCGCCATGGCCGGGTGCGCGGCGTCTATTCGATCGGCGATGCCGAGGCCGAGGTGCTGGAGGCGCAGGTGCTGTCGACCTCGCCCATGTCGGGCAAGCGGGTGCAGGATATCGACTTTCCCGAAGGCGCGCTGGTCGGCGCGGTGATGAAGGCCGGCAAGGTGATCCTGCCGCGCGGCGATACCCGGATCGAGGAGGGCGACATGGTGGTCATCTTCGCCCTCAGTGCCGATGTCCCCGAGGTGGAGCGCCTGCTGCAGGTG
The DNA here is from genome assembly GCF_003314725.1 of Rhodovulum sp. BSW8. NCBI lineage: Bacteria > Pseudomonadati > Pseudomonadota > Alphaproteobacteria > Rhodobacterales > Paracoccaceae > Rhodovulum > Rhodovulum sp. BSW8. The sequence goes on from NZ_QNVX01000005.1 coordinate 391,165, forward strand.
TCCATCGACTTCTTCTGAGCCATGCGACGGCTGGCCGATCTTCCCTTCCTGGTGATCCTGATGGGGATCGGGGCGCTGGCGATGTTTCCGCCGGTGGGCCTTGCGCTGGCCGAACGCGACTGGACGACGGCGCGGGCCTTCTTCAATTCCGGGCTGCTGTTTTCCGTCCTGACCGTGCTGATCGGCCTGTCGACCATCAACCGGCCGGTCCGCAACCAGGCCCGCAGCCATCTGCTGGCGATGCTGGGCTTCTATGCGCTGTTGCCGGTGATGCTGGCGGTGCCGTTTTCCGAGGCGGTGCGCGACACGAGCTTTCTCAACGCCTATTTCGAGATGATCTCGTGCCTGACCACGACCGGGGCGACGCTGTTCGACAGTCCCGAACGGTTGACCGCGGGCGTGCATCTGTGGCGCGCGCTGGTCGGCTGGCTGGGCGGGTTCTTCGTCTGGGTGACCGCCATCGCGATCCTGGCGCCGATGAACCTCGGCGGCTTCGAGGTGACGGCCGGAGCGGGCAGCATCGCCGGTCGTGTCGGCCCCGAGCGCGGCGCGGTTCACCCGGCCCACGATCCGCGCGAACGGCTGATGCGTTTCGCCGAGCAGCTGGCGCCGGTCTATGTCGGTCTGACCGCCTGCCTCTGGGTGCTGATGCTGGTGGCGGGCGAGGGGCCGCTGGTGGCGGCCTGCCATGCGATGTCGGTGCTCTCGACCTCCGGGATCTCGCCGGTCGGCGGGGTTGCGGGCGGTCAAAGCGGCATCGCGGGCGAGATCATGCTGTGGGGCTTCATGCTCTTCGCGATTTCGCGGCAGATGTTCATGTTCGATTTCCGCCCCGAAAGCTGGCGCCGGCTGAAGGACGATCTGGAATTGCGGATGGGGGTCGGCATCGCCTGGGTGGTGACGGTCTTCCTGTTCGCCCGGCACTGGGTCGGCGCCTATGAGGTCGCCGCCGAGGAAAACGGGCTGGCGGCGCTTGGCGCGCTCTGGGGCGCGATTTTCACGGTGACATCTTACCTGACCACCACCGGCTTTGCCTCGGTCGAATGGATCGACGCCCGGCAATGGTCCGGGCTGGCGACGCCGGGGCTGATTCTTGTGGGGCTTGCGGTTTTCGGCGGCGGCGTCGCGACCACGGCGGGGGGCGTCAAGCTTTTGCGGATCTACGCGCTTTACAAGCACGGCATCCGCGAGATGGAAAAGCTGGTGCATCCGTCCTCGGTCGGGGGCGCGGGCGCCTTCGCCCGCCGCATCCGCCGTCAGGGCGCGCAGATCGCCTTTGTCTTCTTCATGCTCTTCGCGCTGTCGGTGGCGGTGGTCATGGTCGCGCTGGGGCTTCTGGGGCTCGATTTCGAGGCCTCGATGGTGCTGACGGTCGCGGCGCTGACCACGACCGGCCCGCTGGCCGCCGCCGCGACCGACCCGCCGCTGTCCTATTCGGCGCTCGGCGATGCCGCGAAGATGGTCCTGGCAAGCGCGATGATCCTCGGGCGGCTCGAGACGCTGGCGATCATTGCGCTGCTGAATCCCGAATTCTGGCGCAAGTGATCCTCGGGGCGATGCAAAATTCACCTGTGGAACACGTTGAACAGGGCTGGAATCTGAGTAAACCTCGCTTCATACTCGCCCCCAGAGGGAGACGGCTGTCCGCCGAGGGGCAGAATAGACAACAAGGCAAAGAAAAAATGGCTGCCGATAAGCAAAACCTGCAAGACGCGTTTCTTAACCATGTTCGCAAGACGAAGGTCCCGGTCACGATCTTTCTGATCAACGGGGTCAAGCTGCAGGGCGTGATCACCTGGTTCGACAATTTCTGCGTGCTGCTGCGCCGGGACGGGCAGTCCCAGCTGGTCTACAAGCATGCAATCTCGACCATCATGCCCTCGCAGCCGATCAACCTTTACGAAGGTGAGGATTGAGCCCGGCCGAACCGGCAGGGTCCGCGCCTCGCATCACCCGCGCCTGGGTGTTGCATCCGGACATATCGTCCGACCGCGAGCGCCGGGCGTCTGGCCCCGCGCTTGAGGAGGCCGTGGCGCTGGCCGGGGCCTTGCCCGGGCTTGAGGTCGCGGGCGCCGAGGTCGTGCCGCTGGCGAGGCCCCGGGCGGGCTATCTGTTCGGGTCGGGCAAGATCGACGAGTTGAAAGAGAGGCTGACCGGGGCCGAGGTCGAGCTGGTGCTGATCGACGGGCCGGTCAGCCCGGTGCAGCAGCGCAATCTGGAAAAGGCCTGGAAGGTCAAGATCCTTGACCGGACCGGGCTGATCCTCGAGATCTTCGCCGACCGGGCGCGGACCCGCGAGGGCGTGTTGCAGGTCGAGCTGGCCGCGCTCAGCTACCAGCGCACGCGGCTGGTGCGGGCCTGGACCCACCTCGAACGCCAGCGGGGCGGTCTGGGATTCGTCGGCGGCCCCGGCGAGACCCAGATCGAGGCCGACCGCCGCGCCATCGACGAGGCGATCACCCGGATCCGGCGGCAGCTGTCGAAGGTCGTCAAGACCCGCGATCTGCACCGCGCCGCCCGGCGCAAGGTGCCGTTCCCGATCGTGGCGCTGGTGGGCTATACCAACGCCGGCAAGTCGACGCTGTTCAACCGGTTGACCGGGGCCGAGGTGCTGGCCAAGGACATGCTGTTCGCCACGCTCGACCCGACGATGCGGGCGGTGGCGCTGCCGACCGGGCTGAAGGTGATCCTGTCGGACACGGTGGGGTTCATCTCGGATCTGCCGACGCAGCTGGTCGCGGCCTTCCGCGCGACGCTCGAAGAGGTGCTGGAGGCCGATCTGGTCCTGCATGTCCGCGACATCGCCCATCCCGACAGCGAGGCCCAGGCCGAGGACGTGCGCACGATCCTTGCGGATCTGGGTGTGGCGCGCGAGACGCCGCAGATCGAGGTCTGGAACAAGACCGACCTTCTGGACCCCGAGAGGCGCGCGGCGGTCGAGGCGGCGGCGGCGCGGCACGAGCGGGTCGAGGCAATCTCGGCCTGGACCGGGCAGGGGATCGAGCCGCTGCTGGCGGCGGTGACCGGGATTCTCGACGAAACCCGGCAGCGGCGCGAGCTGTATCTCGATCATGGCGATGGACGCCGCCGTGCCTGGCTTTACGATCAGGGCGTGGTCGAGGGCGAGGCGCCCGACGATGACGGCTCGACCCTGACCGTCAACTGGACGGCGCGGCAGGAACAGCGGTTTCGCAGCCTCTGAGGCGCCGGGCGGTTCGGGCCGCCAGCAACGAAATCTGAACTTCTGGCTGGCAGGGTCGCGGGCAATTCACGCACTCAGAACGAGGTGCCGATGCCCCCGCGAAACCGCGTGCCGATGCTGGCTGTCGAACTGGCCCTTGCCCTTATCCTCGGACTCGGGCTTGCCCTGGCCTCTGTCCTGCGCCCCGCGCTGGCCGAGCCGGTCTCGCTGATTGCGGGGGGCGGGTTTCTTGGCGCAGCGGGCGGCGCTTCTGGGCCGTTGCTGACCCAGATGCCTGCCTCGGGGCCGGGTCCGTCCGGCGCCAGTCTTTTCGCCGGACGCGAGGGGTCGAGCCTGTTCGCCCCCTCTCCCGACCGGCCGCAACGGGCGGCGCCGTCTGGCCCGGTGTCGGTCTTTACGCCGCTCCGTCCGGGTGGCACGACTGCGGCGCTGGCCGAAGGCATCCGGCTTCTGATCGGCCGGGCCGAGGCCGGGCGTATGGGCTATGACGCGGTTCAGCACGGCGCGAAGATCCTGCCGCCGGGGCGGCCCACGCAACTGACCATCGGCCAGATCTACAAATGGATCGCCGACACCCCCGGTCAGCCCCATGCCATCGGCCGCTATCAGTTCATCCCCGAGACGCTGCGCCGTCTGGTGGCCGAACTGGGGCTGAGCGAGCGCACCCGGTTCTCGGCGCCGGTTCAGGATCGGCTGGCCGATCTGCTGCTGGAAGAGGCCGGGCTCAGCGCCTTCGGCGCGGGCGATCTGAAGCGCAAGGATTTCATGCACAATCTGGCGCAGATCTGGGCCGGTCTGCCGACCGCCAGCGGCCGGTCCTACTACCATGGCGTTGCGGGCAACCGTGCGACGATGACCTGGGCCCAGTTCGAGGATGCGATGACCCGCATCGCCCCGGCGCACCCCCGTCCTCCGAAGGACGGCTGAGGCGGCTGCAGGTCGCCGCGTTCCGGGGGCGATGTCCTGAGGCACGCGGGCGAGCCGGCTTCGCGGGCCTGCGCCGTCGCCCTGGGGCCGGCGAACGCCGGATGTGCCGCCCTTGCCCCGCGCCGGATGGCGCCGCGCGGACCCCGAAATACCCCGCTGGACCGTGTGTCGCGCCCCGATCCGGGAGAGAGCCCGCCACCGGGTCCCGGAGCCGGTGGCGGGCTCGAACCCTTCGTCACGTGCCAAAAGCCGGGCCGCCCCCCTGCGGTGGTGAGTGCGCGGCGACGGAGGACACAGGGTCACTCGGCTTTCGGCACCAGATCGGTGATACCCACCGCCGCAGCGCGGGCCAGATCGGGGTCGAGCGACATCGGGATGTACTCGCCCCGGCGCCACAACTCGCCCAGATCGTCGTAATGGCGGCTGAGCGGATGGCCCGATTGCCCGGTCGAGATAATGAAGACCGAGCTGTCGGGATCGGCGAAATCATAGACCCCGCGATAGCCTGCGCCATGGACATTGGCGAAGGGGAACGGGTCGGTCCCCTTGGTCAGGCCCCGGTTCAGCGTGTTGTCGCCGCCCGAGGTCGGCTGGCGGATGTTCACGATCCATTTCAGAAGCGGCGTCTCGCCCAGCACCGGATGATCGTGCCAGGCCTGATGCGCCTGCCCCCAGCGCAGCGATTCGAGCGAGCCGCCGTAGGTTTCCGACAGATACAGAAGCGCCTCGTCCAGCGACTTGCGGGCAATCTCGGTGCAGGTCTCCTGCGCGGCCGACTGGCGGATGTCGCACCAGACCGAGGCGCCGTCGATGTCGCGGAACACCCGCTCGATGAACAGCGGCTCGACATGGGTGATTTCGCGTGCAAGCGGGCCCAGGTCGTCCTCGATCAGGTCGCGCTGCAAGAACCGCATCCAGGCCGCATAGATCAGCGGTTCCGGCAGGTGTTCGTTCATCTCGCCGTTCCAGCCCGCCAGCAGTTCCAGCGCCCGGTGGCGCCGCCGTTCCGGGCTGCCCGCGGGTGCGGGCTCGCCGGTGAACCACAGATCCCTGCCCACCAGCGGCAGAAGCGAGCGCGCTGTGAAGGACACGGTGTCCAGCTGGGCCTCGATGAAGCTTTCGCGGGTATGGACCTTGCGCGTCTCCATCAGCCGCTTCCAGCGCTGGATCCGCTGGGTGTCGCCCCAGTCGAAACTGACATGCAGCGGGAAGGGCCGGTCGACGAGCTTGTTGTTGGTGTTGCCGAGGATACCGCCTGCCGGGTCTCTGAAGCTGGGATTGGCGGCATAGTTCAGCCAGCCCTGCCAGCGGTTTTCCTCCTTCCAGCCGGGCTGGGGCAGGCGGCCCTGGCTCTGGTTGGCGGCGGTGCGGCGCGGCATCGCCCCGATCATCTGCAGCGCGATATTGTCCTCGTCGACCAGTGTCAGGTTCAGCGAAGGCGCGACGAAGAACCGCCCGGCCTCGATCGCCTCGTCGACAGTCTGCGACCGCATGACCCGCATCGCCGCGCTCATCGAGGTGTCGGCGCCGTTCAAGAGCGTCCAGCTCACCGCCGCGACATGGCCGGGCGGGGTGATCGAGGCCAGATCGTAATGGGTGCCGGGCAGCACCGGCCCGTTCTCGGTCCAGCGCAGCGTGATCGTGACCGGTTCGGCATCGGCGACCTTGATGATGCTGCGCCGGGTCTCGAAGGGGCGAAAGCCGTCGGGGGTGCGGTATTCCTCGGGATCGTCGGGGTTCAGCTGTTCGAGGAACACGTCCTGATCGTCGAGATAGGAGGTGGTGAGCCCCCAGCCCAGCTTGGCCGAGCGGCCCGAAAGGATCGTCGGAATCCCGGGGATGGTGCCACCGATCACGCCTCCGGTCGAAAGTTCCAGCCGCGCGAGGTACCAGATCGAGGGCGCGGCCAAGCCCAGATGCGGGTCGTTGGCCAGCAGCGTGCCGCCCGCGGCCGAGCGTTTCGGCGCCGCCGCCCAGGCGTTCGAGGCGCCCGCGAGATCCGGTCCGAGGAAGGGCGACAGCTGGCCTTCGGCATAGCGCGCGAGCGGCGCCGAGGAGGGCACGACCCCGGGGGCAAGCTCGGCATAGTCGGGCAGGGCGGCAAGCCCCGGCCCGGGCGCGTCGGGCAGCAGGTCCATCACCCGCTCGGGCTCGAGCAGCAGCGAGACGCGCGCGCGCAGCACCTCGGCGTCGAGATGGGAGGACAGCCGCACCCCCATCAGCTTGACGAGCGCAATCGAATCGGCCGGCTGCCAATAGGCGACTTCCGGCCGGAACAGGAAGAATTCCGGCGCGCCGCGGCCGCGCGCCTCGGTGTTGACGGTCTCGATCCAGGCGTTGACGCCGCGCGAATAGGCCTCGAGCGCGGCGCGGGTCTGCGGGTCCTGGGCCGCAACCGACTTCTGCGCGAGCCCGTAGAGGTCGAGCCGCCGCATCAGCTCGTCGATCTTCAGCGTCCGGGCGCCGAACAGTTCGGACAGCCGCCCCTGCACCGTCCGGCGCAGCACCGTCATCTGCCAGAGACGGTCCTGGGCATGGGCATAGCCCAGTCCGAAGAACACGTCCTCGTCGGTCTTGCCGAAGATATGCGGCACACTGGTGTGGTCGCGCACGATCTCGACCGGGGCGCTCAGCCCCGTGACCTCGTGCGTCCCGCTATACTCGGGCAGGGACCGCGCGGCGAGGTAATAGGCGCCGCCGATCCCCAGACCGGCCAGAACCACGACGGCGGTGAAGATCCGCAACAGCCAGCGGAAGAGATTGGGCATGGCGCACCCGTTGTTGACGCCTCGGATGAGGCCGTTAGGTAAGGGCAAATGGCGTTTCATGCAACGAGGGGAGGAGCCGCATGGCACGGGTTGCGTTTCTGGGGCTTGGGGTGATGGGCTATCCGATGGCGGGGCATCTTGCCGCCGCGGGCCATGAGGTCTCCGTTTACAACCGCACCGCCGCCAAGGCCGAGGCCTGGGTGGCCGAGCATGGCGGCCGCGCCGCGCCGACGCCTGCCGCTGCGGCCGAGGGGGCCGAATTCGTGATGGCCTGCGTCGGCAATGACGACGATCTGCGCGCGGTCTGCGACGGCGACACCGGGGCCTTTGCCGGCATGGCTTCGGGCGCGGTCTTTGTCGATCACACCACGGTGTCGTCGATGGTCACCGAAGAGATGGCGGCGCTGGCCGAGACGCGGGGCATTGCCTTCGTCGATGCGCCGGTCTCGGGCGGGCAGGCGGGCGCGCAGAACGGCCAGCTCGTGATCATGTGCGGCGGCCCCGAGGCGGCCTATGCGGCGGCCGAGCCGGTGATGGGCGCCTATGCCAAGCTGTCCAAGCGGATGGGCGGCACCGGTTCCGGGCAGCTGACCAAGATGGTCAACCAGATCTGCATCGCGGGGCTGGTGCAGGGCCTGTCCGAGGGGCTGCATTTCGCCGAGAAGGCCGGGCTTGACGGACGCGCGGTGGTCGAGGTGATCGGCGGCGGCGCGGCCGGCAGCTGGCAGATGATGAACCGCTATCAGACCATGCTGGACGACGAGTTCGACCATGGCTTTGCGGTCGACTGGATGCGCAAGGATCTGGGCATCTGTCTGGCCACCGCCGACCGGACCGGCGCCAGTCTGCCGGTCACCGCGCTGGTCGACCAGTTTTACAAGGACGTACAGAAGCTGGGCGGGGCGCGCTGGGATACCTCGAGCCTGATCAAGCGCTTGCGGGCGATGGGTTAGGCCCGGCCCGAACCGGGCCGCACCGGGCATCCGCGGGGTTTTGCCGAAATTTCGGGCAGGTGCCCAAGGAACTTGCCCGGGACGGCCCGGGTGCCCTTGCACAGGGCGGCGTCTGTTTCCATGATCGCGTCCGACAGCGGGAGTGGCGCGATTCCAATGACCGAGACCAAGGCAAGGCCCCGGCTGGGCCGAAGCGAGGCGACACAGGGGTATTTCCTGGTGGCGCCGCCTTTCCTTTACGCGCTGCTGCTGCTGGCGGCGCCGCTGGCGGCCATCGTGCTGTTCAGCTTCTGGACGCAGGACTACCTGACGCTCGATACCACGCTGACGCTGAAGAACTATCGCGAGGCGTTGTCGGATCCGCTTTATGGCGAGCTTCTGCTGCGCTCGCTGGTGATCTCGCTGGCGGTGACGGCGGCGACGGTGCTGACCGCCTTTCCCATCGCCTATTTCATCTCGTTCAGCGTGCCGCCGTCCAGAAAGTCGATGTGGATCTTTCTGATCACCATCCCGTTCTGGTCGTCCTACCTGATGCGGGTCTTTCTGTGGAAGGTGATCCTTGGCTATAACGGCGTGCTGAACACCACGCTGACCGGGCTCGGGATCATCGACGAGCCGCTGAGCTTTATTCTCTACAACGCCAATGCGGTGGTGATCACGCTGGCCCATGCCTATGCGCCCTTCGCGATCCTGCCGATCTATGTGGCGCTTGAAAAGATCGACCGCTCGCTGCTGGAGGCCAGCCGGGACCTGGGCGAAAGCCGGGTCATGACCTTCCTGAGGGTGACGCTGCCGCTGGCGATGCCGGGCGTCGTGGCGGCCGTGCTGATCGTCTTCATCCCGACTATCGGCGATTATGTCACACCGCGCCTCGTCGGCGGGCCGAACGGGCTGATGATCGCCAACATGATCCAGACCCAGTTCCTGAAGCTGAACAACGCGCCGATGGGGGCTGCGCTGGCGGTGCTGGCGATGGCCATGGTCACGGCGGTCTCGCTGATCTTCCTGTTCCTCAATCGCCGGTACCTGAAGGGGCAGAAATGAAGAGCCTCAGGCTTTACGCCATCCTCTATCTGATCTTCCTTTATGCGCCGATCGCGCTCTTGCCGATCTTTGCCTTCAACGACGGCACGGTGATCGCCTTTCCGCTGAAGGGCTTCACGCTGGAATGGTTCAAGGAGCTTCTGACCATCCCGGCGCTGCATGCGGCGGTGCTGAACAGCCTGATCATCGCGGTTTCGTCAGCGCTGATCGCCACCTGTCTGGGGATTTGCGCCGCCCGGGCGGGCACGCGCTTTGCCTTTCCGGGCAAGAAGGGCATCCTCGGGCTGATCATGCTGCCGCTGGTGCTGCCAGAAATCATCGTGGCGGTCTCGCTGCTGGTGGTGCTTCTGCAACTCGGCCTGCCGCTCGGGTCCTGGACGGTGGTGCTGGGCCATGTGCTGATGTGCACGCCGTTTTCCATCGCGATCCTGAACTCGGCCTTTCAAAGCCTCGACGTCTCGCTGGAAGAGGCCGCCATCGATCTGGGTGAAACCCGCTGGTCCAGCTTCCGGCTCATCACGCTGCCGCTGGTGATGCCGGGCATCATCTCGTCGCTGTTGATCGCCTTCACGATCTCGCTGGACGAGTTCATCATCGCCTTCTTCCTGACCGGGACCAACCCGACCCTGCCGGTCTATATCTGGGGCCAGCTCCGCTTTCCGCAGAAGATCCCCGTGATCATGGCGCTGGGCACGATCCTGGTGCTGGCCTCGGTGATCCTGCTTGCCATTGCCGAATATTTCCGCCGCCGGGGCGTCGCGCGCACCGGACAGGCCGACGCCGGAGGTTTCCTGTGAAAGACACGCTGGGCGTCGAACGCCCCATCATCGCGCTCGAGAATGTCGAGAAATACTACGGCGAGTATTACGCGCTGAGGGGGATCAGTGCCGAGATCCGGCAGGGCGAGTTCTTTTCCCTGCTGGGGCCGTCGGGCTGTGGCAAGACCACGCTTCTGCGCACCATCGCAGGCTTCGAGGAACTGTCGGGCGGCCGGTTGATGATCGACGGCAAGGACATGAAACGGGTGCCGGCGAATGTGCGGCCCACCAACATGGTGTTTCAGTCCTACGCGATCTTCCCGCATCTGACGGTGGCCGAGAATGTGGGCTTCGGTCTCCGGCGCGAGCCGCTGAGCCGCGACGAGAAGGCCCGCAAGGTGGCCGAGGCGCTGGAGATGGTGGGGCTCAGGGGCTATGGCGCTCGCGCCGCCCATGCGCTGTCGGGCGGCCAGCGCCAGCGCGTGGCCCTGGCCCGCGCGCTGATCCTGGAACCCAAGGTGCTGCTGCTGGACGAGCCGTTGTCGGCGCTTGACAAGAAGATGCGCGAACAGATGCAGACCGAGCTGCGGCGGTTGCAGCGGCAGGTGGGCATCACCTTCATTCTGGTCACCCACGACCAGGAAGAGGCGCTGATCATGTCCGACCGGATCGCGGTGATGTTCGAGGGCCAGATTGCCCAGCTCGACACCCCGCAACAGCTGTATCGGCGGCCCAACACGCGTCAGGTGGGCGAATTCATCGGGGTGATGAACTTCCTGCCCGCGACCGCCACGGTCAGCGACGAGACCCATATCGAGGTCGAGGCGGCCGGGCTTGGCCGCGCGGTGATCGCCCCCGACCAGCTGCCCGGCGGCTGGCATCCGGGCCAGACCCAAAGCGTGGGCATCCGCCCAGAGACCATGTCGATCCTGTTTCCCGGCGAAACCACCGACCGCCGCGTCGCGATCGGGACGGTCGAGGATCTGTCCTATTACGGGGACATGACCTATTACGTGGTCCGGCTTGACGGGGTCGACCGGCCGATGACGATCTCGATGAAGAACCTCGTCGGGCGGCCGGTGCTGGACCGGGGCACCGAGGCGCGGGTCGCCTGGGATGCGCGGTCGCTGGTGCTGTTCGCCTGAGGCCCGGGGTCGGGGGCTAGAGCGTCCAGATTTCGGGACCGCCGCAGACCCGCGGGTCGGGGTCGCCCACGATCTTGTCCTTCTTGCCCTTGTAATCGACCAGCGACAGGACACGCCGGATCGCGGCCAGCCGCGCCCGGCGCTTGTCGTCCGACCGGATCACCGTCCAGGGGGCGGGCCCGGTATGGGTGCGCATGAAGGTTTCGCGGATCGCCGCCGAATAGGCGTCCCAGCGCCTAAGTCCCTCGACGTCGATCCAGGACAGTTTCCATTGCTTGAGCGGGTCGCCTTCGCGCTGCAGAAAGCGGCGCAGCTGCTCGGTCTGGCCCACGTTCAGCCAGATCTTGACCAGCAGCACGCCCTCGTCGACCAGCATCTCCTCGAAGCGGGGAACCTGATCGAAGAAGCGTTCGCGCTCGGCGTCGGTGCAGAACTCGAAGACATGCTCGACCACGGCGCGATTGTACCAGGACCGGTCGAACAGCACGATCTCGCCGCCGGCGGGCAGCTCTTCGACATAGCGCTGGAAGTACCATTCGCTTTTCTCGCGGTCCGAGGGCGCGGGCAGCGCCACCAGCCGGGCGACGCGCGGGTTCATGTTCTCGCGAAACCGCTTGATGGTACCGCCCTTGCCGGCCGCATCACGGCCCTCGAAAAGGACCGCGATGCGCTTGCCGGTGGCCTTCACATCGGCCTGCAGCTTGGCCAGCTCGATCTGCAGCGCCTCAAGATCCTCGGCATAGGTGTGCTTGTCCAGCAGCCGGTCATAGGGATAGCTGTCGGACAGGATGTCGTGCTTGCGGCTGTCGGCAATGGCCTTGCGGATCTCGTGGGGCGCGTCGTGCTCGTAGAAGCGGGTGATCGCGCCGTCGAAGGGAAGATCATCTGTCATCGCATGCTCCGGGACGGTCCCGGGCAGTATGGCGATCAGGCGGCGGGACGCAATCCGGCCCGCGTCGCCGCCCGGCGGATCGCCGCGACAGCGGCCTCGGGATCGGCGTGGTGGGGCATGTGGCCGACGCCGTCGAGTTCGGTCAGGTGGACGTTGGGCAGGCGTTCGGCCAGCGGCCGGGAATGGACCTCGATCGGCACGATCCGGTCGGCGGTGCCATGCAGGATCTCGACCGGCATCCGCAACTCGCCATAGCGCGCGGCCATGGCGCGGATATGGGGCTTCAGCCCGTTCACCTGCCGGGTATTGGCGCGCAGCGTGTCCGGGCGCAGGCTGAGCGCGATGCCGATATGGTCGGCATAGCCGTCGGGCACGGGGTCGGGTTCGAAGATCCGGGCGATGGTCTGGTCGGCGACGAAGCGCGGCACGAAGGCCGAGATCAGCGGCACCATGAACATCGACCCGAAATCCGACGAGACCAGTTCGTAATAGGGGCCGAGCCCGCCGGGCCAGGGCATCGCAGCGCCCGCGAGCGACACGATGGCTGCCGCCCGCGCCGGATGGTCGAGCGCCCAGGCAAGCGCCACGGCCCCCCCGAAGGAATGGCCGACCAGCACCGCCGGGCCAAGCCCCAGCCGGAGGCTGGCGGCCTCGAGCACGGCGGCCTGTTCGGCGGGGCTTTCGCCATTCGGGTGCAGCGGGTCGGTATGGCCGAGCCCCGGCCGGTCGAAGGCGGTCACGCGGAACTGGCCCGACAGTCGCCCGAGCAGGTCGAAGGTGAAGTCGCGGGTATTGCCGCCCGCGCCATGCAGCAGGATCACGTCGGGCCCGGCGCCCTCCTGATGGGCATGGACCTGAAGCCCGTCGATCTCGATCATCCGTCCGGTGGGGGCGTAGTCCTCGGGCATGCTCAGCGGGTTCCGATCAGGGTCTGGTCGAAGGGGGTGGTCTGGTAGATCTGGTTGATCCAGTTGCCGTAAAGCAGATGCGCGTGGCTGCGCCAGCGGTTCTGCGGCGGCAGGGCGGGGTCGTCGCCCGGATAATAGTTCTGCGGGACGTTGATCGGGGTACCGTTGGCCACGTCGCGGTCGTATTCCTGTTTCAGCGTGTCGCTGTCATATTCGAAATGGTTGAAGATATAGAGAGCGCGATGCGCGGCGTCCTCGACCAGGCAGGGGCCGCTTTCGTCGCTTCCCAGCAGTGTGACCAGCCCGGGGGCCGCGTCGATCTCGTCCTGGCGCATTTCGGTCCAGCGGCTGACCGGGATCACGCAATCGTCGGAAAAACCGCGCAGATATTGCGAGGCGGGGGCAAGGTTGCTGTGCCGGAAGCAGCCGAAGGCCTTCCTTGGCAGCATGTGCTTCTGGACGCCATGAAAATGATAGATCATCGCCATGCCGCCCCAGCAGATGCCGAAGGTCGAATGCACATGGCTTTGGGTCCAGTCGAAGACCTGGGTAAGCTCGTTCCAATAGGTGACTTCGGTGAAAGGCAGATGCTCGATCGGGGCGCCGGTGATCAGAAGCCCGTCGAATTTCTCGCCGCTGTCCGCCACTTCGGCAAAGGGGCGGTAGAAGGTCTCCATATGCTCGGCGGCGGTGTTCTTGGTCTTGTGCTCGGTCATCCGCACGAGGCTGAATTCGATCTGCAGGGGCGTCGCGCCGATCAGCCGGGCGAATTGCGTCTCGGTCTGGATCTTCTTCGGCATCAGGTTCAGAAGCGCGATCTTCAGGGGCCGGATGTCCTGACGCAGCGCCGCATCCTCGCCCATCACCATGACCCCCTCGCGCGCCAGAACGTCGAAGGCGGGAAGGTCGGTCGGGATCTTGATGGGCATCGGACATCTCCACTCGAACGGCGCGTGAACATAGGTCAGTTGGGGCCGTCTCTCAAGGGAGAGGCGGGTCAATTGACAGAAGGGACCCTGCACGGTTTCATCACATGGAACAATCGGCGAAACCGGAGGGGAAAGCGTGCGCGGGACAAGGCCGAGATCACGAAGAGTGCTGCCGATTCTGGCCTGTGCCGGGATGCTGGCGGCGGGGATGCCGCGCCCGGCCGCGGCCCAGGAGGGTCCCGAATGGGAGTTGCAGCGGTGCATCTGGAGCTGTCTCTCGGCCTTCGGCCCGGCCGACACTCCGGCCTATGCCGCCTGCGTGGCGCAAAGATGTCCCTCGGAAGCTGCGCCCGCGCCGGTCCCCTGGGCCAGCGGTCCGACAGCGGACGGACGCGGGGCCTTCGCCGGGACCCGCTCCGAGGCCGATCCGGATGTGCTGTTCTATCTCTTCTGCGCGCCGGGCGGCCAGCGCATCCTGCAACTGGCAGGCGTCGAGGGCAGCCCGGGGCCGAACATCCTGATGCTGGCCGTGGACGGGCAGGGATTTCCGGTGAGCTTCACCGGGGCGGGCGATCTCAGCGCGCTGGCGAGCCTTCCGCCCGGGGCGCCGCTGCTGGGGGCGCTGATGCGCGGGCGAAGCCTCGAGATCCGCAACGGGGCGGGCTACACGCTGGGCCGGTTCGGGCTGGCTGGCGCGGGCCCGGCGATCAGCGGCGCGCTGGCGCTGTGTCGATAGCCCGGGCGATGAGGTCGGCGAAATCCTCGGGGCTGCGCAGTTTCGCGACCTCTTCGGCACTGACCTTGACGCCCCAGTTCCGCGCCATCGCGGCATAGCGCGGCTGGCGGTGGGCCAGCGCGCGCGCATAGGTCCAGCGCACGAAGGCGTCGGGATCGACAGCGTCTTCGGTCAGGCCGGTCTGGGACAGATAATCGGCCCAGGCGGCATGCAGGAATTCGGGCTGGTAATACATCGGCTTCGGCGCGCGGTCGAAGCGGCGCACCAGTTCGGCGGTATGGGCGTCGCTGCCCTCGATCCAGACCAGCAGCAGATGCGAGGACAGCGCTGACAGCACCGGGTCCTCGGGGTTCTCGGGGTCCACGACCTCGCAGATCGAGCCGCCGGAATCGCAGACGAAATCGGAATAGCCGTAAAGCTGGGCCGCGCGGTCGATGAAGCGCGGGGTGTCGAGCAGAGCCGAGATTTCCGCCTCGCGGTGCTGGGCCTGGCGGTTCATGTATTCGTCGAAGGGCAGCCCGCCCCTGTCGCGCGCGCCGGGTTTGCCCAGATAGGTCGAGAGCGGCGCGAGATTGTCGAAGGTGATGTTCGAGGCGATGAACACGCTGTCGGTGCGCAGAAGCTCGCGCAACAGCGGCACCTTCATGGCCTCGCGCTTGAAATTGTCGGCGATGAACTCGCCCATGTAGCGGGTGCCGATGCGGTAATCGACCGAGTAGTGAAACCAGCCGCCCTCGGCGCGCAGCATGTTCGACACATGGGTCTTGCCCAGCCCCGACATGCCGAACAGCAGCACCTGCCGCGTCTTTGCCTGCCGCCAGGCTTCTGACGTCTCATAGATCATCCGACCACCCCTTCGATCCGCGCCGCGTCCTATCCCGCCGCTGCGGGGCGGTCAAACCCAATCGCCGCCCGCGAAACGCGAACGCCCCGGCCGGGGCCGGGGCGTCGCTGTTGCGCCGCGGCGCAGCCTAGAACCGGTAGCCGACCCGAACCCCGAAGCCGAGGCCATCATTGCCGTCGAACTTGCCGAGCGAGGTCGTGGCGTCGCCGATTTCAACATAGCGGACGCCGCCGGTAACCTCCATCGCGCCCCGGGTATAGGTCGCAGCCAGCCCGATCGACCGGAAGCCGTCGGTCGGGCCGAGGTTTCCGACCTCATCGCCCTCGTGCTTTTCATAGCCCACCAGGATCGCACCGGACCAGTTGTCGTTGAACTTGCGTCCGAGCCCGAGGTTGTAGGTGATAACGTCGTTACTGTAGGAGACCAGCGCGTCGGTGATCCCCGGGATCTGGCCATAAACCGTGGGATCGATCTCGAAGGCGGTCCAGTCGACCCAGCGGATCGAGCCGAACAGAAGCGTATCGGCCGCAACGCCGGTCTGAAATTCCAGCATCAGCGATTGCGGGATTTCGGTCTCGAGCTTGGTGGCCGACCCGCCCGGGTTGACGAGGCTTTCCTCCCAAGTATTGAAGTCGTGGGTTATCGAGGAATTGTAGGTCAGGGCGACGCGCGCCGCGATTTCGGGTTTTTCCCAGGCAATGCCGAGAACATAGCCGAAATCCGTCTCGGTCGAGGAGGTCATCGAATAGCTGCCGATGCCCGGAAGCGCGACCGTGCCCGATGTCTTCAGAGCCCTCACCCCGCCGATCAGGCTGATATTCGACGGCAGTTCATACCGCAGAAGTGCCGTCAAGCCGGTTGAGTTGATGTCGGCACGGGCATTCGCGAGGCCTGGGGAGGGCACGCCATAGGGATAGTTCGTTCCGCTCGGATAGGCGACATCCGCACCGATCGGTTCGTCGAGGATCAGCGCGACATCGACGGACTCGCCAAGGTCCTGTTTGAAGGCCAGCGCATAGCTGTTATAGCCCGGCGCCATGTCGCCAGAGCCAAGCCCGGGGGCGCTCCGCGACTTGCCGCTCACATCCGGACTGAACCGGCTGAAGCTGAGTTCGACATAGGTGCCCTGTTCGAAAAGGATCCCGACCGAGGGCACCGATCTCTCGATCCCGCCCGCATAGGCCGGGCCTGTCGTCACAGCAGCCAAAACGGCCGCCCCAACGGCATATTTCATTCTTTCCTCCCACTTTTTGACTTTTACAAAAGGCTAGCGGGCGCGGGCTTCACCGGTCAATTGCTAACGCGACGTTCGCCGGGGGGCCATCCGGTTTTCCTGACCAGCGTGTCGCGGGCGTCCCACTTCTCCGCGCAAATTGAGGAAATTGGCCCCGAGAATAATTGCCGCACCGACAAGGACCATCGGATCGAGGGGTTCGTCGTAAAGCATCATGCCGACCAGCGCGATCACGGGCAGGCGCAGGAAGTCGAGCGGCATGACGATGCTGGCGGGCGCGACCGCCAGCGCACTGGTCAGGCAGAAATGCGCGGTGAGCCCGGCCAGCCCGATCACGGTCAGCGGGACCCAGGCGGCGGGCGAGGGCCAGGCGATCTGGCCGTCGATGCCCGCGCAGGCAAGGCCGAGCACGGTCTGCATGGCCGTCAGCCAGAAGATGATCGAGACGATCGACTGGCTGCGCGTCAGCCGTTTGGTGAACAGCGCCGATCCGGCAAAGCAGATCGCGGCGGCCGCGGCGGCCATCGCCCCGGGTTCCAGCGCGGCCGGGTTCGGCCGGGCCACGAGGAGAATGCCGAGAAAGCCGATGAAGGCCGCCAGCGCCCGGGTCGGGGTCAGCCTCTCGCCCAGAATGGCGGGGGCCAGCAGCGCGACCCAGATCGGCGAGGTGAATTCCAGGGCGAAGACCTGTGCCATCGGGATCAGGCCCAGCGCCAGGAACCACAGGTTCTGTCCGGTGAAATGGCAGACATTGCGCAGCGCATGCAAACCGAGCTGGCGGCGCGAAATCTCGCCCAGCCGCCCCAAGGTCCCGCCGACCGCCAGCACCAGCCCGAGGCCGATCAGCGAGCGGTAGAGCATCAGCTCGAACGTATCGAGCTCGACCGAGACCATTCGCCCCGCAACCGCCATCGAGGAGAAGGCGGTGATCGCTCCGGTCATCCACAGGGCCGCCCGGAGCACAGGGGTCATGACGGCGCGCTCATTCGGGCAGACCCGCGATCTTCAGGTCTCTGGGGGGGCCGTCGGCGGCACTGTCACGGGCGGTGCCCGCCTTGCGGGCGCGGTGGGCGTCGAAGGCCGCGGCATCGGTGAATTCCTCGTCCGGCAGGAACCGTCCCGGCCGGTCGGGATCTTCGTGCATCTCGAACCGCACGCGGCCGGGCTCGGCATGGGTCAGGCGCAGATGCTCGGCGGCGGCCGCGCGCAGCTGCGCACGGCGTTCGGGCGGGGCCTCGATCCAACCGGTGACGGTCACTCCCATTCGATGGTGCCCGGGGGTTTTGAGGTGATGTCGTAGGTGACCCGGTTGATGCCCTTGACCTCGTTGATGATCCGCGTCGCGGTTTCGCCCAGGAAATCGTGGGTGAAGGGATAATAGTCCGCCGTCATCCCGTCGACCGAGGTCACGGCGCGCAGCGCGCAGGCATAGTCATAGGTGCGCCCGTCGCCCATCACGCCCACGGTACGCACCGGCAGGATCGCGACGAAGGCCTGCCAGATCTCGTCGTAAAGCCCGTGGCGGCGGATCTGGTCGATATAGACGGCATCGGCCTTCCTGAGGATCTCGAGCTTCTCGCGGCTGATCTCGCCAGGGCAGCGGATCGCGAGGCCCGGACCGGGGAAGGGGTGGCGGCCGATGAAGCTGGCAGGCAGGCCCAGTTCTTGGCCCAGCGCGCGGACCTCGTCCTTGAAGAGCTCGCGCAGCGGCTCGACCAGCTTGAGGCCCATCTTCTCGGGCAGACCGCCCACATTGTGGTGGGACTTGATGGTGACCGATGGCCCGCCCGAGAAGCTGACGGATTCGATCACGTCGGGGTAAAGCGTGCCCTGGGCCAGGAATTCGGCCCCGCCGACCTCGGCCGCGTGCTTCTGGAAGACGTCGATGAAGAGCTTGCCGATGGTCTTGCGCTTGACCTCGGGGTCGCTGACGCCTTCGAGCGCGCCCAGGAACAGGTCCGATTCATCGGCATGGATCAGCGGGATGTTGTAGTTGTCGCGGAACATTGCCACGACTTCTTCGGCCTCGTTCAGCCGCAGCAGGCCGTGATCGACAAAGACGCAGGTCAGCTGATCGCCGATCGCCTCGTGGATCAGCACCGCCGCCACCGAGCTGTCGACGCCGCCCGAAAGTCCGCAGATGACCTTGGCATCGCCGACCTGTTCGCGGATCTTGCGGATCGCCTCCTCGCGATAGGCGCCCATGGTCCAGTCGCCGGTGAAGCCCGCAAGGCGCACGAAATTCTCGTAAAGCGTCTTGCCGTTCGGCGTGTGGTGCACCTCGGGGTGGAACTGCACGGCGAAGAAGTTGCGCGAGAGGTCCGCGGTGATGGCGAAGGGCGCGTTGGGCGAGGTGCCGTAGACGGTGAATCCCGGCGCGATTTCGGCCACATGGTCGCCATGGCTCATCCAGACCTGTTCGCGGTCCTGCGCGAACCAGCCCTTCAGCAGGTCGATCCGCTCGGCCAAGGGGGTGACATAGGCGCGGCCGAATTCGGCGGTGCCATGGCCCCGTTCGACCCGGCCGCCCAGCATCTGCATCATCACCTGCTGGCCGTAGCAGATGCCGAGGATCGGCACGCCAAGGGCGAAGACGCTCTCGGGCGGACGCGGCGAACCTTCGTCCAGCACGGAGGCAGGCCCGCCCGAGAAGATCACCGCCTTGGGCGCGAAGTCGGCCAGGAAGGCGTCGGTGACATTCTGGTAGGGATGGATTTCGCAATAGACGTTCAGCTCGCGCAGGCGGCGCGCGATCAGCTGCGTCACCTGGCTTCCGAAATCGACGATGAGAAGGCGGTCATGGGTGCTCATGGGGTCTCAATATGCGACCCCATGCGCCGTGGCAATCCCGCCGGAACCGGCCCCCCGGCGGGGGCGGTCAGCGGATCGGCGACAAGAGTTCTTCGGCGGTCACGAGCGGACGCACGCCGTGGCTGTGATCCTCTTGGAAGACGTTGCCAACGGCGGCCCATTCGTAAAGCGAATTGATATCGAGCTTGGCGCAGGACGGGCGCACCGACCAGGTCACCTGCAGCGGCGAACAGGTGGCTTCGGTGTATTTCGGGCCGGTGGTCGAACCGGCGTAGAGGACCGGCGTGCCGGTGCCCTGGGGCAGGGCGCGCGGCTGGTGCAGCCCGTTCACCTGGGTGCCGCGATAGATGAAGTCCTTGAAGTCGAGCGCATTATGATCGTTGACCAGAAGGAAGACCTGCGCCTCGACCCGCAGTTGCGGGTTCTGGCAGGTTTCCGACATGCACGAGCCCAGCCCATTGCCCGGGGCCACGTCGCACGAGCTGTAGACCCAGTGGACCTCGATTGTGTCGCCCGGCTTCGCGCCGTGGAAGGCGCCTTGCCCGGCAGCTGGGTCTTTCAGCTCCTGTTCGGTCAGGCTGGCGGTCTCGTTGCACCTGAAGCCGCCATGTTCGCCCGTGCCCGCGCTGATCGAGAAGCCGGGGCCGGAATGTTCGGCATTGGTATGGGTGTGGATGTTGCAGAGGTTCAGCTCGGAGGCGGGCGGGGCCATGTTGAAGATCCGCCCGTTGCTGCCGCGGGTCATCGAGATGTCGCGCGGCGCCTGCGGTCCGAAGCCGTGGCAAAGCCCGTCAGCCAGGGCGTGGGTGCCGCGCGCGGCCCCATGATGTCCACCCCCATGCCCGTCCGCATCCCCATGCGCCGCGGGATCTGCGGCGGCCATCCGGGTGGCGTGAGCGGTGCCGTCGGCCGGAACGGGCGTGGCCAGGATGCCTCCGGCAATCGCAAGGGCGGTCGCGGCAAGAAGGGTGGGCAGGGGGTTCGACATCTCGGTCCTCTCTGTCGTGCGGATCGGGCGCGGATGCGAGGTCGCAACCGGGCAAAGCGGCTGGCTGTGGCCCGCCCGGTCGCCGGAGGGCAGGCAGGTGTAGGTCGGGCCGGTTTTCGCCGGCTCGGCGGGCATTTCCCGGGCGGCATCGCGCGCGGACGCGACGCTTTCAGGCCTGCCGTCAAAACGCGGCTCCCGCAGGGCCGGTCATGGGCGGCCTTCGGGAAATTTCTGGACGTGCTTGGGCGCCTGTCCGCGCGAATGGGGCGGAACCTTGGCGACGGCGCGGGCCGATGTCGCGGACGGCGAAGGAAAGGGCGCAAACCGCGCGGCCCTTGGCGCGGCATCGGCGCTAGAACCGGGAAAGGCTGGACCAGATCGACGGGAGACGTGCATGTCCGAGGCTGAGGGGAACGCAGGGCGCCGCGCCCGAGGGGGCGGCGGCGCCGCGCGCCGGGCCGCGCGCACCAATGTGGGCATCGAGACCGCGCGCTTCATCACCCGCAACATTCCCGATTTCGAGATCCTGAACGCCGAGGCGCTGGAACTGATCGAGGCCAATGCGGAAACCGTGCTGGCCGAGATCGGGGTCAATTTCGTCGACAACCCGGGCGCGCTGGCGCGCTGGCGCGAGGCGGGCGCCGAGATCGAGGGCGAACGGGTCCGCATCCCGCGGGGCCTCGCGCGCAAGCTTTGCGCGACCGCGCCCGCCCGCTTTGTCCAGCATGCCCGCAACCCCGAGCGCAATGTCGAGATCGGCGGGCGCAACCTGGTGCTGGCGCCGGTCTACGGACCGCCCTTCGTGCGCGATATCGACGGCGGCCGGCGCTATGCGACTATGGAGGATTTCCGCCGCTTCGTGCAGCTGGGCCAGATGTCGAAATGGATGCACCATTCGGGCGGCACCGTCTGCGAACCGACCGACGTGCCGGTGAACAAGCGCCATCTCGACATGATCCATGCCCACATGACCCTGTCCGACAAGCCGTTCATGGGCTCGGTCACCGAACCCTCGCGGGCGCGGGATTCGGTGGCGATGTGCGAATTGCTGTTCGGCAAGGACGTCGTGGCCGAGAACACGGTGATGACCTCGCTCATCAACATCAACTCGCCGCTGACCTTCGATGCGACGATGATGGGCGCGCTCGAGGTCTATGCCGCGGCGAACCAGGCCTGCATCGTCTCGCCCTTCATCGTGGGCGGCGCGATGGCGCCGGTGACGGTGGCGGGAACGCTGACCCAGGTGCTGGCCGAGGTTCTGGCGGGCGTGGCCTATTCGCAGCTCGTGCGGCCCGGCGCGCCGGTGATCTTCGGGGCCTTCGTGACCTCGATCGACATGAATTCCGGCGCGCCGACCTTCGGCACGCCCGAGGCGAGCCAGATCCTTTACGGCGCGGGCCAGCTTGCGCGGCGCCTGGGGCTGCCGTTCCGGTCGGGGGGCGCGCTTTGCGGGTCCAAACTGCCAGACGCGCAGGCCGCCTACGAAACCGCCGCCACGCTGAACGCGGCGCTGCTGGCTGGGGTCAACTTCATGCTGCACGCGGCGGGCTGGCTGGAAGGCGGGCTGGTCGCGAGCTATGAGAAATACGTGATGGATGCCGACCAGCTTGGCGCGCTGCACCGGATGGCGGCGGGCATTGCCACCGACCCGGCGGCGCAGGCGATGGACGCGCTGCGCGAGGTGGGCCCCGGCGGGCACTTCCTTGGCTGCGCCCATACCCAGGCGCATTTTCGCGACGCGTTCTGGCGCACCGACCTTCTGGACTACAAGCCCTTCGAGACCTGGGACGAGGAAGGCGCGCGCGACACGGCCACGCTTGCGGCCGACCGGGTCACCCGGCTTCTGGCGCGCTACGAGGCGCCACCGCTCGATCCGGCGCGACGCGAGGCGGTCGAGGATTACGTGGCCCGGCGCAAGGCGGACATGCCAGACGCCTTCGTCTGACCGGAGACCTGCCCCGGTGAGGGGCGGCTCGGCCCTGGCCGGGCCCGCCCCTCACTCTGTCGTCCGCTGGCTTTCGAAATCGCAGATCAGCCGGGCTTCGGCCATCAGGGCGATCAGCAGCTCGATATGCCGCGCGGTCGAGTACCCGGCGTCTCCCGACTGCCGGATGGCTTCCATTCGTTGTTCCTGATCGATCAGCCAGGCCAGCACCGTCTGGGCGTTGTCCGGCAGCCGCCCCTGCATGAGCCGCGCGAGGTCGCGTTCGCGGCGATAATCGCCAAGGCCGAACCTGGCCGCACGGACCAGCAGGCGAGGGCGGCGCAGCGTGGCGAGCGTGGCGGGAAGCATGTTCATGGCGCGATCTCCGAGTGATGACAGGAGGCATCCTCGCACAACCTGAGCGGGTGTTGCGCATCCGGCATTTTGGGCGCGCGTTATCCACAGGAATTTTTATGATTTGGAAACAAGAATGAACGTGTGGATTTATTCTTAACCAAACGGTAACCAAAACAACCTTGGATTGTATTGTGCGGTCGCCTGGTGCTCCATGGGACCGCCTCTCCAAAAAGCTCAAGAGAGGTTTGTTGTGGGAACGCAGTGCCCAAATCAGTCCGCTCCGGCCTGGCTCCCGCAGGCGGCGCGGCTATATCTGGCGCATACCGAGGCAGGCGTTTCATTGCGCGAACTAGCCCGGATCGAGGGGTGCCATCCCTCGACGGTCATGCGTCAGGTGCGCCGGGTCGAAACCCGGCGGGACGACCCCCTCATCGACGACGCGCTGAACCGGCTTGGCGGCCAGTCCGATGCGTCCGCCCCCCAGAAGGAGAGCCCCCATATGTCTCCGACAACGCGCCCGCGGCCCCCGGCAGCGGACGAGTCCACGATCGACCGCGAGGCTCTGCGCCTGCTGCGGCGCCTGAACGAACCCGGTGCCTTCATGGCGGTCGCCCGCGACATGGAGAAGGCTGCCATTCTGCGCGAAAGCGCCGATGGCCAGACCACCCGGACCGCCGTGGTGGATCGCTCGGTTGCCGAGGCCTTCGCCCTGAAGGACTGGATCACCTGCCGCAACCGTGGCCGGGTAACGATCTACGACATCAGCACCGCCGGGCGCGCCGCGTTCAAGCGGCTGCAGGCCGAAGAGATCGAGCGGCGCGAAGGCTTCGGCGAGGCGCCGACACCCTTTGCCGCCCAGCATCGCGACTGGGAGGTGCAGAAGAACGCCCGCGCCGAGCGGATCCGTTTCAACCGCGCCGAGTCGCCGCTGGCCATTCTGGCACGGCGAAAGGAGAAGGACGGCCACCCGTTCCTGAGCCACGACCTGGTGGCGGCAGGCGAACGGCTGCGCGAGGATTTCGAGGTAGCGCAGCTGGGGCCGCGGGTGGCCCAGAACTGGGACCGGTTCCTCACCGGGGGCGATCGCGGGACGTTCTTCGGCGCGGATGGAGCATCCGGAGGCTCGGCCGCGGCCCGGGACCGCGTGGCCGCGGCGCTGCGCGAGCTGGGTCCGGGGCTTGGCGACGTGGCGCTGCGCTGCTGCTGCTTTCTCGAAGGGCTGGAGCAGGCCGAGCAGCGCATGGGCTGGTCGGCGCGCTCGGGCAAGATCGTGCTGCGGATCGCTCTGCAACGCCTGAAACGGCACTACGACACGCTGGGCGACCGGTCGGGCTTGATCGGCTAGGCGCAGCCGGCGTGTGGGGGGGGGCGGGGTGCGAACCGCCCCCCGACGCCGAACCGGCCCATACGGCGGTGGCAAACAGTCCCTCCGCATGGGCCGTCAGGTGCCGCCCGGGGGCCGCTGGCCCCGGGCGGCGCGCCCGCCCTCACGGCTGTCCGGCTCCGTGCCTCAGGGCATCAGCCGCCGGACATAGCCCGGCAACGCGAAAGCCGCCTTGTGGATCTCGGGCGTGTAATAGTCGGTCTCGATGGCCGCCGCCGCGAACCGCGCCTCGATCTCGGCCAGCGTCGCCCCGCGCCCCGGCCCGTCGGTGCCCCAGCCGAAGGCCATCGGCCCGCCGGCATAGGTGGGCACCGTCGCCATATAGCAGCCCCAGTCGGCAAAGAGCGCCTTGAAGGCGCGCATCGAATTGGTCAGTTCCTCGCCCTGCACGAAGGGCACGCCGTTCTGGGTGACCAGAATGCCTCCCTCGGTCAGCGCGCGCTTGGCATGGCCGTAGAAGGTGTCGGTGAAGAGCACCTCGCCCGGGCCGACCGGGTCGGTGGAATCGACGACGATCACATCGAATTTCTGGTCGGTCTTGCGCATGAAGGCGGCCCCGTCGTCGATCACGAGGGTCAGCCGCGGGTCGTCGAAGGCGCCCTTGCTGATGCCGGGCAGATAGGTCTTGCAGAATTCGACCACGCCCGCGTCGATCTCGACCATTGTCACGCTCTCGACCGAAGCATGCCGCATCGCCTCTCGCGCCATGCCGCCATCGCCGCCGCCGATGATCAGCACCCGCCTGGCCGCGCCATGGGCGAGGATCGGCACATGGGTCAGCATCTCGTGATAGATGAAGTTGTCGGCCTCGGTCACCTGCACCACGCCGTCGAGCGTCATCACCCGCCCGAAGCGCGGGTTTTCGAAGACCCGCAGCCGCTGGTGGTCGGTCTGGCTGTCATACAGCACCTCGGTTTCCTCCAGCGCCTGGCCATAGCCCTTGTGCAGGCGTTCGAGGGTCCAGCCCGGGATCGGGGTGTCGGTCATCGCGTCGCTCCTTGAGATCTGTCGGATGGGGACCCGGCCGCGCGGGTCAGGTCGGAAAGGCCTCGGCCAGGGCCTGCGCGCCCGCCGGGGTCAGATGAAGATGGCGCCCCCGGGCCGGACGGCGCAGCCAGTCGGCCTCGAGACAGCGGGTCAGAAGCGCCGCGCCCAGCGCGCCCGCGAGATGCGAGCGTCGCTCGCTCCAGTCCAGACAGGCACGGCAGAGCGGGCGCCGCCCGGGTCCGGTCCGGGGCAGGGGGATGCCGAGCCCGGCGAAGAAGGCCGCGCCCCGGTCGGTCGGGGCCACGTCCTCGCGCGTGACGGTCAGATACCCGCGCGCCGCGAGGCTGTCGAAGATCGCGACCGCGCGGGCGCCCGCCATATGGTCGTAACAGACCCGGATTTCGCGGAGGGCTGCATCGCGCGGGCCGGGGCGGCTGCGCAGATGGCCCTTGGCGGCGGCAAGCCCGCTCAGCGTCTCGAGTGCGCTTGCGACCTCGTCTCCGGCCAGCGCGAAATAGCGGTGACGGCCCTGCTTGCGCGGCCAGATCAGCCCGGCCTCGGTCAGCTGCGCCAGATGCCCCGAGGCGGTAGCAGGCGCGATCCCGGCCTCGCAGGCCAGTTCGCCCGCGCTCGGCGCCCGGCCCGACAAAAGCGCCGTCAGGATCGACGCGCGGGCCGGGTCGCCGATCAGCGCGGCAATGCGGGAAATGTCGGGACCGTCCTTCATGGGGCCAGCCTTCCGGGGCTCGTCATCGGGGTCAAGTCGAAACCCTTCGGTCGGGGCCGAAACACCGGGGCGCGCAATGCGGGCAGGATCGGCCCCGGTGCACATCCCTGGGAGACCGCCATGACCGTCCGCCAAACCGTCCTGTTCCCGATCCGCAGGGCCAGCACCGGGCCGCTTGCGCGGCTTTTCGCGCGCTGGCTCAGAAACCATCGCACCCGGGCGGATCTGGCCCGGCTGGCACCGCCCCTGTTGCAGGATATCGGCATCGACGCCAAGACGGCGCGCCGCGAGGCGGCGCGACCGTTCTGGCGCGGCTGACCGGCGATGCGTCCGTGTCAGGCCGCGACGCGCGCGGCCACCACGTCCTCGCCGCGCAGCAGCTCCTTGACCCGGATATCGCCCGCGTCGAAGGCCGCACGCAGCACCTCGACCGCCCGCCACGGCTCGGCATCGCCGCACATGAAGACGTCGAAGGCGCCATAGCCGATCTCGGGCCAGGTGTGCACCGAGATATGGCTTTCGGCCAACACGGCCACCCCGCTCACGCCCTGGGGGCTGAACTTGTGGGTGTGGATGTGCAGAAGCGTCGCGCCGCATTCATCGACACAGTCGCGAAACGCCTTCTGGATCCGGGCCTCGTCGTCAAGCCCCTCGCCGTCGACCACCTCGATGATGAGATGGGTTCCGGCGAAGATCCGGCCGTCACGACGTATGAAATGATCGTCACGCGCGTCGTCGAAGACGTCGCGAGTGGCGTTGACGGCCGAGTGGCCGCGGTGATCTTCCGCATGGGCGCCTGTCTCCAGACCGATCCCCAGTCGGAAGAGGTTGGCGTCAGTCATGGCGCGCCCCTTCTTACCAGCAGATTGAATCCAGCCGGTCCCTTAGCGCCCCCCCGGGAAGATCCGAAGTTGGGATCGGGTCCGATCGTCCGGCTCACCTAGGGAAGGTTTCGGATTCGATCAATAGAAAACTCGCGAAAAGGCCCAGAAAGTGCCCCATGTCGCACCAAAACCTGCCGCGTTGCGGCGCGCCTCGTTCGGTGACGTCGCGTGATCGCGCGCTTTCGGCGAGGTCCGGAATGCGGTTCTTGCCGTGTCGAGCTGGAACAATTAAAAGCCTATCCATTGGGGGCCGTGCCGGTGGGGGCCGCTGCGGAGATCCCTGTGCGAGTTCTTTTTGGGGGAATACTTGAAATGAAAATGGAATTCCTGCTTGCGACCGCGATGGCGGTCTCGCTCGGAGCGGCTGCGCCCGCGGCGACCCTTTCGGCCTCCGAGATCCTTGCCCAGTTCTCGATCGTCACCGCAGGCAATCTCGACACCAACCAGGACAATTACGGCCGCGCCTATGTGGGCGGCAATCTGGTGGCTTCGGCCGGCAAGGCGGATTTCGCCAATCGCCCGCTTCCGGCCTCGGACTATGCCGACGTGATCGTCGAAGGCAACGTGACCGGATCCGGCGGCGTTCGCATCGGAAGCAACGGCACCACCCTGGCGGTCCGGGGCGACGTCTCTGTCGATACCGTGCAGTTCGGTGTCGAGCGGACCGGCGAGGTGCTGGCCGGTGGCACGCTGTCGCCGACGACCAACATCAACAACAGGGAAACGCCCTCCTTTGACGGTGTTCGGGTCGAAGACGGGCTTGCGGGCAACACCGCGTTCGAGGCGCTGTTTCCGACCGATGTCGTCGACACGCTGAACCAGGCGTCCGAGGATCTGTCGAAACTGGCGGCCACCGGAACGGCGACGGTCAGCGGTGGCGGCAACACGCTGAACATCGCGGCGACCGGCGGCGGCATCAGCGTCTACAACTTCGACATCTCCGATTTCGGCGGCTCGATCGGTCAGATCGACTTCAACCTTGGCGCGGCCGACACGCTGATCCTGAACGTCGCGGGGTCTTCGATCCTGATCGAGGACAACATGCTGGGCCTGCAGGCCAGCGACGGCCAGCGCATCATCTGGAACTTCTACGAGGCGACCTCGGTCACGCTCGGTCGGCAGATGTACGGCTCGATCCTGGCCGGGAACGCGGCGCTGACCAACTCGACCGCCGTCGAGGGCAACATCTTCGCGGGCTCGGCCGTTCTGCGCGGGCAGGTTCATGCGCAGGCCTTCGCGGGCGAGCTGCCCCCGGACGATCCGGCGCCGGTACCGCTGCCGGCGACGCTGCCGCTGCTGGGGGCGGCGGTGGGGGCGGTGGCCTTGATGCGCCGCCGTCGCGCCTGACCGCACCCGTCCGGTTCCTTTTGACGCCGGCCGGAAACGGTCGGCGTTTCGCAGTTTTGCCCCTTGCGGCCGCGAATATTGGGGTATCTCAATACCGTTTTTCTAAGTCATTGTATTTACGCAATAAACCTGCGCGCAAGGCCCTTGACCTGTGTGGGGAAATGCTTAGAAAGCCCCCATCCGAGTTTCGGGGCGGACGCGCCGTTCCCGGGCCGACCTTTCAGCCGATACAGGGCAGAGCCAATGAAAACCTTTACCGCTACCCCGGCGGATATCGAGAAGAAATGGATCTTGATCGACGCCGAGGGCGTCGTTCTCGGCCGTCTCGCCTCGATCGTCGCCATGCGTCTGCGCGGCAAGCACAAGCCGTCCTTCACGCCTCACATGGACATGGGCGACAACGTCATCATCATCAACGCCGACAAGGTGCAGATGACGGGCAAGAAGCGCACCGACAAGAAATACTACTGGCATACCGGCCATCCGGGCGGGATCAAGCACCGCACCGCCGAGCAGATCCTCGAAGGCGCCCATCCCGAGCGCGTCGTGGTCGCTGCGGTCAAGCGGATGCTGCCGGGCAACCGTCTCAGCCGCCAGCAGATGACCAATCTGCGCGTCTATGCCGGGGCCGAGCATCCCCACGAGGCCCAGAACCCCGAAGTGCTGGACGTCAAGTCCATGAACTCGAAGAACACCCGGAGCGCGTGATGGCCGAAGAAATCAAATCTCTCGACGAGCTGCAGTCGGTCGTTTCCGGCAAGCCCGCCGTCTCGGCGGACGATAGCGCGCCCCGCGAACCCGTCCGCGACTCGCTGGGCCGGTCCTATGCCACCGGCAAGCGGAAGGACGCGGTCGCCCGCGTCTGGATCAAGCCGGGTTCGGGCAAGGTCACCGTCAACGGCAAGGACATCAAGGCGTACTTCGCCCGTCCGGTGCTGCAGATGATCCTGCGCCAGCCGTTCACCGTGGCCGGTGTCGAGGACCAGTTCGACGTGATGGCGACGGTTGCCGGCGGCGGTCTTTCGGGCCAGGCCGGTGCGGTCAAGCACGGCATCTCGAAGGCGCTGCAGCTTTACGATCCCTCGCTGCGCGGGGCGCTGAAGGCTGCGGGCTTCCTGACCCGTGACAGCCGCGTCGTCGAACGGAAGAAATACGGCCGCCGCAAGGCCCGCCGGAGCTTCCAGTTCTCGAAACGCTGATCGGCGTTTCATCGGGTTTCGAAGGGCCGTGCCGCAAGGCGCGGCCCTTTCGCATGCGGGGTGCGGGTTCTGCGGGTTCCGCGGGCTCTGTGGGGTCGTCGGGGAAAGCACCCTGTGCCGGAGGCGTGCCGGGGCAGGGGGCGTGCGCGGGGTCAGGCCGGTGCCCGCTCGGTCCGGTCGGCCATCGCGGCCCGGTCGCGCTCCAGAACCCCGGTCAGCGCCGGACGGTCGAGACAGCGGTCCACCCAGGCCCGGACCGCCGGATCGTCGGGGATCAGGTCGCGGAACCAGCCATAGGTCGAGGCGATCAGCAGGTCGGCGGCCGAGAACATCTCGTCGACCAGATAGGGATGCTGTGTCAGCGCGGCCCCCAGCGTCGCCGCGGCCTCGTCGGTTCCGCGCCAGGTTCTGGCGATGGCGGGATCGCTGAGGCCCAGGCGCTCGGCCAGATAGACCGGCTCCATCACGTTGCCATACCAGAAGAGCCAGGACAGGTAGCTGCCGCGCCCCGGATGCCCGACCGGCCGGCCAAGCGGCGTCTCGGGGTAGAGATCCGTCAGGTACAGCAGGATCGCGTTGGTTTCGCGGATGCCGACCGAGCCGTGGACCAGGAACGGGACCTTGCCTTCGGGATGCGGGTTGGCGGGATCGCGCGCGCCGCTGCCGTCGATACGGGGAATGTCGGTCAGGCGCACCTCGACGCTGTCTTCGATCCGCATCTCGGCGATCAGCTGCACCACCCGGGTCGAGCGCGTCAGCGGGGCGTGATAAAGTGTCAGCATGGGGCGACCTCCTCGGCTGCCCCGAGCCTATCATGGACCCGGTCGCCTCGCGCGGGTCATTCGGCGGCGACGCGGAAGACCGGCTCCATTTCGCCGAGCGCCTCGGCCGAGAGGTGACAAAGGATCCGGTGGCCGGAGCCAAGCTCGACCATCGGCGGCAACTCGCGTGCGCAGCGCCCGTTCGGCACCCGGTCCTTCCAGTGGCAGCGGGTCTGGAACGGGCAGCCCGGCGGCGGGTCGATGGCCGAGGGGACGTCGCCTTCCAGTACGATCCGGGTCTTCTCGACCCGGGTATCGGGGACCGGTACCGCCGACAGCAGGGCCTCGGTATAGGGGTGATAGGGCGGCGCGAAGACCTGGGCGGTGCTGCCGATCTCGACCGCATGGCCCAGATACATCACCATCACCCGATCGGCCAGATAGCGCACGATCGACAGGTCGTGCGAGATGAAGATCAGCGTCGTGCGGCGGGTCCGCTGGATGTCCATCAGCAGATCGGCCACCGCCGCCTGCACGCTGACATCGAGCGCCGAGACCGGCTCGTCCGCCACCACGATCCGGGCCCCGCCCGCAAAGGCGCGGGCGATGCCCACCCGCTGTTTCTGCCCGCCCGAGAGCTGGTGCGGCATGCGGTCGGCGAAATCGCGCGGCAGCCGGACCAGATCGAGCAGTTCGAACATCCGCTCGCGCCGCGCGCGGCGGGTCGCGCCGACGCCGAAGACCTCGAGCGCGCGCAGGATCTGGCCGCCCACCCGCTTGGAAGGGTTCAGCGTGTCGAACGGGTTCTGGAACACCATCTGCAGATCGGCCACGGCGCGGGGCCCGCGCTTTTGGATCGGGGTTTCCTGCACCTCGCGATCGTCCAGAAGCACCTGTCCGGCGGTTGCGGTTTCCAGTCCAAGCAGAACCTTGGCCAGCGTGGACTTGCCGCAACCGGATTCCCCCACGATGGCGAGGGTCTCGGATTGCCGGGCCTCGAAGCTGAGCGTTTCGTTGGCGCGCACCAGCTTGCGGCGGCGGTGCCCGAAGAGCCCGCCCGAGGAGACCTCGTAGTACTTCCTCAGCCCCGAGACGGTCAGGACCGGCGCGCCCACCTCGCCGGGGGCTGCGGCCTTGGGGACGGGCGGGCGGCTCTGCCAGTCGATCTTCTCGAACCGCAGACAGCGCGCCTCGTGGTCGCTGGCTCCGGGCACCGGCCGCATTGCAATCTCGGCGGTATCGCAAAGCCCGGCCTCGAAATGGGTGCAGCGCGGGCCGAAATTGCACCCCCTGGGACGGTTCTGCGGCATCAGGAAATTGCCCGGAATGGTTTCAAGCGGGCGCGTGGTCTTGTCGGCCCCGGGCAGCGGGATCGACCGGAAAAGCGCCTGGGTATAGGGATGGCGCATCCGGTCGAAGACGTGGCGGACCGGGCCCTGTTCGACGGCCTCGCCCGAATACATCACGCAGATCCGGTCGCAGACCTCGAGCACCAGGCCGAGATTGTGCGAGATGAACAGCAGCGCGGTGCCGTATTTGCGGCCGAGGCCCTTCACCAGATCGACAATGGCGGCCTCGACGGTCACGTCGAGCGCGGTTGTGGGTTCGTCGAGGATCAGCAGCGCGGGGCGCGACATCAGCGCCATGGCGATCACGATCCGCTGCTGCTGACCGCCCGACAACTGGTGCGGGTGGGCGTCCAGGATGCGGTCGGGGTCGGGCAGGCCGACATCGGCGACCATCTCGCGCGCCAGCTCCCGCGCCTCGGCGCGCGAGGCGCCGCGATGCAGTCGAGGCACTTCCATCAGCTGGCGCCCGATCCGCAGCGCCGGATTGAGGCTGGCCATCGGCTCCTGATAGACCATCGCGATGTCGTTGCCGCGGATCCGGCGCAGTTCGGAGCCGGAGAGGGTGGCGAGATCGCGGCCGCGAAAGCGGATCGTGCCGCCGCTGATTCGGCCGGCGCGGCCGAGATCCCGCATGATGCCGAGCGCCACGGTGGATTTGCCGCAGCCGGATTCGCCCACCAGCCCCACCGCTTCGCCAGCGGCGACGGAGAGAGAGAAATCGGCGACGGCCGGGATGTCGCCCCGGCGGGTGGCAAAGGCAATCGAAAGCCGGTCGATCTCCAGCAGCGGCGCGGTCATCGGGCGGTCCCGTCGGGGCGGGGCGCGAATTTTCTGCGAAAATTCGTCATCGCGTCATTCCCTGAGGCTTTCCTCGCGGAGACCGTCCGCCAGAAGGTTCATCCCCAGTACGAGGCTCATGATCGCAATGGCCGGCACCAGCGGCGGAAACGGCACGAATTGCAGAAGCCCGCGACCGGCATTGATCGAAGTGCCCCAGTCGGGGCTTTCGGGCGCAAGGCCCAGGCCGAAGAAACCGAGCGTTCCAAGCAGGATGGTCGTATAACCGATGCGCAGGCAGAAATCCACCAGCAGTGGCCCCCGCGCATTGGGCAGGATCTCCCACAGCATGATGTACCACGGGCCTTCGCCGCGTGTCTGGGCCGCGGCCACGTAGTCGCGGGTGCGGATATCCAGCGTCAGCCCGCGCACGATCCGGAAGACCGACGGGGCGTTGACGAAGACGACCGAGACGAAGACGATCAGCACACCCGCAGGCATCGATACGACCCCGAACGGATCGGCATTCCAGGCAAGCCCGGCATAGAGCCAGCCGCCAAGGACCAGCGTTGCCCCGATCAGGGCCGCGCGCAGGGGCGGGTGGGTTCGGAAGCGCGAGTTCCAGAGGATCGTGAGGAAGATCAGCGGAAAGAGGAAAAGCGCCCCCGCCATGTAGGTCGGCACGCCCATCGCCACGATCTCGGGTGTCACCAGCAGAAAGAACAGCAGGATCACCGGAAAGGCCAGCACGAGGTTGGCGAGAAACGACAGCAGCAAGTCGAGCCGCCCGCCCAGATAACCCGCGGGCAGCCCAAGCGTGATCCCAACCATGAAGGCGAAGAGGGTTGCGGCGGGGGCGATGGCCAGAACGACCCGCGCCCCGGCGACCGC
The DNA here is from genome assembly GCF_003314725.1 of Rhodovulum sp. BSW8. Lineage (NCBI taxonomy): Bacteria > Pseudomonadati > Pseudomonadota > Alphaproteobacteria > Rhodobacterales > Paracoccaceae > Rhodovulum > Rhodovulum sp. BSW8. The sequence continues at coordinate 423,891 of NZ_QNVX01000005.1, forward strand.
GCGCGAGAAGACGTCGCGCGCAAGCGCGTCGCCGCCGAGAAGATAGTAGCCGTAGGTTCCTTCGGGGGCGGGCAGGGGCGTGCCGGGGGGCTTGTTCTTCATGCCCGCAATCACGTCGGTGACCGGATCGAAGGGCGCGATCTGGTCGGCGAAGAGCGCGGCAAAGACCCAGAACATCACCAGCGCAAGGCCCACGGCGCCAGCCGGGTTGCCAAGCAGGTGACCGAGCAGCCCCAGCCGCCGGCGGAAAAGCGCGACAAGCGCGAAGCTCGCCCCCAGCGACAGCCAGACCGGCCAGAGCCGGGTCGCAATCCGCCCGAGGATGCCCTTCGCCTCTGGCGGCACCAGCAGCCCGCCGATCAGGAAGGCCGCCAGCACCGCCGCCAGTGCCCAGAGCGACAGGCGCAGGAGCCCGCCCGTCAGCCGCGCGGCCCTGCCGGGGCCGGACCGCGCCGCCTCGGGGCCCGGGCCCAGGCGGTATCCGGCCAGCAGCGCCAGCGGATGGGCGAGCGCGGCCAGGGCCAGGGCGATCAGCGCGGCCTCGAGCGCGGGGACCAGCCAGGGACCCAGCGCGCCGGTCCAGCTCAGCCGTTCCATCCCGGCCCCCTCATGCGACGCGGATCCGCGGGTTCAGCAGCGCATAGCCGATATCGGACAGGAGTTGCGTCGCCAGCACGACGATCACGGCCACCACCGAGACCGCCAGCAGCAGGTCTATGTCATTGTTCTGTGCGCCCTGCACCAGCGCGTCGCCGAAGCCCGGATAAACGAACAGCGCCTCGACGATCACCACCCCGGTCAGGAGCCAGGGGAATTGCAGCATGATCACCGTGAAGGGCGCGATCAGCGCGTTCCGCAGCGCATGGCGCAGCACCACGGCACGAAAGCTCAGACCCTTCAGCCGGGCGGTGCGGATGTATTGCGCTGTCATCACCTCGGCCATCGAGGCCCGCGTCATCCGGGCGATATAGCCCATGCCGTAAAGCGCCACGGTCGCGACAGGCAGGGTGAAGTTCTGGAAGGTCGCCCCCTCGACCGCCGATTTCGCCGAACCCGTGAACCATTTCAGCCCGACCATCGACGAGGCGAAGAGCGCGACGAAGATCACGCCCGAGACATATTCGGGCGTCGATGTCGTCGCGATCGAGAGCGTCGAGAGCCCGCGGTCGAGCGCCGAGCCCTCGCGCATCCCGGCCAGCACGCCCACGATCAGCGCCAGCGGCACCATCGTCGCGAAGGCCCAGGCCATCAGCAGACCCGTGCGCTGCAGCCGCTCGGCAATTACCTCGCTCACCGGGCGGCGGAACTTGGTCGAATAGCCCCAGTCGCCCTGCAACACGCCGCAAAAGCGCGGCACCTCGTCCGCGGCAAGCCCGGGATGGCCGCGCAGACAGCGCCCGCCCACCGCCCGCCCGTCCGCGTCGGTGGCCAGGGGCGCGGGCAGCACCCCCAGCCATTCGCCATAGCGCGTCAGCATCGGCGCGCCATAGCCGTTCCGGTCGATCCAGCTCGCGACCTCGGCATCGGTGATCCGCGCGCCCGCCTGGGTCTTGGCCAGCTTTTCCAGGTTCGGCTGCAGGTTGGTCAGCAGGAAGACGATAAAGGTCATGCACAGCGCCGTCAGCGCCATGACCCCCAGCCGCCTGATGATGAACCCGGCCATGCCGTCCCCCGTCCTTCGCCTGCCGCCCTGTCCGGCCCGCGGCCCGGATCAGGCCCAGCCCAGATGGTGGACGTTGATTTCGTATTTCGGGTGCATCTCGATATTCAGCACGCCCGGTTTGGCATGGCGGTACAGCGCGCGGAAATAGGGGATGATGGCGACGCCCTCGTCGACCATGATCCGTTCCAGCCTGGCCATCACCGCGCGCCGCTCGGTATCGTCGGCGATGGCGGTCGCCTGATCCAGGAGCGCGTCGAACTCGGCGTTGCGAAAGCCGCATTCGTTCCAGGCGGCGGTCGAGCGATAGGCGAGGTTCAGCAGCTGGATGCCGGTTTCGCGATGCGCCCAGTTGGTCGAGGAGAACGGGTATTTGGTCCAGTCGTTCCAGAAGGTGGACCCCGGCAGAACCGTCCGGCGCACCTTGAAGCCCGCGTCGCGCAGCTGGGCCGCCACCGCGTCGGTGGTGTTCTTGCGATAATCGTCGTCGATCGACACCAGCTCGTGCTCGTAGTCCATCATCCCGGCCTCTTCCATCAGCCGGAGCGCCTCGGGGATGTCCTGCCGATGCGCCTCGATCTCGGCATAGTCGGGGTGCACGTCCGGCGCGACGTGGAAGTTGTTGCGCGATTCCCGGCCGCGGCCCGAAATGCCCAGCTCCAGCGGCACCGAATTGTCGATGGCCAGCGCCAGCGCCCGGCGCACGCGCACGTCGGCATAGGGGCGCACGCCGTCGACCTCGGCCTCCTGGTTGGGGCGGATCACCACGGTCGAAGACGTGCCGACCGAGCTTTCGACCCAGCCGAGCGCGGAAAAGATGTCGATGAAATCCGACACCGTCTCGTGGGTCACGTCGAACTCGTCGGCATCGGCCCCGGCCAGCCAGGCCGAGGGATCGGTGCCGTAGTCGAGAAACTCGATCCGGTCGAGCCAGGCGCCGTCGCCCCAATAGGCATGGTCGGGATTGCGCGCCAGCACGATGCGCTCGCCGACCTTGAACTCCTCGAACATGTAGGCGCCGGTGCCGATGCCGTGATCGGCGACCGAGGTGCCGATCTTGTCGCGATGCATCACCGCCGCCGGATAGTCGGCCATGCCGAACATCAGCGTGCCGTCGGGCCGCAAGAGGTGCAGCCGGACGGTCAGGTCGTCGACGATCTCGATGGCGCCTTCGGCCGCCTTGCCATCCTCGACCATCGCGGCCATCCGGGAGGGCATGGAATTTCCCTCGACCGAGGTGTCGCACCAGCCGTCGAGGTTCGCGGCAACATCCTTCGCGGTGAAGGGCTCGCCGGTGTTCCAGGTCACGCCGGGGCGGATGTGCAGGGTGTATTCGGTCGCGTCCTCATTGGCCTGCCAGCGTTCCAGCAGCATCGGGCGCAGCGTCCCGTCGCGCTTTAGTTCGGCCAGGTATTCGATGATGCCACGGGTTTCATTGGCCTTTTCCGACCAGTCATAGGTGCGCGGGTCGGCCAGTTCGCGGCAATCCATCTGGATCCTCAGTGTGCCGCCCCGCTGGGGCACGGTCTGGGCGCGGGCGGGTTCGGGCTGGCCGATCAGCGCATAGGCGGCGGCCGATGTCAGGCCCAGAGCCGTCGCCCGGCCCAGAAACTCGCGCCGGTCCATCAGACCCGCCCGATGCTCGCGGGCATACATCCGCGCGGCCGGGTGGGTCCGGTCGGACCGGGCGTCGGCGCGGTCGGAAGGCGTGGTCATGGCTCGGATCTCCCTGTCAGTGGCTTCGGGCCGGTCGTGCGGCGCCGATCCCGGCTTTTCCTGCGTCCTGCCGGGGCCTGTCCCGGCGGGGCGTGTCGCGATCGCTTCTTGCAGGAAAGACGACATCCCTTCGCGATGCAACCCTTGGCCCGGTCGCCGTATGGGCCGACGCAGCCGCCGCCCTCGCCTAATGGCCCTTCCGGAAGGTGGTGGGCGAGGCACCGGCGCGGGCCTGGAAGGCGCGGGTGAAATAGGCGGGTGAGGCATAGCCCAGGGCCGAGGCGATCTCCTTGATCGGGGCGCGGGTATCGGCCAGCAGCCGCTGCGCCTCGCTGATCTTGCGTTCGGCCAGCAGGTCCGAGGCGGTGCGCCCGCAGGTGCGGTTGCAGACCCGGGTCAGGTGGGTCGGCGTGACCCCCAGCTCGGCCGCGTAATCCGACACCGACTTGGCCGAGCGGAAGTCCTTTTCGACCAGCGCGGCAAAGCCCGAGGCCAGGCGGCGGGCCGAATCCGGGCGGCGGGGTCCGTCTTCCTCCAGCAGGATCTGGCGGTCGAGCCAGACCGAGACCAGCCCGGCCAGATGGCGGATCGCGCGCTTGGCTTCGGGGCGTCGGCCGTCAATCTCACGTTGCAGGCTTTCGACCAGGATCGTCAGCTCGGCCTGCACCGCCCCGTCGCGGATGCGCAGATGATGCGGCCCGTCCGGAAGGTCCATGTCCGGCATCCCCGAGAACACGATGGCTGTGCCGTAGACCTGGGTTGTCATCTCGAAGCCGTGCATGGTGTGCGCCGGGATGAAGACCGCGTTATGCGCGCCATAGCCGCGCGTGACGCCGCCCACGGTGATCCGGCCCTGGCCCTTGGTGATCCACAAAAGCTGCGGGGCCGAGTAGCTGCGCATCGCTTCCACCCGCCACCGGCTTCCATTGGTCAGACGCGAGAACGGAACCAGGCGAAGTTCGGAAAAAAGCGACATTCAGGAAAACCCCGGGCAGGCGTCGGGTCATGGAGGTTCGAACTCGAGAACCCTGGGACGATTCGGACCTTGGGTAAAGCGCCGCTGGTGCTGCAAAAGTGAAGCCTGCTGCCCTGTGGCGCGGCTGCCGCGCGTCTTGTCCCCGGCTCAGCCAGCGGGCCAGCGCGGCCAGTGCCCCAGTCGCGACCGGAACCACGTCCGCTGGCGCTTGGCATATTGGCGCGAGGCGGTCTTGGCGGCCGCCACGGCCCCGGCAAGCGGCATCTCGCCCCGCAGATGCGCCACCAGATCGGGGGCGCCGATGGCCTTGGCCGACAGGAGGCCCGCATCCCAGCGGGGCAGGTTGGCCCGCACCTCGTCCAGCGCGCCTTCCGCGATCATCCGCTCGAAGCGCGCGTCGATCCGGGCGTTCAGCCAGTCGCGCCCGGCCTCGATCACCAGAGGCTGCGTGGCGCCCAATGGCAGCAGCGGGGGCGGGGTCTCGTCCTGCCAGGCGGCAAGTCCGCGGCCGGTGGCGCGCTGCACCTCCCAGGCGCGCTGGACGCGGGCCGGATTGCGCCGGTCGATCCGGTCGAGCGTGGCGGGATCGAGCCCGGCCAGCAGCGCCTCGACCCCCTCGGCGGCCAGACGCCGGTCGGCCTCGGCGCGGATCTCGGGCGGGGTCGCCGGGATCTCGGCCAACCCCTCGGTCAGCGCGGTGAAGTAAAGCCCGGTGCCGCCGACGACGATGGGCCGGTCGGGGCCATCCAGCAGCGGCGCCAGATCGCGCAGCCAGTGGCCGACGGAATAGTCCGCCGCGAAAGGCACATGTCCGTAAAGCGCATGCGAAACGCGCGCCTCTTCATCGGGCGTGGGGCGGGCGGTCAGCACCCGCCAGCCTTCGAAGACCTGCAACGCATCGGCATTGACGATGACGCCGCCCCGGGCCTCGGCGATGGCCAGCGCCAGCGCCGACTTGCCGCTGGCGGTCGGCCCCGCGATCAGAACCGGCCGGTCGGGGTCGAGATCCGGCAGCCCCGCCGCCCCGGTTCCGGTCCGATGGGCGTTGAACCCGACCTGCTTTTCCGACATTGTGCCGCCCGACTGACATTCCTGAAAACAGAGGCAGACCATATGAGCGACGGCAGCGCCGATCAACCGAAGCCGGCCTATAACCGCGTGCTTCTGAAAATCTCGGGCGAAGCGCTGATGGGCGATCAGGGCTTCGGCCTTCACCCGCCGACGGTCGAGCGCATCGCGCGCGAGGTCAAGGCGGTGCGCGATCTGGGCGTCGAGATCTGCATGGTGATCGGCGGCGGCAACATCTTCCGCGGGCTTCAGGGGTCGGCCCAGGGGATGGAGCGCACGACCGCCGACTATATGGGCATGCTGGCGACCGTGATGAACGCGCTGGCGATGCAATCGGCGCTGGAGGGCCTGGGCGTCTTCTGCCGGGTCATTACCGCGATCCGCATGGACGAGGTGGCCGAGCCCTATATCCGCCGCCGCGCCGTGCGGCACCTGGAAAAGAAGCGCGTCATCATCTTCGCGGCGGGCACCGGGAACCCCTATTTCACGACCGATACCGCCGCGACGCTGCGCGCCAACGAGATGGCCTGCGAGGCGATCTTCAAGGGCACCAAGGTCGACGGGGTCTATGACAAGGACCCGGTCAAGCATGACGATGCCGTGCGCTATGACGAGATCACCTATGACGACTGCCTGGTGAAGAATCTCAAGGTGATGGACGCCTCGGCGATTGCGCTCGCGCGTGACAACGACCTGCCGATCATCGTCTTCAGTCTGGACGAGCCGGGCGGCTTCCGCGGCATCCTTGCCGGGCAAGGCACCTATACAATCGTGCACGGATAGCGGTATAGCAACCAAAACACACGACTTCACGAGGCAACGGGAAGAAAGACCATGGCGGAAGACGAGCTGGACATCGACCTTGACGACCTGACCCGCCGGATGGACGGCGCGATGGCGTCGCTCAAGCACGAGTTTTCCTCGCTCAGGACCGGACGTGCGTCTGCCAGCATGCTGGATCCGATCATGGTCGATGCCTATGGCTCGCCGACCCCGATCAACCAGCTCGGCACCGTCAACGTGCCCGAGCCGCGCATGGTCACCATCAACATCTGGGACAAGTCGATGGTGAACAAGGTCGAGAAGGCGATCATGGAATCGGGTCTCGGGATCAACCCGCAGACCAACGGCACCATCATCATGCTGCCGATCCCCGAGCTGAACGAGGAGCGCCGCCGCGAGCTGACCAAGGTCGCCGCGCAATATGCCGAACAGGCCCGCGTGGCCGTGCGCAACGTGCGCCGCGACGGCATGGAGCAGCTCAAGAAGGCCAAGGCCGCCGGCATGAGCGAGGATGACAACAAGATCTGGCATGACGAGATCCAGACCCTGACCGACAAGTACATCGCCCAGGTCGACAAGGCGCTCGAGTCCAAGCAGCAGGAGATCATGCAGGTCTGACGCCGGTCGGACCCGCAGGATCGGAAAGGGGGCGGCGTGGCCGCGAAGGACAACAACCAGAGCGGACCCGCCCATGTCGCCGTCATCATGGACGGCAACGGCCGCTGGGCGCAGATGCGCGGGCGGCCGCGCCTTTTCGGCCATCAGGCGGGCGCGCGGCGGGTGCGCGAGATCGTCGAGGCCTGTCCCGATCTCGGCATCCGCTACCTGACGATCTTCGCCTTCTCGACCGAGAACTGGCGCCGGACCCAGGTCGAGGTGGCCGGGCTGATGACGCTGTTCCGGCGCTATATCCAGAAAGAGGCGACCGCACTTCTGGACAAGGGCGTGCGGGTGCGGTTCATCGGCGACCGCGACCGGCTCGACCCCAAGCTCGTCGGCATGATGCACGCGCTGGAAGAGATCACCAGCGGCAACGATCTGGTGAACCTGACGGTCGCCATCAATTATGGCGGCCGCGACGAGGTGGCCCGCGCCACCAAGCGGCTGGCGCGCGAGGTGGCGGCCGGGCGGCTCGACCCCGAGGACGTGGATGCGGAAACGCTGGCCCATTTCCTTGACACCTGCCTGCTGCCCGACCCCGATCTGGTGATCCGCACCTCCGGCGAGGCGCGGATCTCGAACTTTCTGCTGTGGCAGTCGGCCTATGCGGAATATGAATTCACGCCCGTGCTCTGGCCCGATTTCACGGCGGCCCATTTCGCCGAGATCGTCGGGAATTACAGCGCGCGCGAGCGGCGCTATGGAGCGGTGCTGAGCTGATGTCTTCGGGTGGGTCCTGGGAAGACCTGCTGCCCCGTCTGGGGTCGGCAGTGGTGATGGCGGCGGTCGGGATTCTGGCGGTCTGGCTGGGCGGGGTCTGGTTCACCGGGCTCGCCGCGCTGGTCTCGGGCACGATGGTCTGGGAACTGACGCGGATGATGGTGCCGGGCGCGGCCGGGCGGCTGCCGATCCAGATGGCGCTGGTCTCGGGGGCGGCGGTGCTGGTGGCCTCGGTGCTGCCGGGCTATGCGGCCTTTCCGCTTTTGCTGGTGCCCTGTGTGATCGGCGCCTGGCAGTTGCCGCGCGACCGCGGGCTTTATCTGGCCTTCGCCATGGCGATGCTGGTCACGGGCTACGGGCTGGCGACCTTCCGCGCCGATCACGGCGTCGTCTGGCTGGTGTGGCTGATCCTCGTGGTGATCGCGACCGATGTGGCGGGCTATTTCGCGGGCCGCTTCATCGGCGGACCCAAGTTCTGGCCGAAGGTCAGCCCCAAGAAGACCTGGTCCGGCATCCTCGGTGGCTGGTTCGCGGCGATGCTGATCGGTCTGATCTTTCTGACCTTCACCAATGCGGGGCCGGATCTGCCCTGGATTTCCATGCTTCTGTCTTTCGCCAGCCAGATGGGCGACGCCGCCGAAAGCGCGCTAAAACGCCGCGTCGGCGTGAAAGACAGCTCGTCGCTCTTGCCCGGCCATGGCGGATTGTTCGACAGGTTCGACGGTCTGCTGGGCGCTTCCCTCTTCATGCTTCTGGTGGCTCAGCTCGTCTATGTCCCTGAAGTGAGGTTCTGAACGGCATGCAACGACGGCGGATCACCGTATTCGGTGCGACCGGGTCTATCGGCGAAAACACCATCGACCTTCTGACCCGGCAGGGCGGGGCCGACCGCTATGACGTGGTGGCGCTGACCGGCGGGCGAAACGTCAAGCGACTGTCCGAGCAGGCCATCGCGCTGAAGGCCGACCTGGCCGTGACCGCCTTCGACGAGTGTCTGGACGATCTTCGGGCCGCGCTGGCCGGATCGGGGGTCGAGGCGGCGGCGGGGCAGGCCGCTCTGATCGAGGCTGCGGCCCGTCCCGCCGACTGGATCATGTCGGCCATAGTGGGCTTTGCCGGGCTCGCGCCGGGGCTGAAGGCGCTGGAGCATGGCACGACGCTGGCGCTGGCGAACAAGGAAAGCCTGGTCGCCGCCGGGCCGCTGCTGCTGGGCGCCGCCGCGAAACACGGCGCGCGGGTGCTGCCGGTCGACAGCGAACATTCGGCGGTCTTTCAGGCGCTGGTGGGCGAGGATATGGCGGCGGTCGAGCGGGTCATCATCACCGCCTCGGGCGGCGCCTTCCGCGACTGGCCGATCGAGGATCTGGCCCGGGCCACGCCCGAACAGGCCTCGTCGCACCCGAACTGGGCCATGGGCCAGCGCATCACCATCGATTCCGCCTCCATGTTCAACAAGGGCATGGAGCTGATCGAGACCAAGGAGTATTTCGGGATCGCGCCTTCGAAGATCGAGGCTCTGGTCCATCCGGAATCCCTGATCCACGCCATGGTGGGCTATCGCGACGGCGCGATCATGGCCCATGTCGGCCCGCATGACATGCGCCATGCCATCGGCTATGCGCTGAACTGGCCCGAGCGCGCGGCGCTGCCGGTCGCGCGGCTGGATCTGGCCAGGATCGGCCAGATGACCTTCCGGCCGGCCTGCGAGACGCGCTGGCCTGCGCTCCGGATCGCCCGCGAGGTGATGGAGGCGGGCGGCTATGCCGGTGCGGCCTTCAACGCGGGCAAGGAGGCCGCGCTTGATGCGTTTCTGGCACGCGAGATCGGGTTCACGCAGATGTCGGACGTGGTTGCGGCGGTTCTTGATCGGCTTTCGGTCGATTCCGATCTGATGAAATCGGACCTCAGCCTTGAGAAAGTGCTGCATGTGGACCATCTCGCACGGGAAGAGGCCGCGCGGATCGTCCGGTCGATGCAGCACTGAACAACAATAAGGCTGGAAGTCTTGGATATCGCTTCGCTGATTCCCTCGTTCGGGAATGCCGCCTTCACCGTCGTTGCCTTCGTGGTGGCGCTGTCGATCATCGTCACCGTCCATGAATACGGGCATTACATCGTCGGCCGCTGGACCGGGATCCGGGCCGAGGTGTTCTCGCTCGGCTTCGGGCCGGTGCTGGTCTCTCGGGTCGACCGGCGCGGCACGCGCTGGCAGATCGCGGCGCTGCCGCTGGGCGGCTATGTGCGGTTTCTGGGCGATTCCGACGGGGCCAGCGGCAAGGACGCCGCCGCCATGGCCGGGATGGATGCGGACGAGAAGCGCCACAGCATGCATGGCGCGCCGCTCTGGGCGCGGGTCCTGACGGTGGCGGCGGGGCCGGTTTTCAACTTCGTGCTGTCGATTGCGGTCTTCGCGTTTCTGGCGGTGGTCAGCGGCGTCGCGATCGAACCGCCGACCGTGGGCAAACTGCACCCCTTGCCCGCCGCGCAATCGGCGCTGCGCGAGGGCGACGCCATCCTCGCGCTCGATGGCCGCGAAACCCCCGATTACACCGCCTTCTACGATGCCGTGGCGGCCCTGCCGGTCGACAGCGAGACCGCCTATCTGGTGCGCCGCGACGGGGTCGAGCAGGAGGTCGCCGGGCCCTATCCCTTCCCACCGGTGGTCTCGGCGATCCAGCCGAAATCGGCGGCGATGGAGGTCGGGCTGAAGGAAGGCGACGTGATCACCGCCATCGACGGCCAGCCGATCCGCGCTTTCCGTCAGTTGCAGGACGTGGTGACCGCCTCGGAAGGCGCGCCCATCGCCCTGACCGTCTGGCGCGACGGCGAGACGCTGAGCTTTTCGCTGACCCCCAAACGGATGGACATGCCCAATCCCGATGGCGGGTTCGAGACGCGCTGGCTGATCGGCATGACCGGGGGGCTGGCCTTCGAGCCCGCGACCCGGATGGCCGGACCGCTGGAGGCCGTGTCCTATGGTGCGGACCAGTTGGGTTTCATCGTGAAATCGAGCCTCTCGGGCCTGTATCACATGATCGCGGGCAAGATCAGTTCCTGCAACCTCTCGGGGCCGCTCGGCATCGCCGAATCCTCGGGCGCGGCCGCCAGCCAGGGGCTGGAGAGCTTCGTATGGTTCATCGCCATGCTCTCGACGGCGGTCGGGCTTCTGAACCTCTTTCCGATCCCGGTGCTCGATGGCGGGCATCTGGTGTTCTACGCCTATGAGGCCGTGGTGGGGCGCCCGCCCAGCGACAAGGCCCTGAGGATGCTGATGGCCACCGGTTTCGCCCTGCTGATCGGGTTGATGGTCTTCGCGCTTACCAACGACATCTTCTGTCCCTGAGCCCGGCGAAGGGACGCCACCGCCTGCAGCTGGGCCGTGTCCGGGGCGCGAGCCGTGCCCCGTCGCCAAATTGATGCCCCATTCCCCGTCTAGCCTCCGGCGCAACGGTCGAATGCAAAGGCAGGACGGACATGACACAGGCAACCGGTCTGAACGGAAGGGGCGAGGGGCAAGGCACGCTGGTACTGCTGTTCGATCTGAACTGGGATCGGGTGATCTTTCCCGCCGGGATCGCGCTGGCGCTGATCGCGGGCAGCTATCTGGCCAGTTTCGCCCCGCTCTGACCGCCCGTGAGGGACGGTCAGGGCGTCATGCCCGGTAGTGCTGTCAGGTTGCCCGCCGGGGGCGCGCTTCGGTGGCGGATGGCGCCGCTTCCGGGAGAGTGCCTGCCCCCGCAGCCCCGGCTGCGTCCGGCTCTCGCCGGACCGGCGGCCGTCCCGCGGCACGACCCTGTGAGGAAGCGCGGCAACGATCGGCGATTTTCCTGGCTTCGGCCTTTTGACAAAGCCCAGCCCGCAAGCTAGCAAGGCGGAAAGAAAACGTCACCTTGGGACGGGCACATGACCAAATCTTCGCAGGGATTTCTCGGCACCCGGCCGGGGGCGCGCAACCTCGCCTTGTCGGCCGTCGCGGTCGCCGTGGGGCTCGGCGCGGGCGTGCCGCAGCTGGCCATGGCGCAGAGCTACAGCTTTTCCAATGTGCGCGTCGAGGGCAACGAGCGGGTCGATGCCTCGACCGTGGCGAGCTATGCCAACATCTCGCGCGGCGAGACGGTCTCGGCGGCCCGTTTGAACGATGCCTATCAGGCCGTTGTCGACAGCGGCCTTTTCGAATCCGTCGAGCTGGTGCCGCAGGGCGGGACGCTGGTCATCAAGGTCACCGAATACCCGACCGTCAACCGCATCGGCTTCGAGGGCAATGCCCGGATCAAGGACGAGGATCTGCAGAAGATCGTCCAGTCCCAGTCGCGCCGGGTCTATTCGCCGTCCACCGCCGAAGCCGACGCCTCGGCCATCGCCGCCGCCTATGAACAATCCGGCCGCATTGCCGCCACGGTCACGCCCCGCATCATCGAACGCTCCGACAACCGCGTCGATCTGGTCTTCGAGATCGCCGAAGGCGCCGTGGTCGAGATCGAGCGCATTTCCTTTGTCGGCAACCGTGCCTATTCCGAAGGCCGCCTGCGCCGGGCGCTGGGGACCAAGCAGGCGGGCCTGCTGCGCCGTCTGATCCGTTCGGATACCTTCGTCGCCGACCGGATCGAGTTCGACAAGCAGGTGCTGAAGGACTTCTACACCTCGCGCGGCTATGTCGATTTCCAGGTGCTGTCGGTCACGCCCGAACTGACCCGCAACCGCGACGCCTATCTGCTGACCTTCAATATCCGCGAGGGGCAGAAGTTCAATTTCGGCAAGATCACCACCTCGTCGGACCTGACCGAGGTCGATCCCGACGAGTTCCAGCAGGCGGCCCGGGTCAGGGAAGGCGATACCTACACGCCCATGGCGATCGAGACCACGGTCGCCCGGATGGAACGGCTGGCGGTGCAGAAGGGGCTGAACTTCATCCGTATCACCCCGCGGATCACCCGCAACGACCGCGACCTGACGCTGGATGTCGAGTTCGTCGTCGAACGCGGCCCGCGGCTTTTCGTCGAGCGCATCGACATCGAGGGCAACGCCACCACGCTCGACCGCGTGGTCCGGCGGCAGTTCAACACCGTCGAGGGCGACCCCTTCAACCCGCGCGAGATCCGGCAGACCGCCGACCGCATCCGCGCGCTCGGCTTCTTCTCGACCGCCGATGTCTCGGCGCGCGAGGGCACCAGCCCCGACCAGATGATCATCGACGTCAATGTCGAGGAACAGCCGACCGGGACGCTGTCCTTCGGCCTGAGCTATTCGCAGACCGACGGAGCGGGCGCCGCGCTGTCCTTCAGCGAAAACAACTTCTTGGGCCGTGGCCAGTACCTGAGCGCCCGGATCGATACCGGCACCGACAACGCGACCTCGCGGCTGGTCTTCGTCGAGCCGGCCTTCCTCGGGCGCGACGTGCGGTTCCGCTTCGGGGCGACCTATTCGCAGACCGATACCGGCAAATACGACAGCGAATACGAGACCCAGAAGATCGAGATCTCGCCGTCGCTGGAATTCCCGATTTCGGAGAACGGCCGGTTCGAGCTGCGCTATGCCATCGGCGAAAACACCTTCAAGAATTACGAGGGCGATTCCGAGGTGCTGGCCCGCGAGGCCGAAGACCCGGGTCAGACCTTTTCGAAGGTCGGCTACGGGTTCACCTACGACACCCGCCGCACCGGGCTCGATCCCAATTCCGGGATCGTGCTGAAGTTCAACCAGGACTATGCCGGGCTTGGCGGCGATCTTGAATTCATCGAGACCACGGCCCTGGCGGGCGTCCAGAGGATGGTCTGGAACGAAGAGGTGACGCTGCGCGCCGAGCTTGAGGGCGGGGCGCTGACCATGCTGGGCGATTCCGAAAGCCGGGTGACCGAACGCTACTTCCTGAACGGCAAGATGCGCGGTTTCGACGGCAACGGCCTCGGTCCGCGCGAAGGCGACGAGGCGCTCGGGGGCAACATGTATGCCGTGGCCCGGTTCGAGGCCGAATTCCCGCTGGGCCTGCCCGCCGAATACGGCATCACCGGCGGCGTCTTCGCCGATTTCGGCACGGTCTGGGGGCTGGACAACACCGGCACCTCCTCGGGGCCTGTCGATGACGACTTCCATCTGCGGTCCGCGGTGGGGGTGTCGCTTTTCTGGAAGACCCCGCTCGGTCCGCTGCGCTTCAACTTCTCGAAGGCGGTCATGAAAGAGGACTACGACGAAGAGCAGAACTTCGACTTCACGATCTCGACGAGGTTCTGAGCCGATGCGCCGGGCGGGTAGCGGATGGGCGCTGGCCGCCGCGGCGGCGCTTGGCCTTGCCGGTCCGGCGCTTGCGCAGGACGGGCGTCCGGTCTTTCTCAGCCCGATCCTGACGCTCGATCAGGACCGTCTGTTCCAGGACAGCAAGGCCGGTCAGGCGATCGAGCAGGCGCTCGAGGCCGAAGCCGCCGCCCTGGCCGCCGAGAACCGGCGGATCGAGAGCGAGCTTGTGGCCGAGGAACGCGCGCTGACCGAACAGCGCGCCACGGTGCCGCCCGACCAGTTCCGGCCGCTGGCCGAGGCCTTCGACAGCAAGGTCGAAACGATCCGCGCCACGCAGGAGCGCAAGGCGCGCGAGCTGACCCAGCGCCGCGAGGAGGACCGGCAGGATTTCTTCCGCAAGGCACTGCCGGTTCTTGCCGAGATCGTGCGAGACCGCGGCGCCGTCGCGGTTCTGGCGCGCGAGGCGGTGATCCTGTCGGCCGGTCAGGTCGACATTACCGCCGACGCCATCGCTCTTTTGGACGAGCGGGTGGTCATCGACCCGGACGGCGAGGCAGTGCCGGACGCCGCCGAGGGCGCCCCGGCCGATCCTCCGGAGCCATCTTCTTTGGGGCCCGCAGCGCCGGAAGGAACGGGCCAGAGCGGCGACTAGGCGTCGCTTGTCTCGGCACGGACGAGTTGATACTGCGCTCCGTACCGCGTGATGAAAGCATATTCGCAATGTGCAAGGAGACAGGCTCGATGTCCGACAGTCAGGTCCTTGAGGCCGATATCGACGAAATCCAGAAGATTTTGCCGCACCGCTATCCGTTTCTGATGATCGACCGGGTGACGGACATCGTGCCGGGCCACAGCGCCGTCGGGATCAAGAACGTCTCGATCAACGAGCCGCATTTCCAGGGGCATTTCCCGTCGAAGCCGATCATGCCCGGGGTGCTGATCGTCGAGGCCATGGGCCAGACCGGCGGGGTTCTCGTTGGCAAGTCGGTGGATCTGTCCGAGGATGACCTGCTGGTCTATTTCATGGCGATGGACAAGTGCAAGTTCCGTCGGATGGTTGTTCCCGGCGACGTGCTCGAGCTGCATGTGACGGTCAAGCGCGGCGGCTCGAAGAAGGTCAAGATCTGGAAGTTCGAAGGTGTGGCGAAGGTCGGCGGCGAGATCGCGGCCGAAGCCGAATTCACCGCGATGATGGACATCAACCCGGAGTAAGCCGCCATGGCGATCGACCCCAGCGCCAAGATCCACCCCTCGGCCCTTGTCGAGGACGGTGCCGAGATCGGCCCCGGGGCCACGGTCGGCCCGTTCTCGGTGATCGGTCCGAAGGTCCGGCTCGGGCCGGATGTGGTGGTCAAAAGCCACGCGGTGGTGACCGGGCTGACCGAGATCGGCGACGGGACGGTGATCTTTCCCTTCGCCAATATCGGCGACATCCCGCAGGACCTGAAATACCGCGGCGAGGAAACCCGGCTGATCGTGGGCAAGCGCAACCGCATCCGCGAGGCGGTGACCATGAATACCGGCACCGAGGGCGGCGGCGGCATCACCCGGGTCGGCGACGATTGCCTGTTCATGACCGGCAGCCATGTCGGTCATGACGTTCAGGTCGGCAATGGCGTGATCGTGGCCAATCACGCGGCCTTTGCCGGGCATTGCATCATCGGCGACAATGTCGTCATCGGCGGGCTTGCCGGTATCCACCAATGGGTGCGGATCGGGCAGGGTGCGATCGTCGGCGCGCTGACCATGGTCACCAATGACGTGATCCCCTTCGGGCTGGTGCAGGGGCCGCGCGGCGTGCTGGACGGGCTGAACCTTGTCGGGCTCAAGCGCCGCGGCGTCGCGCGCGAGGATATTGCGGCGCTCCGGGCCGCTTTCCAGCATCTGGCCGAGGGCGAAGGCACCTTCCATCAGCGCGCGCGGCACCTCGCCGAGACCGCCGACAGCGCCTATGTGCGCCAGATGGTCGAGTTCGTGCTGGCCGATACCGACCGGTCCTTCCTGACGCCGAAACCCTGACGACGCGCCTATCGAGGCCCAGACCGGAGCGAGGACCGACCCGATGCCCGAGACTTCCCCTGAGACCGTTGTCGGCACCACGGCCCTGATCGCCGGGGGCGGCGCGCTGCCTGCGCATCTTGCCCGCGCCATGGAGGCTGCGGGAATGCCCTTCCTGATCGCCCAGATCGAGGGCTTCGCGATGGACGAGGCCGACCGCTGGCCGGTCGAGACCTTCGCGCTGGAACGGCTCGCGGTGCTGTTCGATCTGCTGCACGGTCGCGGCGTGACCCGGGTGGTGCTGGCCGGAACGATCCGGCGGCCCCGCCTCGACCCCGAGCGGATCGACCCGCGCACCGCCCAGCTTCTGCCGCGCATCCTGCCCTATCTGGCGCAGGGCGATGACGGTCTCTTGCGCGCCGTGATCGCGCTGTTCGAGGAAGACGGGTTTGCCGTCGTCGGCGCCGATGCGGTCGCCCCCGATCTGCTGCCCGCGCCGGGCGTTCTGACCGGGGTCGCGCCCTCGAAAGCCGACGAGAAGGATGCGGCACGCGCCGCCGCCATCGTCGAGGGGATCGGCGCGGTCGATGTCGGGCAGGGCGCGGTGGTGGCGCAGGGCCTGTGTCTGGCGGTCGAGACGCTGCCCGGGACCGATGCGATGCTGGCCTTCGTCGCCGAGACGGCGGCCGGTTGCCGTCCCGACCCCAGGGGCGCGCGGGGCGTGGTCTACAAGGCGCCCAAACCCGGGCAGGACCGCCGGGTCGATCTGCCTGCCATCGGGCCTGCGACCGTCGAGGCGGCCCACCGCGCGGGGCTTGCGGGGATCGTGCTGGAGGCGGGCGGCGTCATGGTGCTGGATCGCGCCGAAACCGTGGCCCGGGCCGACGCGCTGGGGGTCTTCATCTGGGTCCGGGAGCCGTGACGCGGCTTTTCTTCATCGCGGGCGAGCCTTCGGGCGATGCGCTCGGGGCGGCGCTGATCGCCGGGCTGAAAGAGCTCGATCCGGGGCTCGAGGTGCATGGGGTGGGCGGACCTCTCATGCAGGCCGAGGGGTTGGAAAGCCTTTTTCCGATGGACGAGCTGTCGGTGATGGGAATCGCCGAGGTGCTGCCGCGCTATGCGGCGCTGATGCGGCGGATCAAGGAATGCGCGGCCGAGGTGGTGCGGCTGTCGCCCGATGCGCTGGTGACCATCGACAGCCCGGATTTCTGCCTGCGGGTCGCGCGCCGGGTCAAGGCGCAAAGCCATGTGCGCACGGTCCATTACGTGGCCCCCACGGTCTGGGCCTGGCGGCCGGGCCGGGCCGCGCGGATGGCCGAGGCGGTCGATCAGGTGCTGGCGCTGTTCCCGTTCGAGCCGCCCTATATGGAAGCCGCCGGGATGCGCTGCGATTTCGTCGGGCATCCGGTGGTGGCCCAGCCCCGCGCCACGCCCGAGGAGGCCCGCGCCTTCCGCGACCGCCACGGCATCGCGGCCGACGCGCCGCTCTGCCTCGTGTTGCCGGGGTCGCGCGCGGGCGAGGTCGACCGGCTGGCGCCGGTCTTCGGCACGGCGCTGCAGACGGTCGCGTCCCAGCATCCGGGGCTGCGCGTCGTGGTGCCGACGACGGCGGGCGTGGCCGAGAGGGTCGCGGGCCTGACCGCCGCCTGGCCCGGCGCGCCGGTGCTGATCGACCCGCGCGCCGACGGCACTGCCGCGGCGGCCGCCAAGCGCGCCGCCTTCGCCGCGGCCGATCTGGCGCTGGCGGCCTCGGGTACCGTGTCGCTGGAACTGGCCGCGTCCGAAACGCCCATGGTCATCGCCTATGACATGAACTGGCTCAGCCGCCAGATCATCTGGCGGATGGTGCGGCTCGATACCGTGACACTGGTCAATATCGTCAGCGAAACCCGCGCGGTCCCCGAATTTCTGGGCGAGGCCTGCCAGCCCGGCCCGATCGCCGCGGCGCTGTGCCTGCTGCTGGAGGACCCGGGCTACCGCGCGCCCCAGATCGAGGCGATGCGCGTCACCATGGACCGGCTTGGCCAGGGCGGCGAGGCGCCGGGGCGGCGCGCCGCGCGCGCGGTGCTGGACGGTCTGGCGACGGCGCGGCGAAACTAGCGGGGCTCAGGGCGCCTCGACGATCCCCTGCATCCGGGTCAGAACCTCGGGCATCGTGCTTTGCACCAGCTCGATGATCTGCGGCTGCTGCGCGTTCAGCACCTTGGGCAGCTTCTGCATGACCGACCGGCCCTCGGGCGTGGCGTAGAAGTCGCGCAGCGCCTCGATTTCGTCCAGCGTCATCAGATCGGCCATCAGCTCGTCCTGCGACAGCATCAGCGCGCGCAGCCGGTCGGTATAGATCTCGGCATAAAGCGCCTCGATCCGCGACAGTTGCGAGGCGGTCAGGCGGGTGCCGCCGGCCTCGATGCTGGACACCGCCGGGCGCCACATCGAGCGCACGATTTCCTCGAGATCCATGTCGGCCACGGCGCGCTGGACATAGTCATGGGCCGCCTCCAGCCGGTCTTGGCGGGTTTCGTCGGCCCAAAGCGGCGCGGCGAGTAGAAGCCCGGCAAGGGCAACGGCAAGGGCAGGGCGCATCCGGGCGTTCTCCGTTCGATCCGGTTCGCGCTCAGGATGCAGGCCGGGCGCGGGCGGCTCAACCCCGATTCGCGCCGCGCCAGATCCAGCCGCCGCCCAGCACCCGGCTGCCCCCGGTCTCATAAAGCACGCAGGCCTGACCGGGGCTCACACCCTCTTCGGGGGTCAGCAGCTCGACCTCGGCCTCGGTCTCGGACAGCGGCCGCAGGATCGCCGCGCGCGGCGGCCGGGTCGAGCGCACCTTGACCGAGACCTCCCATTCGGGCCGCGAGGTCAGGGGCGCATCGCCCAGCCAGTTGATTTCGCGGACCGGAACGATGCGGGTCGACAGCATCTCTTTCGGGCCGACCACGACCTGCCGCGCATCGACATCGAGCCGCACGACATAAAGCGGTTCGTCGAGCCCGCCGATCCCCAGCCCGCGGCGCTGGCCGATGGTGTAATGGATCACGCCCTTGTGGGTCCCCAGCACGCGGCCATCGGCATGGACGATCTCGCCCGGTTCGGCGGCACCCGGGCGCAGCTTTTCGATCACCGAGGCATAGTTGCCCTCGGGCACGAAGCAGATGTCCTGACTGTCGGGCTTGTCCGCGACCGGCAGCCCGTATTTCGCGGCCAGCGCCCGGGTCGCGTCCTTGTTGGGCAGATGCCCCAGCGGGAATCGCAGGTAATCAAGCTGGTCGGGCGTGGTCGAGAACAGGAAATAGGACTGATCGCGCGCCGGATCGGCCGCGCAATGCAGCTCGGCCCCGTTCGGCCCCAGCTTGCGCTGGATGTAGTGGCCGGTCGCCATGCAGTCGGCGTCCAGATCCTTGGCAGTCGCCAGCAGGTCGCGGAACTTGACCCGCTCGTTGCAGCGGATGCAGGGCACCGGCGTCGCGCCCGCCAGATAGCTGTCGGCGAATTCCTCGATCACCGCGTCGCGGAAGAGGTTTTCATAGTCGAGCACGTAATGCGGAAAGCCCACGCTTTCGGCCACCCGGCGGGCGTCGTGGATGTCGCGGCCCGCGCAACAGGCGCCCTTCTTGGCCAGCGCCGCGCCGTGGTCGTAAAGCTGCAAGGTGATTCCCACCACGTCATAGCCTTCCTCGGCCAGCATCGCGGCCACGACCGAACTGTCCACGCCGCCGGACATGGCGACCAGCACGCGGGTTTCGGATTCGGGCTTTGCAAAGCCCAGCGAGTTCAGAGCGCGCGGGGCGCCGTCGCGTGGCATCGTGGGAACTCCAGGGAACAAGTCTCGGGCAATATAGGAAAATGCGAGATACTCTCAAGACCCGCCTTCACCCACCTTTAAGCAGGAAAACGCCACCCTCGCGCCGGATTTGCAAGGGATAAGTAGCCATGTTCCTGAAACGTATCGACGGGCCTCGCACCGTTAACTTGCCTGACGGCACCACCATGAGCCGGGCCGACCTTCCCCCGGTCGACACCCGCCGCTGGGTGGCCAGCCGCAAGGCGGCCGTGGTCAAGGCCGTCGCCGCGGGCCTGATCTCCGAGGAGGAGGCGCTTGATCGCTACACCCTGTCCGCCGAGGAATTTTCCAGCTGGAAGAAGGCAGTACGCGAGTTCGGGATCGCCGGGCTCAAGGTCACGTCGCTCAAATCCAACCGCCGGACAGAGCTTTGAGGACGGTCGAGTCGAATTGCTTATAGACAACCTCAAATTGTAAATGCTAGGGTAAATGTTAAGGTAACGTGCAATTAACCATTGTTCGTCAGGGTGCGACAAAGTTCGACGGTACTTAGCGGAGACCTAGCCATGCGCGTTCTGTTGGTGGAAGACGATCCGACCACAGCGAAGAGCATCGAGCTTATGCTGACCCATGCCAACCTCAACGTCTATACCACAGACCTTGGGGAAGAGGGCATAGATCTTGCAAAGCTCTATGACTACGATTTGATTCTTCTTGACCTCAACCTGCCCGACATGAACGGGCATGAGGTCCTGCGTCAGCTGCGTCTGGCACGCATCGACACGCCGATCCTGATCCTCTCGGGCGCAGCCGATACCGAGAACAAGATCAAGGGCTTCGGCTTCGGCGCGGACGATTACATGACCAAGCCGTTCCACCGCGAGGAACTTGTGGCGCGGATCCACGCCATCATCCGCCGGTCCAAGGGGCACTCTCAGTCGGTGATTCGCACCGGCAAGATCGAGGTCAACCTGGACGCCAAGACGGTCGAGGTCGAAGGCAAGCCGGTGCATCTGACCGGCAAGGAATATCAGATGCTCGAGCTTCTGTCGCTTCGCAAGGGGACGACCCTGACCAAGGAGATGTTCCTGAACCATCTCTATGGCGGCATGGACGAGCCCGAGCTGAAGATCATCGACGTCTTCATCTGCAAGCTGCGCAAGAAGCTCGCCCAGGCCACGGGCGGCGAAACCTATATCGAGACGGTCTGGGGCCGGGGCTATGTCCTGCGCGACCCCGAGCCGGGTCAGGCCATGCCGGGGTCCTTCGCTATCGGCGCCTGAGGCGGCGCCGAACGCACCCGCTGGAAATCCGGCCTCAGCCCCCCTATCACTCTGCCAGGGGCAATGCGGGGGGCCGGAATGACCGACGAACGTTCTGTCGAAGCGCTGTCGGAGACCGAGGCGCGGGCCGAACTGGCCCGGCTGGCCAAGGCCATTGCCGAGGCCGATGCCGCCTATCACCAGGAAGACGCGCCCACTCTTTCGGATGCGGCTTATGATGCGCTCAAGCGGCGCAATACGGCGATCGAGGCCCGGTTTCCCGCACTGAAGCGGGCCGACAGCCCGTCCGACCGGGTCGGGGCCGCGCCCGCCGAAGGGTTCGCCAAGATCGCCCATGTGCGGCGCATGCTGTCGCTGGCCAATGCCTTCGACGGCGCCGACGTGACCGAGTTCGACGCCCGCATCCGCCGCTATCTGGGGCTCGCCGATGAGGCGCCGCTTCTCTACACGGCCGAGCCCAAGATCGACGGTCTGTCCCTGTCGCTGCGCTATGAGGCGGGTCAACTGGTGCAGGCCGCGACCCGGGGCGATGGCGAGGTCGGCGAGAACGTCACCGCCAATGCCCGCACCATCGCCGACATCCCCCGGGTGCTGGACGGTGCCCCCGACATCCTCGAGGTGCGGGGCGAAGTCTACATGGCCCATGCCGATTTCGAGGCATTGAACGAACGCCAGGCCGAAACCGGCGCCAAGACCTTCGCGAATCTGAGGAATGCCGCCGCCGGATCGCTGCGCCAGCTCGACCCCGCCATTACCGCCGCCCGTCCGCTGAAGTTCTTCGCCTATGCCTGGGGCGAGGTCTCGGCCCCCCTTGCCGACACCCAGATGGGCGCCATCGAGCGGCTGAAAGCGCTGGGCTTTCAGGTCAATCCGCTGACCGTCCTCTGCGATGGCCCCCAGGCGCTCGCCGCCCATTACGCCCGGATAGAACAGCGCCGCGCGACGCTCGGCTATGATATCGACGGCGTCGTCTACAAGGTGAACGACCTCGCCCTGCAGGAGCGGCTGGGGTTCCGCGCGACCACGCCCCGCTGGGCCATCGCCCATAAATTCCCGGCCGAGCTGGCCTGGACCCGGCTCGACCGGATCGAGATCCAGGTCGGGCGCACCGGCGCGCTGTCGCCGGTGGCGCGGCTGCATCCGGTGACGGTGGGCGGCGTTGTCGTCTCGAACGCGACGCTTCATAACGAGGATTACATCGCGGGCCGCGATTCGAAGGGCAAAGAGATCCGCGGCGGCAAGGATATCCGCGAGGGCGACTGGGTGCAGGTTTACCGCGCGGGTGACGTGATCCCGAAGGTGGCCGATGTCGACCTTGCCAAGCGCCCCGAGGGCACCGAGCCGTTCCGCTTTCCCACCAGGTGCCCCGAATGCGGGTCCGAGGCGATCCGCGAAGAGGGCGATGCGGTCCGCCGCTGTTCGGGCGGGCTGATCTGTCCGGCCCAGGCGGTCGAGCGGCTCAAGCATTTCGTCAGCCGCGGGGCCTTCGACATCGAGGGGCTCGGCGCGAAACAGGTCGAGGCGCTCTGCAAGGACGGCTGGATCAGGGAGCCCGCCGACATCTTCGAGCTTGAGACCCGTTATGGCGAAGGTCTTCAGCAGTTGAAGAACCGCGAAGGCTGGGGCGAGAAATCGGCGGCGAACCTTTTCGCCGCCATCGCGGCGCGGCGGACGATCCCGCTCGACCGGCTGATCTTCGCGCTCGGCATCCGCCATCTGGGCGAGGCCGCGGCCGATCTTCTGGCCCGCAACTTCCAGACCTGGGAGGCGTTCGAGGCGGCCGTGACCCATGCCACGGTTGGCGAGGGCCAGGACTGGGAGGCGCTTTTGGCGATCGACGGGATCGGCACGGTGATGGCCAGCTCGCTGATCACCGCCTTCCATCAGGAGGCCGAGCGCGCCTCGATCGACCGGCTGGTCGCGCATCTGACGGTAGAACCGGTGGCGCCAAGGGGGACGGCCGACAGCCCGGTCGCGGGCAAGACGGTGGTCTTCACCGGCACGCTGGAAAAGATGAGCCGGGCCGAGGCCAAGGCGCGGGCCGAGGCGCTGGGGGCCAAGGTCGCGGGCTCGGTTTCGAAGAAAACCGATCTGGTGGTGCTGGGGCCGGGCGCCGGGTCGAAGGCCAAGAAGGCCGAGGAACTGGGAATCGAGACCGTCGACGAGGATGGCTGGCTGGCCCTGATCGGGGGCGCATGAGCGGTCGGCCCGATATCCTCTTTCCGCTTTTCGGGGCGCTTGAAAAGCTCGACGGCATCGGGCCGAAATCGGCCAAGCTATTGGCGCAGACGGGCATCGAGAAGCCGCGCGATCTGATCTTCACGCTGCCCCATACCGGCATCGACCGCCGTCCGGTCGAGACCGTCGCCAGCGTCGCGCCGGGCGAGGTCGCGACTGTCGAGGTGCTGGTCGGCGCCCATATGCCCGCCTCCGGCAAGGGCCGGCCTTACCGGATTCAGGTGCAGGATGCGGAAACCGCATTCCAGTTGGTCTTCTTCCATGCCCGCGGCGATTACCTGTCGAAGATCCTGCCCGAAGGCGCGCGGCGGGTGATTTCGGGCAGGGTCGAGATCTTCGACGGCATGGCCCAGATCGTCCATCCCGACCACGTCCTCCCGCCGGGCGAGGCCGCGGAGATCCCCGATTTCGAGCCGGTCTATCCGCTGACCGCCGGGCTTACGCTGAAGACGATGACGAAGGCCGTGGCCTCGGCGCTGACCCGCGCGCCCGATCTGCCGGACTGGATCGACCCGGCGCTTCTGGTGCGCGAGGGCTGGCCCGGATGGCGCGCGGCGCTGGAGGCTGCCCATGCGCCGCAATCCGCGCGCGACATCGCCGCCACGGCGCCCGCGCGCCAGCGGCTGGCCTATGACGAATTGCTGGCCCATCAGCTGACGCTGGCGCTGGCCCGGGCCGATCAGCGCCGCGCCAAAGGGCGGCCCAGCCAGGGCGACGGGCGGTTGCGGCGCAAGGTGCTGGCGGCGCTGCCCTTCCGGCCGACCGATGCGCAGGCCCGCGCGATGGACGAGATCGCCGAGGACATGGGCGCCGAGGCACGGATGACCCGGCTTTTGCAGGGCGATGTGGGCTCGGGCAAGACGCTGGTCGCGTGGATGGCGCTGCTGGTGGCGGTCGAGGCGGGCGGGCAGGGCGTGATGATGGCCCCGACCGAGATCCTCGCCCGCCAGCATCTGGAAAGCCTGCAACCGCTGGCCGAAAGCGCGGGCGTGGTGATCGAGATCCTGACCGGGCGCGACAAGGGCCGCGAACGCGCGGCCAAGCTGGCGGCGCTGGCGGCGGGCGATATCCAGGTGCTGGTCGGCACCCATGCGGTCTTTCAGAAGGATGTCGAATTCCGCGACCTGCGCCTGGCCATCGTCGACGAACAGCACCGCTTCGGCGTCGCGCAGCGGGTCGAGCTGTCGGCCAAGGGGCGGGGCGTCGACATGCTGGTGATGACGGCAACCCCCATTCCGCGCAGTCTGGCGCTGGCGACCTATGGCGATCTCGACATCTCGGTGCTGGATGAAAAGCCGCCGGGGCGGACGCCGGTCAAGACCGCGCTGGTCTCGGTCGAGCGGATGGAAGAGGTCGTGGCCCATCTGCGAAAGGCAGTGGCCGAGGGGCGGCAGGCCTATTGGGTCTGCCCGCTGGTCGAGGAATCCGAGGTCTCGGATCTGACGGCCGCCGAAGAGCGCTTCAAGCGCTTGCGCGCGGTCTTCGGCGACAAGGTCGGGCTGGTGCATGGCCAGCTGCCGCCCGCCGAGAAGGATGCCGCGATGCGCGCCTTCCAGCGGGGCGAAACCTCGGTTCTGGTCGCGACCACGGTGATCGAGGTGGGGGTGAACGTGCCCAATGCCTCGATCATGCTGATCGAGCGGGCCGAGGGGTTCGGGCTGGCGCAACTGCACCAGCTTCGGGGCCGGGTCGGGCGCGGAGCGGCGGCCTCGACCTGCCTTCTGATGTATCAGGCGCCCCTGGGCGAGGCCGGGCGGCGGCGGCTTGAGATCCTGCGCGAAACCGAGGACGGGTTCCGCATCGCCGAGGAAGACCTGGCGATGCGCGGCGCGGGCGATCTGATCGGCACTGCGCAATCGGGGCTGCCGCGCTTTCGGATCGCCGATCTGGAACGGCAGGCCGCGCTGATGGCCGTGGCGCAAAGCGATGCCCGCAAGCTTCTGGCCGACGATCCGGGCCTTGCCGGGCCGCGCGGGCAGGCGGCGCGGGTGCTTCTGTGGCTGATGGAACGCGACAAGGCGATTCGTCTCATCAAGGCGGGCTAAGCCCCTGGTCCGACGGCATCTGTTAAATGTTCCTAAAAAGTTCTTTACAGGTGGCGCCGGAAATGAGAACAAAGTAGCAACACTGATCGACACCGGAGCCCGACCCATGCTGACCGAGCTGAGATCCGTCCTGACCCGCTGCCGCGCCACGCTTTGGCAGGACGCCGCAGGCGCCGCCGCGCTGATGGTGCTGCTGGTCGCGGGGCTCCATCTTCCGGGGCTTGTCTGAGCCCCATCCGCTGCCTGCTGTCCTGTGCCGGACCCGTCCCCGGGTATACGCGAAGCCTGCCTCTTCCGCCGCGCCGGACCGCTTCCTGACCGCCGCCTCCTCCCTGGGAGTGCGGCGGCTTTTTTGTGCACGGGGCAGGGCCCAAAGCAAAACGCCCCGCCGGGCAAGCCGGGCGGGGCGTCTTAAACGGGCGCGAAGGGATGTCAGCCGACGAAGGCTTTCTCGACCACATATTCGGCGGGTTCGGAATTGGCGCCCTCGTTCAGGCCCCAGCCTTCCATGATCGCCATCACGTCCTTGTTGAAGTCGAGCGATCCGCAGACCATGGCGCGGTCGATGGCAGGGTCCATCTGGGTGCCGTCAAGGCCGAGATCTGCGAAGACCTTGCCCGAGGCGAGGTTGTCGGTCACCCGGCCCATCCATTTCGACGTCTCGCGGGTCGTGGTGGGATAGTATTTCAGCTTGTCGCCGACGAATTCCCCGATCAGCGGGTCCTCGGGCAGGCTTTCGATCAACTGGCGGCCGAATTCCAGTTCCGCCACCTCGCGGCAGGTATGCATCATGATGACCTCGTCATACCGCTCGTAGGTATCGGGGTCGCGCATCAGGCTGGCGAAGGGGGCGATGCCGGTGCCGGTCGCCAGGAACCAAAGCCGCTTGCCGGGCAGCAGCGCGTCCAGAACCAGCGTGCCCACGGGTTTGGGGCGCAGGATGATCTGGTCGCCGGGCTGGATATGCTGAAGCCGCGAGGTCAGCGGGCCGTCCTGCACCTTGATCGAGTAGAAATCGAGCCCTTCGTCCCAGGAGGGCGAGGCGATCGAATAGGCGCGCATGATCGGCTTGCCGTCATCGCCCGGCAGCCCGATCATCACGAATTCGCCCGAGCGGAAGCGCAGCGATTGCGGACGCGAGGTGCGGAAATAGAACAGCCGGTCGGTATAGTGGCGAACCTCGGTCACGGTCTGCGCATCGGGCAGGGTCTTCTTGGCGGGCTCTGTCACGGCAGTCTGCTGGTTCATGAATGTCACGCGACGGGGCGAGCGCCCCGTTCCTCCTTCTAGGTGTCCTTCTCGGGCGGGAAAACCCCCATCGCGCCCCTCAGCAGGTCGCAATTCCGTTACCACCCGGCGGGCCGGGTTTTCGACGATTGCGGTAACGGCGACCATGACTCAGATCAAGCGCAAATGCCGCGGTGCTGTCGTGCGCTATGCCGCAGCGCGCAGGGTTGACGGTGGCGCGGCCGGGCGGCACACCCGATGGCCGACACGCAACGCCATGGAGTTTCAGAGCATTGGCTTGTCCGCCGGTTTCAATTTGCAAATGCAAAAAACCTGTTACGCTGCGTTGCTCCCGGGGAAATGTCGTCCTCGATGCAATTGCCTCCGGGCCGTCTGGTATTTGACAATTTATGAAAATCGAGCAGGCGAAACTCCGAATCCGTCAAGTCGGCTGGTTGCGGTCTCTTCCGGTGCATTTTGTCGATCTGCTGCTTGCCGGTGCCCGGCTGCGCAGCTTTCGCCGGGGCGAGGCGCTGTTTCACATGGCCGATCCGTCGCCGGACATGGTTGGAATCGTTGACGGAGTGGTTGACGTGGTGCTCGAGCCCGGAGTCGACGGCCCGCGTCTTGGCTTTGTCGCCAAGGCCGGAAACTGGCTTGGCGCCGTCGGCATGCCGGGCATGACGCAGCGGCGCATCTCGGCGATTGCGCGGCGCGATGCCTCCGTGCTGGCGGTCTCGGCGCATCATATCGAGACGGTTGCAATGTCCGATCCCGACACCTGGCGCCACGTTGCGGCGAACATTGTCAGTCATTTCGACAACCTCGGCCAGTTGCTGCATGCAAATGTGCATCGCGACAATTCGGTTCGCATCCTCATTACCCTGCGCCGCCTTTACGATTTCAACGATGGCGCCACCGAGTTTCCGCTGACCCAGGCCGATCTTGCGGAAATGGCCGGGCTGTCGCGGAATTCCGCCAACCGGGTGATGCGGCGCCTGGTCGAGGAGGGGCTGATCGAGACCGGCTATGGCTGGGTGCGGATCGTCGATCAGCCGCGGATCATGAACATCTTGAAACGGTCGCATCTGCCGGTCTGGGCCGGTTGCGAACGGCTGGAGGCCTGACCCGGCCTGACGCGGCCTGACCCGGCCTGACGCGCGCGGAGCGACCATTGCGCGCAGTCCCCATGGGGAAGAGTTTGGTTTTGCTTGAGACACGCAAGATCATCGGCGATAAACCGAGGCTACGTCCCCGAAGGGGGGGATGCTCAGATCTTGGGAGGATCGCATGAAAGCTCTGACCACTACCGCCACGGCCGTGGCCCTGACCCTGTCCGCCGGGGCCGCCTTCGCGGCCTGCGATCCGGGCGAAGCCGTTATCAAGTTCAGCCATGTCACCAGTGCGACCAGCCCCAAGGGCCTTGCCGCCGACCTGCTGGCCGCCCGCGTCAATGACGAGATGGACGGCAAGGTCTGCATGGAAGTCTATCCCAACACCACGCTTTACGACGACGACAAGGTGCTGGAGGCGATGTTGAACGGCGATGTCCAGATGGCCGCGCCGTCGCTGTCGAAATTCGAGAAATATACCAAGAAGCTGCGGATCTTCGATCTGCCCTTCATGTTCAAGAACATGGACGCCATCGACGCGTTCCAGAACTCCGAAACCGGCCAGGCGATGAAACAGTCGATGATGCGCCGCGGCCTTCTGGGGCTGGAATTCTGGCATAACGGGCTCAAGCAGTTCTCGGCCGACAAGCCGCTTCTGCTGCCCGAGGATGCCAAGGGGCTGAAATTCCGGGTGCAGGCCTCGGACGTGCTGGTGGCGCAGATGGAAGCGCTCGATGCCAGCCCGCAGCCGATGGCCTTCTCCGAGGTCTATGGCGCGCTGCAGACGGGCGTCGTCGACGGGCAGGAAAACACCTGGTCGAACATCTACACCCAGAAGTTCTTCGAGGTGCAGGATGGCATCACCGAGACCAACCATGGCGTGATCGACTACATGGTCGTGACCTCGGTCGAATGGTGGGAGGGGCTCGACCCCGAGATCCGCGACCAGCTGGCCACCATCCTGCATGAGGTGACGGTCGAGCGGAACACCGAGTCGACCAATGTCAACCAGCAGGCCAAGCAGGCGATCATCGACGCGGGCACCACGGTGCGCGAACTGACGCCCGAACAGCGTCAGGCCTGGGTCGATGCCATGAAGCCGGTCTGGGCCCAGTTCGAGGGCGATGTCGGTGCCGACGCCATCGCGGCGGCGCAGGAAATCAACGACCAGTACTAAGACGCCGTACCGGCGCCGGGCGGCGGTGGCTCTGACGGGCACCGCCGCTTCTGGCACCTGTTCGCCATGCCCGAGGGAGGCCTGGGACGATGAGTGGAGCCTATCGGCCAAAAACCGCGCTGGGGCGCGCGGTCCATGCCGTCGAAGAGACGGTGATCGCGCTTCTGCTGGGGCTGATGGTGCTGGTCACCTTCGTCAACGTGGTGCTGCGCTATGTCTTCAACGCGAGCCTCGTCTGGAGCCTCGAGCTGACGCTGATCCTGTTCGCCTGGCTGGTGCTGTTCGGCATCGCCTACGGGTTCAAGATCACCATGCATCTGGGGGTGGACGCGGTCCTCAACATGCTGTCGTCCCGGGCCCAGCGGCTCTTTTCTCTCGTCGCGGTGGCGATCTGTCTGGTCTATGCGGCGCTGATGATGAAAGGGGCTTGGGATTACTGGGCGCCCTTCGCGAACCTGGCGCCGACGACCGGGCACTGGTTTCCGACCGGCTTCGAGGAGATGAAGCCCTGGGATTATCGCGGCTATGTGCCGACCGAGCGGATCCCGCTGCCCGAGTTCCTGCGCGCGCCGCTGGAATACCTGTTCCTGCCCGAGGGCGAGGACCCCTATGAAAAACTGCCCATCGCCGTGCCCTACGCGATCATCCCGTTCGGGGTGGCGATGATGCTGTACCGGCTGATCGAGGCGGCTTTCCGGATCATCACCGGCCGCCAGCAGGGGCTGATCGTCAGCCACGAGGCAGAGGACGCGGTCGAAGAAGCCGCCCGCGAGAAGGACGCCTGAGCCATGCATGTCGTGCTTTTGTTTGTCATGGTCGTGGGGTTCCTGCTGATCGGCGTGCCGATCGCGGTGTCGCTGGGCATGGCCTCGATCATCTTCCTGCTGCTGTTCTCCGACACCTCGCTGGCGGCGGTGGCGCAGTCGCTCTATCAGTCGATGGCGGGGCATTACACGCTGCTCGCCATTCCATTCTTCATCCTTGCCTCGAGCTTCATGTCGACGGGCGGCGTCGCGCGGCGGATCATCCGCTTTGCCATCGCCTGCGTCGGGCATCTGCGGGGCGGGCTGGCCATTGCGGGCGTCTTCGCCTGCATGCTGTTTGCAGCCCTTTCGGGCTCGTCCCCCGCGACCGTGGTGGCCATCGGGTCGATCGTGATCGCGGCGATGCGGAAGGTGGGCTATACCCGCGACTTCGCGGCGGGCGTGATCTGCAACGCGGGCACGCTGGGCATCCTCATTCCGCCCTCCATCGTGATGGTGGTCTATGCCTCGGCAACCGATGTCTCGGTCGGCCGGATGTTCCTGGCGGGCGTCATCCCCGGCACCGTCGCCGGGCTGATGCTGATGACCGCGATCTATGTCATGGCCCATGTGAAGGGCATGCCCAAGGGCGAATGGCTGGGCTGGGGCGAGATCTGGGCCAGCTTCCGCGAGGCCTTCTGGGGGCTGATGCTGATCGCCATCATCATGGGCGGGATCTACGGCATTCCGGGCGTCGCCTCGGCGGTCTTCACGCCGACCGAAGCCGCCGCCGTGGCCTCGGTCTATGCCTTCCTGATCGCGATCTTCGTCTATCGCGACATGGGCCCCCTTAAGGCGCAGGACGGGCGCGGGCCGGTTGCGCTGTGGCAGAGGCCGCAGGCGCTGCTGACCGGGTTCATCCACCGCGACACCCGGCGCACGCTTCTGGATGCGGCGAAGTTGACCATCATGCTGATGTTCATCATCGCCAATGCGCTGATCCTCAAGCATGTGCTGACCGACGAGCAGATCCCGCAGAAGATCGCCAGCGCGATGCTCGAGGCGGGCTTCGGCAAGATCGTCTTCCTGATCGTGGTCAACGTGATCCTGCTGATCGGCGGGCAGTTCATGGAGCCCTCGGGGCTGATCGTGATCGTGGCGCCGCTGGTTTTCCCGATCGCGATCGAGCTGGGGGTCGATCCGATCCATCTGGGCATCATCATGGTGGTGAACATGGAAATCGGGATGATCACGCCGCCGGTCGGGCTGAACCTCTTCGTGACCTCGGGCGTGGCGGGCATGTCGATGATGCGCGTGGTGCGCGCCGCGCTGCCGTTCCTGGCGGTGCTGTTCGTCTTCCTGATCCTGGTGACCTATGTCCCCTGGCTCTCGACCTGGCTGCCGACGTCGCTGATGGGACCGGAACTGATCACCAACTGATCCGGCGGAGCGCCGGGACCTCGGTCCCGGCGCACGCTTTCACCTGTTGCGCCGCGCTTGGCGCGCGTCGCCCGGCCGGTTCGGGCCATGCCCGAGTCGGAGGCAGCGGTCGGATTTTCTGGAAGGGCGCCCGCGGCTCAGGCGCAGGCGGCGGCCTCGGCGGCGTCGAAGGCGTGAAGCGTGGCTTCGAGCGACAGCATGATCGAGGCGTGGCGGTTCCTGTAATCGCGCGCGGGCAGCAGCACTTCGAGCCCTTCGAAGGGCGCCGACGGCGCCGGGCCCTCGTCCTTCAGCATCGCCCGAAGCTGGTTTCGCGCAGTCTCGATCTCGGCGCGGGTCCGCCCGAGAATGGCCGCGCCCACGACAGAGGCCGCGGCCTGGCCGAGTGCGCAGGCCTTCACATCCTGCCCGAATCGTACGATCCGCCCGTCCTCGACATCGAGATCGACCGTCACCGTCGAACCGCAGAGCGGCGAGCGCTTGCGCGCGGTCCCCATCGGCGCCTCGAGCCGGTCGAGATGCGGGATCTCGGCGGCCAGTGCCAGGATCTTCTGCGAGTAGAGCTTGATCAGATCGTTCTGGGCATTCATGGCGTTTCCTTCCGCGCGCATCTGTCCTAAATAACCCGCGCGCGTCCGAATTCAAAGGAGTTCCAGAATGGCCTTCGATCCCGAGAGCCTTCGCTACAACGAGGCCGGGTTGATCCCCGCCATTGCCCAGGACGAAGCCGGAACGGTGCTGATGATGGCCTGGATGACTGCCGAAGCGGTGGCGCGGACGCTGGAAACCGGCCGGGTAACCTACTGGTCGCGCTCGCGCCAGGCGTTCTGGGTCAAGGGCGAGACCAGCGGCCATGTCCAGCGCCTGATCGAGATGCGCGTCGATTGCGACCGCGACTGCCTGCTGGTGCTGGTCGAGCAGGAAGGCCCTGCCTGCCACACCAACCGCCGCAGCTGTTTCTATACCGCGATCCGCGATGGCGCCGAGGTCGAGATCCTGTCGCCGATGGCGGATTAAAGCCCGACCATGCGGCGGATGTCGGCAGGGCTCGCCCCCTCGGCCCGATAGAGGGCGATGGCGCGGGCGTCGTCGCGCTTGGCCAGCCGCTTGCCCGCGTCGTCGAGGATCAGCCGGTGGTGGTGATAGGCGGGGGTCGGCAGGCCCAGCAGCGCCTGCAACAGCACATGGATCGGGGTCGCCTCGAAAAGATCCTCGCCGCGCGTGACCTCGTCGATCTCCTGGAAGGCGTCATCGACCACCACGGCCAGGTGATAGGATGTGCCCAGGTCGCGTCGGGCCAGCACCACATCGCCGACGGTTTCGATCAGCGCCCTGGCGTCGAGACGGTGCGGGCCGGGGTGCATTGGGCCGGTCTCGGTGAAGGCGGGCAGGTGGGGGCCGAGCCGGTCGAGCGCGCGCGCCATGTCCAGTCGGATCGCGTCCTCGGGTCCGGCCTCGGACAGCGGCCGTTCGCGGCAGGTGCCGGGATAGACGAGCCCGTCGGGCCCGATGACCGGCGCGCCCGCCTGCGGGGCCGACAGGGCCGCGCGGATATCGGCACGGCGGCAGCGGCAGGGGTAGGTCAGCCCCATGGCGCATAACCGGTCGAGCGCGGCGCGATAGGCCGAGAGCCGACCGGACTGGCGCAGCACCGGGCGCGGCCAGTCGAGCCCGAGCCAGGCCAGATCGTTATAGATCTGCGTCTCCCAGTCGGGGCGCGACCGGGCGGTGTCGATGTCCTCGATCCTCAGCAGCATCCGGCCGCGCTCGAAGGCGGTCAGCGCCGCGAAGGCATGGCCGAGATGCAGCGGGCCGGTCGGAGACGGGGCGAAGCGGGTGCGCATGGCGCGTTTGCTAGCGCGCGCCGGAGGGAAGGGCCAGAGTGCCTAAAGCCCCGCCCGGCGGTCCGCCCCGCGCTGAAAGATCAGAATCCAGGCCAGGACGATGAACATCGGATGGGTCAGCCCGCCCGAGAAGATGATCGCCGGGATCCAGATCACCAGCGTCACCAGCGCGACGAACCAGCGCCCGATCAGCAGGATCGAAAGCGGCGGCAGGAAGAGGGCGAGAATGTAAAGCATCGGGCCTCGGCGCATCGGAAACGGTCCCGCCCTATATGGGGCGTGCGACGCGGATGTGAAGCGCTCAGCCTTCGGCCCCAAGCCAGGCCGTCCAGTCTGCCTTGGCGCGGTCGGTATAGCCCTTGTAACGGTCGCGCCGCCCGCGCCGCCCGCCCTTCAGCCCCTCGACCGGCGGGAAGAGCCCGAAATTGACGTTCATCGGCTGGAAGGTCTTGGCCTCGGCTCCGCCGGTGATATGGGTCACGAGCGCGCCCGTCGCCGTGGTGGCAGGCACCGCAGGCAGGCTGCGGCCCTTTATCGCCGCCGCCGCCAGCCGTCCGGCCAGCAGTCCCATGGCCGAGGATTCGACATAGCCCTCGACCCCGGTCACCTGTCCGGCAAAGCGGATATGTGGCTTCGATCTCAGCCGCAATTCGGCGTCAAGCAGGGTCGGCGAATTCAGGAAGGTGTTGCGGTGGATGCCGCCCAGCCGCGCGAAACGGGCATTCTCCAGCCCCGGAATCATCCGAAAAACATCGGCTTGCGCGCCATACTTCATCTTGGTCTGGAAGCCCACGATGTTGTAGAGCGTCCCCAGCGCATTGTCGCGGCGCAACTGGACGATGGCATGGGCCTTGATGTCGGGCGCATGTGGATTGGTCAGCCCCACGGGCTTCATCGGACCATGGCGCAGGGTTTCGCGGCCGCGCTCGGCCATCACCTCGATGGGCAGGCAGCCGTCGAAATAGCCCGCCGTCTCGCCCTCGTGAAAGGCGGCCTTCTCGGCTGCCAGCAGGGCGTCGATGAAGGCCTCATATTGCGCGCGGTCCATCGGGCAGTTCAGATAGGCGGTGCGTTCCTCTTCGGTCTCGCCCTTGTCATAGCGCGACTGGAACCAGGCCTTCGACAGATCGATGCTGTCGAAATGCACGATGGGGGCGATGGCGTCGAAGAAGGCCAGCGCCTCGGCCCCGGTCTCGGCCCGGATCGCCTGACCCAGCGCGTCCGAGGTCAGCGGGCCGGTCGCGAAGATCCAGTGGCCGTCCTCTGGAAGCGACGTGATTTCAGAGCCTTCACGCCGGATCTTCGGGTGGCGCATCAGCCGTTCGGTGACGCCTTGCGAAAACGCCTCGCGATCGACGGCCAGTGCGCCGCCTGCGGGCAGGCGGTGGGTGTCGGCCATGTCCATGATCAGGCTGCCCGCCGCGCGCATCTCCCAATGAAGAAGGCCCACGGCATTCTGTTCGTCATCGTCCGAGCGGAACGAGTTCGAACAGACCATTTCGGCCAGATCGCCGGTCTTGTGCGCGAAGGTGCCGGTCTGGGGGCGCATTTCGTGGATCACCACGTCGATCCCGGCCGAGGCGGCCTGCCAGGCGGCCTCGGACCCGGCCATGCCGCCGCCGACGATATGAAGCGTGTCTGTCATGGCGCCCGATCTAGCGGGCGGGCGGGGCGAAGGAAAGGGGGGCCGTTCAGCCCGACTGGGCCCGGCCCATCCCGGCAGCGTCCAGACCGCGTTCATCGGCCACGATTTGGTCAAGTGCGGTCTGATAGGCCGCCCGCTCGGCCGATCCGGGCCCGTCCGCCGCGCGTCCGGACCGGGGCTCGGCGCCCAGCGCGACCGCCAGAAGCCCGGCGGCCAGCGCCATATCGAGCGACAGGCGGTCGGGATCGGGCGGCAGGGCGGCGATGCCGAGGCGGATCGCGACCGCCGTCGTCAGCAGGTAGAAGGCCAGCAGCAGCGCCGCGGGGCGTGCTCCGACGCCGGACAGCAGCCCGGCGGTGCAAAGCCAGATGATCGTGGCCCCGGCCCAGTCCAGAACGCTGCGCGGATCGGGCGGCAGCACCTGCAGGTGCGGCGCACCGGTCCGGAACGCTGCGATCACGCAAAGCGCCAGGGTCACGCGCAACAGCGCATGCAAACGGTTGGGGGAAACCCCCATGAGATTTTGATGCCCAAACATCACGGCGAGGCCCCTCATTCCTCGTTCGAGATACGGCGTCTTTCCGAAATGACGTCAAAGTCTGACCCGTGCACGCCTCAATTGTGGCAGCACAAAGGAAGATGTTTCGGATTTTTGCCGTCTTGTCGGGACCCCGGTCCACGCGGGGTCCCTGACCGAGGGGCCGAGCCTCAGGTGGCCGGGTCTTCCGGGGCGTCCTCGCCCTGATCGGCGATCCGCGCGACCGAGACAACCTCTTCGCCGGCGCCCGCATCGAGCACCCGCACACCGCCCGCCGAGCGCGACCGGAAGCTGATCTGATCCACGGGCACCCGGATCGATTGCCCGCGCGAGGTGGCCAGCATCACCTGATCGTCCATCTCGACCGGGAAGGAGGCCACAAGCGGCCCGCCACGCAGCGCCTTGTCGATGGCCTGCACGCCCTGGCCACCGCGACCGCGCACCGGATAGTCGTGGCTGGAACTGATCTTGCCCTGGCCGCGCGCGGTGATCGTCAGGATCACGTCCTCGGCCGCCGACATCTCGGCATAGCGCGCGGGCGAAAGCTGGCCGGCCTCGACCGCCTCTTCGTCCTCGTCGGCCTCGCCATTCTCGTCGGTGACGCCCGCCATCAGGCGGCGCTGTTTCAGATAGGCCACGCGTTCGGCCGGATCGGCCTCGAAATGGCGGATGACCGACATCGAGACGACGCGGTCATTCTCGCCCAGCCGGATGCCGCGCACGCCGGTCGAATCACGGCCCGAGAAGACCCGCACATCGGTCGTCGCGAAGCGGATCGCGCGGCCCATGGCGGTGACCAGCATGACGTCGTCCTCGGCGTCGCAGATCGAGACATTTACGAGGCTGACCGCCTCGGGCAGCTTCATCGCGATCTTGCCGTTGCGCTTGATATTGGTGAAGTCCGACAGCCGGTTGCGCCGCACGTCGCCGGCCGAGGTGGCGAACACGACCTGCAGGTTCTCCCATTCGTCCTCGGGCTCGTCGATCTTCATCAGCGCGGCGATCGAGATGCCGGTGGCAATGGGCAGGATATTGACGATGGCCTTGCCCTTGGCGGTGCGCCCCGCCTGGGGCAGGCGCCAGCATTTCAGCTCGTAGACCATGCCGTCGGTGGTGAAGAACAGCAGCTGGGTATGGGTGTTGGCGACGAACAGCGTGGTGACCACGTCGTCTTCCTTGGTCGCCATCGAGGCGAGCCCCTTGCCGCCGCGGTTCTGACTGCGGAATTCGGCCAGCGGCGTGCGCTTGATATAGCCGGACTGGGTGACGGTCACCACCATGTCCTCGCGCTCGATCAGGTCCTCGTCTTCCATGTCGCCGGACCAGTCGGCGATTTCGGTCCGGCGCGGCACCGCGAACTGGTCGCGCACCTCGCGCAGCTCGGTGCCGATGATCGCCATGATCCGTTCGCGCGAGCGCAGGATGTCGAGATAGTCCTTGATCTTGGCAGCCAGCTCTTCCAGCTCGTCGGTGACCTCCTTGACGCCGATCTGGGTCAGGCGCTGAAGCCTGAGATCGAGGATCGCGCGGGCCTGGGTCTCGGAGAGGTTGTAGGTGCCGTCCTCGTTCATCTTGTGGGTCGGATCGTCGATCAGCTGGATGTAATCGGCAATGTCCTGGGCGGGCCAGCGCCGCTCCATCAGCTTGACGCGGGCCTCGGCGGCATCGGCCGAGGCGCGGATCGTCGCCACCACCTCGTCGACATTCGACACCGCGACCGCCAGACCGCACAGGATATGGCTGCGCTCGCGCGCCTTTCTCAGTTCGAAGGCGGTGCGCCGGGCCACGACCTCTTCGCGGAAGGCGATGAAATGGGTCAGGAAGCCCCGCAGCGTCAGGGTCTCGGGCCGGCCGCCGTTCAGCGCCAGCATGTTGCAGCCGAAGGACGTCTGCATCGGCGTGAAGCGGAACAGCTGGTTCAGCACCACATCCGGCGTCGCGTCGCGTTTCAGCTCGATCACCACACGGACGCCGACCCGGTCGGATTCGTCCTGCACATGGGCGATGCCCTCGATCCGCTTGTCGCGGGCGGCCTCGGCGATCTTCTCGATCATCGTCGACTTGTTCACCTGATAGGGGATCTCGTCGATGACGATGGCGTGGCGGTCCTTGCGGATCTCTTCGACCCGGGTCTTGGCCCGCAGGATGACTGACCCGCGCCCCTCGAGATAGGCCTTGCGCGCGCCGGACCGGCCGAGGATCAGCCCGCCGGTCGGAAAGTCGGGGGCAGGGACGTACTGCATCAGCTGTTCGCTGGTCAGGTCGGGGTCCTCGATCAGCGCCAGCGTGGCATCGACGACCTCGCCCAGATTGTGCGGCGGGATGTTGGTGGCCATGCCGACGGCAATGCCGCCCGCGCCGTTGACCAGCATGTTGGGGAACCGCGCCGGCAGGACCGTCGGTTCCTTGTCCTTGCCGTCATAGTTGTCCTGGAAGTCGACCGTATCCTTTTCGATATCGGTCAGCAGCGCCTGCGCCGCCTTGGCCATCCGGACCTCGGTATAACGCATGGCCGCCGCGCTGTCGCCGTCCATGGACCCGAAGTTGCCCTGACCGTCCAGAAGCGGCAGCGACATCGAGAAGGGCTGCGCCATCCGCACCAGGGCATCGTAGATCGCGGAATCGCCGTGCGGGTGGTATTTCCCCATCGTGTCGCCCACCGCCCGCGCCGACTTGCGGTAGGGCTTGTCATGGGTGTTGCCGGTCTCGTGCATCGCGAACAGGATTCTGCGGTGCACAGGTTTCAGGCCATCCCGCAGATCCGGGATCGCCCGGCTCACGATCACGCTCATCGCGTAATCGAGGTAGGATTTCTGCATCTCCTTCTCGATTGCGATGACCGGCCCGTCATACGAGGGTCGCGCAGGTCCTTTTCCAGAACCGTTTTCGTCTTCGTTTTCAGGGATTTCCGGCGTGTCGTTCAACTTGGGGCCCGGCCTTTCGGCGTCATTCTAGATATTGTTGAGCGAACTTTATCAGAACCTTCATATGGGGTGCAACCGCAGACCGGCCCAGGATCTGGCAGCCCCCGGGAAAGAGTGCCAACACCCTGTTTTCATTGAAAATCAATCGAGCTTTGGCATGCTTTCCGAAGATCCACGCGACAGGAGAGACCAGACGTGCAGCAGTCCGAGACCGAGTTGATGCTCCGGGGCTACGGCCTCACCACCGCCGAACTCTATTACCGCATGCCCGATTTCAGAAACGTTCTCAAC
The DNA here is from genome assembly GCF_003314725.1 of Rhodovulum sp. BSW8. NCBI lineage: Bacteria > Pseudomonadati > Pseudomonadota > Alphaproteobacteria > Rhodobacterales > Paracoccaceae > Rhodovulum > Rhodovulum sp. BSW8. The sequence continues at coordinate 461,988 of NZ_QNVX01000005.1, forward strand.
AGCTTCATATGGCAGGACTACGATCTTGCCCCGGATCATCCGCGGCTCTTCAAGTTCATCGAGTTCTGGCAGGACTCGATTGAGGGGCCGCTGCATTCGGTCCGCTTCACCCATCGCAAGCTGATCTCGCCCGGCGAGTGGCGCAATGTCGTGGGTGAATTCCGCGTGAATTGAGGCCTTGTTGCGCCCGCAGCCCTCAGCTGCGGCCGCGGGTCAGCGCCATCGCCCAGACCGCGACCAGACCGGCCGACAGCAGAACGTTGTAATTGGCCATGGTCAGGCCGAACAGCTGCCAGGCGATGCGATCGCACAGCACGATGGGCTCGACGAGGCTCGGGTTCAGCATCTGCTCGGGCGTCATCTGCGACAGGCTCGGACCGTCGCCGGTGCAGGAGGACGGCCCCGCCCACCAGTGCCGCTCGACCCCCGAATGATAGATCGCAAGCCCGGTCGAGGCGGCCATCACGCTCAGCCCGCTCAGGGTCAGGATGAATCCGCCCACGGCCACCGCCAGCAGGCCCAGCACCGCCGCGACCGCGTGCGGCCAGCGCTGCCAGATGCACAGCTTGCAAGGCGCGAGATCGCCCAGATACTGGAACCCGAAGGCCGCCAGAAGGATGGCCGCGGACCCTGCCGCCGCCAGAAGGATCAACCGGTTGCGCGTGACCGTCACAGGTACCTCACAGCGTAGAAGCCGCCAATCAGCAGCAGGACGAAAAGCGTGAAGAGAAGTCCCAGATATTTCTCGATGAACCGGCGCACCGGGGCGCCGAACTTCCACAGAAGCGCCGCCACCAGAAAGAACCGGATGCCCCGGGCGATGACGCTGGCCGTCATGAAAACCCAGAGATTGAGCCCGGTCGAGCCTGACAGGATGGTGATCACCTTGTAGGGGAAGGGCGTCACGCCCGCGATCAGCACGGCCCAGGCGCCATAATCGTTATAGCGCGCGCCGAATTCGTCGAAATAGGCGTCCTTGCCGTAGAATTCCAGAACCGGGCGGCCGATCTGCTCGAAGAAGGCCCAGCCGATGCCGTAGCCCGCAAGCCCGCCCAGCACCGACCCCGCCAGTGCGACCCCGGCAATGGCGAAGGCCCGCGAGGGGCGCGCCAGGATCATCGGCACCATCAGCACATCGGGCGGGATCGGGAAGACCGAGCTTTCGACGAAAGCCACGATGAAAAGCGCCCACATCGCATTGCGGCTGTCGGCGAGCGACAGCGTCCAGTCGTACAGGCGTCGGATCATGAAGGCTCCCGGGCATCGTCTGCCGCCTAGAAGCCATGCGGGGGCGCCTGCGTCAAGCCGAGCCGCAGGCGGTGACGGACGATTGACCGTCCGCGGCGGTCGGGGTAGAGGAACGCGAGGGGCCCGACAGGCGGGCCGGGGGGGGGGGCGCCACCGCGCGTCCCCGAGGTCTCGCCCGATACGCGAATCGTTGCCAAGGCCTTGCGCCGAGCGATCCGCCCGCGGCCCCGCACGAGCGCGCTTTCCCGGACCGGGCCCGGCGGGATGGCGGAACGACCAGGGCTCCGGCCTCCGCGGCTACCGGCGGGGTGCAGAGTGCGGGTGTGGCGGAATGGTAGACGCGAGGGTCTCAAACACCCTTTCCGCAAGGAGTGTCGGTTCGAGTCCGACCACCCGCACCAAACTAGCGTTTCAGGGCATTGCAGACCGCCATGGGAATAAGGCATACCTACCGGGGGTTAGGGGCCGGACTGTTCCAGAGTGACCCACAGGATTTCAAGGGAACACGCTGCAAGATGGTATGCTAGGTGGTATGCTGACGGTCAGGGAAATCAAGGCGGCGCCCGCGGGGCGCTACGGGGACGCGGGCGGTCTGTCCCTCATCAAGGCGAGCCCGGACGCTGGGAAATGGAACTTCCGCTATTCGTTTCTTGGGACGCGGCGCAACATGGGGCTCGGCTCATGGCCTGAGGTCGGTCTATCCGACGCGCGCCGGGAGAGAGACCGCTGGGCGGCCGTGCTGCGAGCCGGGCGAGACCCGATCACCGAGCGGAACGAAGAGCGCGCCGCCACGAAAGCACAGCGCGACAAGACAGATCCCACATTTGCAGAGATGGCGCAGATTGTCTTCGAGGCGCGGAAGGCAACCTTGCGCGGCGGCGGCGAGCGTGGCCGATGGTTCTCCCCGCTTCAGCGGCATGTTCTACCGCACATCGGCAAGATGCGCGTCTCCGAAATCACCCCTCAGGACATCAAGGGGGCCCTGGCCCCGATCTGGCGGACGAAATTCCCGACTGCCGAGAAGGCGCTGCAACGCACCAGGATTGTGCTGCATGAGGGGCGGCTGATGGGATTCGGCTGCGACCCGTTCTCGGCCGAGGCGGCGCAGCGGATGCTCGGGGCAGTCATCCACACGCCGAAGCACATCCCCGCTACCCCATGGGAGGACATGCCAGCGCTCTACGCCAAGCTCAGCGCAGGGACCGTGGGGCACGAGTGCCTGCGCTTCATGATGCTGACGCTGGTCAGGTACATGGGATGCGCCGGCGCGAGGGCGGCTGAGGTGGACGGCGATGTCTGGACCGTCCCGCCGGAGCGGATGAAAGGGACGCTGAAGCACGTTCGCGAATTTCGCGTGCCGCTGACCGATCCAGCCCTTGCGATCGTGCAGCGGCAGAAAGAGGCGTTTGGGGATGTCCTGTTCACCGGCGGCCGCGGTGCGCCGATCTCGAGCGCGGCGATAGAGAAGGCCCTGCGCGTGCTCAAGGAGGATGGTCGGCCACACGGCTTCCGGTCGTCGTTCCGCATGTGGGTGCAAGACACCGATGCTTGCTCATTCGATGTGGCCGAAACGATCCTGGGACACACTGTCGGCGGACGGATCGAGAGGACCTATGCCCGCTCGGATCTGCTGGAGCGGCGCCGCCCGGTGATGGAGGCATGGGCGCGGTTCGTCACTGGCGAGGCAGAGAATGTGGTGCGGCTGTCGGGCTGATGGAGTGTGGCCTAGCTTCCCATAGACCTGTCGAGCGCGTCGTTCTGCTTGAGCGTCTCCATGGCGCGGCTCACCTCTTCCTCCCACGCCCAGCGGCAATGATCGGACTGGCTTGGCCAGATAGCCGAGAGCGGCTGAAAGGTGGCGTTGATGGCACGGTAGCGCCAGTCCCATCGTCCGTCTCCGGCGCCGAGAACGGCCTCAGCATAGGCCCGGGCGGAAAGCGTCTGATCAGGTGAACCAGCGAAGAGAACGACGTTGGCAAATCGAGACACGAGGGACAAGAGCCCGCCCGCGACGGTCCAGACAGCGATCGCGCTCCGGTTCCTCATGCTGCAGACCCCCATCAGCTACCGCCTGAGCTCCCGGACCACTCCGATGGCCGCGGCCCCGCCAAAATAGAACGTCACGATCCTCAGCTGCAGGTCCAGCAGGTCGGCAGACAGCGCGTCGGTGGCGTCGAGCCCCAGCACCTTGTCCCAGATCAGCAGCTTGGCGTTGTAGAGGATGAACGGCGCCGCCCAGGCGGCCTGCACCCAGGCGGTCAGGCGGCCGCCGAGCGCTCGGTTCGCCTGGCGCTCCTGCAGCTCGGCGATGCGGATCTCGGCCGCGATCCGGTCGGCATCGTTGGCGGCGCGCAGCCGCGCCTCGTAGGCCTCGCGCAGCTGGCCCGCCAGCCCGCCGCCGAGGATCTGCACCAGCCAGCCCATCACGACGCCTCGCGCATGCAATAGCCGTATTCCTCGGTCCGGCGGTTCCGGAGCCCCGCGACGACGCGCCCGCCCGCCTTGTTCCACCAGGTCAGGGCCTCGCAGGCACCCGGCACGTCGCCCTCGTTCAGGCGCCGGGTCGCGGTGGATCGACCCGCCCCGGCCACGCCGACGTTGATGGCAAGGCTGGTAAAGGCCGCATCCCGGGGCGGCGGCAGGCGCCGGGCACGGGTCTCGGCCGAGAAGTGGGGCAGAAGCCGGGCGCGGTACTCGCGCACCTCGGCGCGCAGCAGGGCCTCGCAGTCCGCATCCGACAGGACCATGCCCGGCCGCGCGGTGCGCGTGTGGCCGTAGCAGATCGTCCAGACGCCCACGAGGTCCTGGTAGGCCGCGTTCCGCTTGCCTTCCCATTTCGCGATCAGCGGCACGGCGAGCGCCAGCGCGCGGGCCTCCTGCGTCTGGGCGCTTTCCGGGGCCGAGGTCGGAATTCCGATATCGGGCTGGGGTTGAGGGAAGGCGAAGACGGCGATCAGCACCAGACCGGCGACGGCGATCAGGATCTTATTCATCGCCGATCCCCTGCGCCAGAAGCCGACCGACCGCGCCGTAGGCCAGCAGGCCCAGATAGATCCAGGCGACCAGCATGGGCGGGATCGGCAGCCAGGGCAGCATGGCGATGATCGAGACGAGGCCCGTCCAGATCACGCCGAGGATCAGCGCGCGCATCGAGTGCGACCGCCACAGAACCGCCCGCCAGTTCGGAATCAACGCGGGAAGGTATTTCATGATGAAGTTCAGCATTTGGCCCTCCTTGGGCTCTGTCAGGTATGGTGAAGCCGTCTGGCCCCGACCTCAGGGCCAGACGATCAGCGCGAGCCAGATGACCGCAGTGATGGTGAGGTACAGGGCCGGGCTCATTTCCCGCCCCTCCACTGGCGCAGCAATTCGAGCGCGGCGGCGGGGTTCTTCTTGATGACGAGAAGCGTCGCGGCACAGACCTCGAGCGCCAGCGGCCCCAGCACGGTTACGCCCACAATGGTCAGGCGCTCGGGCGTGCCAAACCACTCGGAAACCTCCGAGCCGACCGCGAGCCCCGCGGCGGCCGAGGCGGTGGTGACGCCGAGGCGGCCTATCAGCGCCATGCCATCGGTGCGGATCCAGACCAGCACCAGCGCGGCGAATACTGCCAGCGCAGTTCTGACCACGTTCTCTGTCGTTTCGATCATCCCCGTCTCCTTCGGGCCTTGACGGTGCTTACGCAGGGGCGAGCGTGAGCTTCAGTTCGGTGCCGCTGGTGTCCCACGAGGCGACCAAGTTGGGATCGACCTTGATGGCGGTGCAGGTCGCGCCATTGGAAAGCGCATCGACATTGACGAACGTGTGCGTCCCTGGGCCCCTTCCAGTGCAGTCGGCTTCGAGGTTGGACCCGGCCTCAAGGATCACCGAGGAGACGACATTGGGCGCCGCGGTCCCGTTCACGCCGGACCGGAACTCGCGGATCGTTGCCAGATCGCCGTTTTCCCCAGCGACGAACCGGAGTGTCGCCCCGGCCTCCACCGTCAGCACTGCGGCTTCGCCGCCGGTCCCGTCGAACCCGACGCGCGGGCCGCCGCCGACGATCTCCATTTTCCGGCCGGACCTGACCGTCATCGCGGCGGCGCCATAAGCACAGAGGAACTCGGCCTTGCCGTGCGGATCGGTCGAGCCGTCCACATGGATATCTGCCGGTCCCGAGAAGGTGCCGGTATTGGCGAACCGACCACCCTTGACCGTCACCGCCAGCGGCGCCGCGCCCTGATAGCCCTTGATCCAGATCTGGCCGCTTTCGTCGGTAGTAAGCGCCCCGCCTCCGCTGCAGACCGGCCCAGCCGAGACGTTCAACCGTCCGTTCACCGCCTGCAGATGCCCGCCCGCGCCGAGATCCAGATCGGCCACGGTCAGGGTGTGGTCCTGGAAGAACACCTTGTGCCCGTTGAGCTTCACGGTATCGCCCGCGAAGCTGCCCGGGATCAGGTCGCCGCCCCAGTTGTTGGGATTGTCCCAGCGGCAGCCGTCCTCGGCCAGATCCGGCACGAAGGAACAGGCCGCGGCTTTCGTCCGCCAGGTCGGCGCGATTCCCACAGGGGCCTGCATGAAGGCGATGAAACTGCGCACCAGTGCCTTGATCTCGGGGCCCTGATGCTCGCGGAGCCACCAGTAGATGTCCATGATGTCGGTCGTGGTGTCGGGGGCGTTGCCCCGCTGCGCATCGTACCAGCGGAAGATCGTGGCATCGTTGACATTGCTCAGGTCGACACCGTCCGGGTTGTAGGTTTTCGCCCCCCAATAGGCCAGCGTCTGCCGCTCTCGTCCCTTGTAGTGTTCGAAGATGCCGCCCTCGCTGAACTCGTCTTCCACATAGATCAGCCCGTCCCTGCGAGCATGGACATCTCCGTTCCAGTCGCTGACCAGCCGACCCGCGTCAGCAGGGTCGTTCGGATTGAGATCGTGCAGCACAAGGAACCGGTCGAACGCCACCAACGGCGCGGAGACCTTGACGCCCTCGCTGAGTGCATTCCCCGCTTTGGGGCCGTCGTGGTAGCCCGCATGGGTCACAACCACGTCTTGTCCCAGCGACCGGTGGCCATCCGCGTAACCCGGGTAGACCGGATCGGAATAGTTGTCGAAAACGCCCTTTCCGAACGCAAACACCTGATTGCCCCAAGTGAATGCGCAGTTACGCATCACCGCGCCCGCGCGAAGCTGGATCAGCGACCCGCCCGACCCGAAGACGAAGTTGTCGCGCAGCAGGATATGACGGGTGTAGCTGTCGAAATAGATCGGGTGTGTCAGCAGGTTGGGGCCGGGGGGCGCAAAGCCTTCCAGTCCCCACCTTTCGTCCGATCTATTCTCGATGAACGGGTAGCCGTCAACATTATTGTCTATCGAGAAATCAGGAGCGAAACCCCCGAAACTGATGAAATTCCCTTGGAGTATGATGCCGCTACAGCCGCCGCCGGGTTTGACACAAGATGGACGGTAGTTGCCCGCCCAACTGTTTGGGCTCCCCTCCTTAACATCATCCGGGTTGAACGCATGCGGGATGATACTGTTTCGGACCGTGAACCTAGCCGGATAACCAAACGTATCCTGATTGTAGAAGTAGACGCTACCGAGGACGATGCAGTCCTCGATGATGACATTGGACCCGGCAGCACTTTCCACGCCTTGCCCCAACGGAAAATCTACTCCACGGATGACCAGCCCATGTACCTTGATAGAACCGTTGAATTTCATGAGCCCCAAGATCGGACGGGGTCCTTCCCCCCACGTGAGGACGGCATGCGGATGCAACAGGCCATCTCCACCCGGAAATGCGACCCCCTTCTCACCGCTGTAGTCGTAGCCCCGCTCGTAATAGACATAGACGGTCTTAAAGCCGTGATCATTGACGAGTGCGGAGACGACGCCTTTAGCCGCGAGAGGTGTGAGCGGCTTGGCCTGTGATCCGAAATAAGTCGTCGGATCGTAGCTCACGGCATGGTCGAGGACGGTGCCACCCCCGGGGGTAAGCTGCGCGGCGATGTAATCGTCCACGCGGCCCGTGGCCATCCATGAGCCCACCTCGGAGACCACATCTGCAAGCTCATAGGCGCTGGCCGAGAGGCTGATATGGATGTCGGCATGGGTCTCGCCGGGTTCCAGCACGGTCGCGTCGTTGCTGTCGACCGCCAGCTTGATCCCGCGCCCGCAGGACCAGCCGCACAACGTCCTATGGGCGTCTACACGGGCTGAGATGGTGGTGTCTTGTGCGCCCTTGCCCACCTGCTTCACGCGCAGCGTGAACGTGATAGGGTTGGTGCTCAGAACTCGGTCCGTAACCATCTTTGACAGCGGGTTCTCTGGGTTCCACAGAACCGTTGGCTCGTCGGAGACTTTCCGGGTCTCGGGGATGTCAACGGTGTTCACGATCACCGCGTCGTCCACAATCGACACATGCCCGTAATCCGAGGGCTGGGAGAACACCTCGATGGACTCGATGTCGGCTGCGATGGCATCGAACGGGATGCGTGAGACGATCCCGAGGTCCGCAGCCTCGTTAACCTGATCGGGAACCTCGGTCGGAGGGGTATATTCTGCCCATGCCGGGCTGCGCCCTGCAACGAGGGTATTCCCGGCGGAATTCCGGACGGACAAATCAACCTCGGACCCTGTCGGAATTCCAGAAAAATCTATCTTGGGCATATCACAAATCCCATTTCAATTTCAGGTAGTCATGGGCGGGGGATTGAGTTGCCGTATCTCCATCGAGAATGCCCTCGCAGAAACGTCCACCAAGCCCTCGGGACTCGCCAAAGCGGAAGAGTCTAAGCATGGTCGCATCCAAAGCAGTTGGGTATGCAAGCCCGGCGACCTGCGCCCCGTTCAGCATGAACCGAGCTACGCTATTGCTTTTGTCTGCCAAGATCTGGACGCAGTGCAGCCCGGAGACGGGTTCGACAGAGGGGAACGCGTTTTCCTGCCCGAAATAGAACCGCCCCCTGAAATACGCATCAGACGCGGCGCTCATGTACGCATTGACCGTGCTTCCAGCGCCCAGAGTCTGGAACAGGCTGTCCAAAATATTGTCTACCTCCCCGATATAGACAACGAGCGACAGAACCCAATTGCCATCGTCAGGGAAAGCGATTGCATCCGTTTCGAGGCGATCGATCACCCCGTCCATGACGACGGTGTTGAGCCCGTTCACATCGCTGGCCGCTACGCCGGTTGTCCCGGTCCCGGTCAGATGCGCGCTGCCGATCTTGTCGCTGATCTGACCGATCGCACCCGCGGTATGGGTGATGGTCGCCTCGTCCGAGGCATCCCACCAGGCCACAGCACTGGCCGAGCTTCGCGGGCTGTAGCCGGAGGACGAGGGGCTCACTATTTGAGCGGTTGCAGCAACGTTCGACAGAGCGTCCGAAGCATCCTGCTTCTGCACCAGATAGACCGTCGCCGAAATCGGCTCGGCCAGTCCCGAGATCGTTAGCGTCTGCTGGCCCGCGGCCGAGACCACACGAGACCCCGCATAGGGCGCCGCGACTGCTTCACCAGCGGCATCTTGCCCGGCCACGATTTGCGCGGCCGAGGGCGCGGCTCCGCTGGTGATCACATAGAAGATCGACCCGGCGGAGCGGTTCGTGGTCACGGCAACGGAGACTTGCCCCGACGCTGTGCGGGCACCGGAAACCGCAGTCAGGCTCGCGACCACGGTCCCAGAAATCTGAATTCCTTCGGTGGCCGCCGCCACCGGGGCCGCCGCGCCGGATTGGGTGCCTACCTCGCCATAGGAGAGGCCGTTCGCGACATCAGCTGCGACAACTTCATGGGTGGGCCCGGTCTCGCCCGTGATCACCGTGCCGTTCCGCAGCCAGCGAGACGTAATGGTCAGGGCGCCCAGCGTCTGCTGATAGACCCACAGGAACGGTAGCCCGCTCAGCGTCTCACCCAGCGCGGGCGTGCCCGACAGCGCCGGCTGCACAAGGCAGACCGGACCGGTTTCGAGCGCGGCCAGATCGAGGCTGAAACTGCCCGCATAGACCATGGGCTGGGACAGCACGAACTCGACCGTCGACCGGGCCCCGTCGGCATAGCTGACACCGAAGGTGCCGTCGCCATTGTCCCGGGCCTGGAAGTTCAGCGCCACCACCACCGGGCTGGCCGTACTGTCCCGGGTGACCGGGCTGCCGCCGCTTGGGGTTTCGATCTGGCGGACCTTGATCTGGTGACCGATGTCGGCCTCGGTCAGCACATAGCTGTCTTCGGTTGCATCGGAAATCGCGTCGCTGCCGCGATACCATTGCCAAGTTCTGACCGAGGACCCTCCCGAAACCGATCCGGCTGTCGCGTTCAGTTCATTGCCTTCGACTGCTGCGGCGGTGCCCAGGATCGGCGCGCTGTCGATCGACAGCATAGGTGTGGTTGAATCCGCTGTCTCGACAGGATCGCCAATGAGACGCGAACCCGCGGTTCGCGCCCCAGACATCCGGCTCCCTTTGAGCCGGCCCGATATGCCGGCGCGGAACATCAGGCCGGGCCGTCCGTGATCGTGGCATCCTGGCCAGCGACGCGCGCCGCGACCCAGAGGCGCTCACCATCCCGCAGCGTCAACGCCCGCTCACCATTCGTTTCAATCGAATGCCCCTGCTCCGCAGAGAGCAGGGGAGCAGTGTCGTCCGCGCTGATCGCGTAGAAGATCGGGTAGGCCGGGCTCGGGTTCGTCATGAGAACCCCGGTATCCCCGACCGCTGTGATGCGGGCGACGGGGGTCCAGGTCTTCGACAGGGGGTAGAGTTTAGTCGGCATGATGGGCGGCTCCTGCGCTCGTGGCACCAAGGGACCGCGCATCATGCGCGCTATTTGGCGGAACCCTACCACATCTAGAGGTAGCCCGCTAGTCGTAGACGAGGGGAGCCATTTCCCGCCGGAGCCTCTCGTTCAGCTTCGGATTGAGCTGCACCCCAAACTCGTTGCGCGCGCTGCGCGACTGTCGGCCGCGGATCGAGCGGATCAAGCTTTCATGTGTGATCGGATAGTCTCTGTTCTCGGCATTGAAGAGGCGGATCTCGTCGCGCACCGCATCGGACAGGCCTCGGCCCGCCATCACGCTTTCCGCAGCGTCTTGCATGATGCTTTTCCGCTCGTCCAGGATCGCGCGTTCCCGGTTCTTGAGGCGGGTATTCGCGTCATATCGCTCCGACAGCCGGGCAGGGGTGAAGCCAATGGCTTGCAACAGCGTCTCCAGCGGCTTGAAATGCTCGATGATCGGGTCGCCGTTATAGGTCTCTGCACCCTCGCGCAGATAGCGGATGGTCCGCATCTGGTCGCGGATGAACTTCGGCGATGCCGTTTCGGCCCCGCGCCACGCATGGCCGCCGGGCAAAAGTTCATCGAGATCGGTCCAGAACCGGCTATCGAGGATCATGTCGCCGCCGCGCCAGAGGTTCTCGACCATTCCCGGGGCCGCGCCGACGAGCTCCTGGAGCCAATAGGCATACTCGTCCTCGCCCTCGAGCTGACGATCCGGTGAGCGAAACCACAGATCTGGCATGCCAACGCGGGCACGCAGATCGACACCGGAGAGGTGACCGGGCACGCCGTTCAGCAGCGCGCCGACCGCATCCTTGGGGAGGATGGAAAACAGCATCTTCTCAAGGCTTTCCTCGGCCTCGTCGTCGCCGCCGGGGAAGAACATGCCCATGAGCATCATCAGAAGGGAATAACCCCAGACGCCCTTCACGCCCGCATGGAAGAGCATCATGGTCGTGATCCCGGCGAGCTGGCGGCGCGCCTCTTGTCGGACCTCCGGGCTGGCGCCGTGGAACGCCTGATGCGTGTCACGGAAGAGGCGCCACAGCATGTTCACCTGAAAGTTGCGAAAGACGAGGATCACCTTCATCCAGTCGCTTTGCATGATCCGCGGGCGGCTGGTGTTCTGATAATCGAAATGGCTTTTCCAGGTGAGATCGGCCGCGGCGTCCACCGCATCGGCATGCGGCTGTCCCTTGTCGCGCGCCAGGCGATAGGCGGCGAGGAAGGTGACTTCGCGGTTCAGGCGCTCGGCGTGATGGAAGAACCAGGACACGAAGGCCATGACGCGGGTGCGCGTGGGGCTGTATTCGACGCCCGTCTCGCCCACTCCGGCGATGTCATGGCCCTGCGTCTTGTCCACCACGCCCATGTCGTAGGCCGCTTGCATCGCCTCCTTCTCGTCGGCCGTCAGGCGCGCGCTCTCGGCCGCGTGGCCCTTGCCGCGCGTGAAATCGGCCAGCGCCCTTGTCACCGCGCGGCTGGCCGCCGTGATGCCGCCCTTTCCGTAGAAAGCCCCGAGCACCGGAACGCCGACAATGGTGGTCTGCGTCAGGTTCACGATGGCGGCGGCCGGGGACATGCCGAGGTAATAGAAGAAGGCCGCCGAGGTCATCGCCTGGGCGAAGACGGAGCCGGTCGGGTTCATGGTGAAATCGTGCCGGCGGCGCATTTCCTCGAGGATGAGGCCGTTGCGCACCGGATCGACCGTCGCCTTCACCTCTTCCTGGGCCACATCGAGCGCCTCGCTCATGTCGAGCGCGTATTTCAGGCGGGCGAGCTGGTGCGCGCCATGGAACATCTTGTGGCCGAACGCCCGCAGGGCGTCGGTGGAATATCCCGGCGTGGCCTTCCGGTGGATCCGGCTCTTGCGCAGGGACGCATCGGGCAGGGTTTCCAGCCAACGCTGCCAGATTGTGTCCATGACGGTGGAATCGGCGTCGATCTCTTCGAGCAACGCCTCGACATCGGCAACGAAATTCGGGTCAACCATGTCGCGAAACTCGGCCTTATCGCGCACCCCCATGTCGCCGGAGCGGATCTCGTATCCCTCGCGCCGCGCCTGTTTGGCCGCCTTGTCGAGCTCGCGTTCGCTCTCGAAGAGCGAGAAACTCTCGACCTTCCCGTTCTCATCGCGCAGCGTCAGGTAGTATTTCCCGAACCGTTGCAGCGGGAAATAGGGGCCTTCCAGACGATTGCTCTCGAACCGCTCGCGGAGCTGGTTGAGCCGAGCCTGCTTGCTCCACCCGCCGCGGGCCTTTGCCGTCTTGAGCGCGCGGTCGGCCGCCTCGATGGCATCTGCGCGCTCCTGCCCCTCAAGGCCATCGTCTTCGATCCGCTCCATCTCGCGGGTATGGGCGCGTTCAGCGCGCCGCACCGCCACCTCCATGGCCTTCTGCGCGTTCTGCGCGATCGCGCGTTCGAACTCGTCGGCCAGCCGGGCGTATTCGTCGCGCACGGTGCGATACATCGCCCGGTAATCCTCGGGCAGCGCCTGATATTCTGCCTTGAGCTCGGCATGGATCGGCTCCCGCCGGGCGTCCTCGTCCAGCCGTTTCTTGGCCTCCTTCCACGTCTTGGATGACTGCGCAGAGGTGCCCAGAATATCCTTGTCTCGCAGCTCGGCGCGCCGCTTGAACGGTTCGGAAGGGTCGATTCCCTCGATGGTCGAGCGGTGCATCAAGTCCATCAGGCGGTTGTTCGCCTTTCGGTCCTGCTTGGCCAGCTGACGCCATTTCTGCGCGATCTTGTCGCTTTCGGCATGCAGTTCGTTGCGCAGCGTGTCCATCTGCTCCTTAAGGCGCAGATATTTCTTGGCCGATGGTATGCCGCGGCCGAGCTCGGTGAAGAGCGGGCGCCCCGGAACCATGGACAGGAGGCCCAAACCGCCGATTCCATCCATCGCCTGCGTCAGGGCGTGGCTGACGATGGATTTTTCCCCGGCTTCGATGCTCTCGGCCTGAACCACAGGCGCGTGGCCCCAATCCGCTGTCGGTTTCTCGCCCTTTCGACGCTTGGCTTTCAGCCCGCCGCCGGGGCCGCGCGGGCCATCAGGGCCGCCGCGACCGCCAATCTCGCCCGAGCGGACGCGCTGGAACACATCGGCCGCCTGGTCGGCCTTGTTCTGACGCAGCACGCGGATGAAGGCGTTGAGCAGTTTCCCGACCTTCTCGAGAGCGCGCATGACCGCCGGCTGCGCATCCTTCTTCTCGGACCATTCGCGGAACATTTCCGCGATCACCTCTTCGATCTGGGCGTTCTCTCCGAGATCCGGGTAGAGATCGCGCACCTTCTTGCGCGTCTTCTGGTCGGCCCGGGCCGCGCGGACGAGCGTTTGCCATTCGTCGCGGGTGAAGAGCCCATGCGTGCCGCCCCAGAGCGCGGAGCTGCGCAGCATGTGGATCACCTCATGGCGCATCACGCCCTTTGCCCCGTCCTTGGCGCTGGTCGAGACCCCTATCACGTTGTCGAGGAAATAGCCGTCCAGATCGGTTTCGCCGCCGATGTCGATGGAGCCGTCGCGCACGTCGAGCTTCACGTCGCGCCCGGGCACGAGCTGGCGCAGTTCGCGCTTGAGGTCGGCGACAAGCCGACGCCGCGCGCCCGCCTTCGGCGCGGGCCGGGCCGGACCCTCGCGACGCTTTGCCCGCGGTCCAAGGTCGAGCCCAGCCTGATCGCCATCCTCGCCCAGGTCTGGGATTTCTTCCCCGGTGATCATTCGGGCTACATCCTTGAAGGCTTCCGCCTGGAACTCTGCGCCGATGTTGTCCTGCCACAGCGCGACTAGCTTCCGAAGGTCGGACGGGCTCGTGATCGACTTGGCGAAGACCTTTGCCCCGCGGCGCTGCTCGAAATCACCTACAAGATCGCGCACCGCGCGGTTCAGAACATAGGGCCGGCCGCCGCTGGTCTTGATCGTGATTGAATAGGCGCCGTTGCTGCGCACGAGGCCGACGATGCCGTCGCTGGTCATGAGCATCGGCGGGGCCGAACTGTCGACCTCGGCGTGCAGGAACTCGATCATATGGGCCGGGTCGGTGAACCGCACCGGAAGGCTCTCGAGCTTCCGCTTCGGATCGAAGTTCTGCGGCATGAGGATGCCCTGGTCGATCGTGCCATCCTTGCGGGTGAACATGACGATCTGGCCCTGCTTGAACTTGGCAAACCCGGAGACGAGGTTGCCCGTCACCATCTGCCGGGTTTCGCGAGTCTCGGCGTTGCCTTCCTCAAACGCCTTCATCACTGCGTCCCACGAGCTCGACAGGCTGTCGAGCTCGTATTCGCGATCATCCCCCATCAGGCGCGACAGCGGCACGCGGATCTCCCGGCCGGGGTTCGCAATGGCAAGACGTACCATCATGCGGGACGGGGCGAGCGGCGTTCCCTTCGCCCTGGACACGTCGACCCCAAGCGACACGGCCGCGACCGGATCGCCGGCCGCGCCACCGCCTTCCGGCGGCGCGGTGCGGATCCGCAACGGCTCTCCGGGCGCGAGGTGTGTTTCGACCATGCTGACGATCTGCCGAAGCGACTCCTGCGCGTTCTGCCGCCGCGTGTCTGCCCGATTGATCGCGTCCTGGGCGCTATCCTTCTGCTTTTCGGTCTTGGCCGCATCCAGACGCTTCACCGCAGCGGAACGGGTCTCGGCAATCTTGTCGAGCTCGGCCGGAAGGTCGCCACGAAGCTGCTGGACGATTTCGCGCGTGACATCGCCCGGCGCGCGCCCGGCCAGAACCTTGTCAAGCTCGGCCTGCAGCTCTTCAGGCTTGTAGGGGCGCCCCATCACCTTCACATCGACGCGCTCGATATAGGCCGGGCGCTGGAACGGGCTTCCATTCTCGATGCCGGGCTCGATTTCAGCCTTGTGCAGCGTCTTGGCGTCCAGTTCGAGCGTCTTGGCCTCGAGCCCGTTCTGTCCCAGCCGGTCCAGGGTCTCGATATACTCGGTGTAGATCGTCTCGATGTCCTCGTAGATGCGGGCCGCCTGTTCTGGCTCAAGGATGGCCATCCGCCCCGTCGCCCGCGCCGCGAGCCCGTCGATCTCCTTCCCCGGGATCACGTCAAGTTCCTGCGCGACATCCATGTTTTCGCGCAGGTAATTCCGCATAACCCGATCGCCGTAGATGTTGAGGAAGTCGACCACGTTGTCGAGATTGACGGCCGACTTCTTCGACGCGGTGGTGTTGGCGCTGAGCGAGGCCATCTTGCGCATGAGCACGGCCGCCGGGCGCTTCTCCACGGCAAGATCGGAGACCGCGATGGTGTAGCGCGGCAGCTTGATCTGCCCGGTGCGGTGGATCCGTCCGAGCATCTGCATGAACACGTCGATGTTCGGCTCGGGCTGGAGAATGAACATGTGCCGGGGCTTGCCATCATTGTCGGGCGCAGCCGTCGCGTGCATCGAGAACCCCGTGGAGCCCGACCTGTTGATGACCAGCGCATCGATCTCACCCGAATTGTAGGCGTTCATCGTGCGCCGCTTGGCCGCCGCGCTGGCCTCGCGCCTGGCCAGCTTTCCATTCTCGATTGTCAGGCTGCGACCGGTGATCTCGGCAACCCTGACACCTGCCGCGCGCAGACCCTCAAGAATAAAGTCGATGGGCGATCCGCTGAGCCCCTTCAACTTCATGCCCCTGATCGACGCCTCGACCCTCTGGAAGGCATCGAGCGCGCTCTTGCCGCCGAGGCGCACGATGTCGGTATCGGACAGCCATTCATGGCGCTTGTTGTCTTGCGCATCCTTGACCGTGATCCGCCGCAGCCGCGCTAGATACCGATCGAGGATCGCATTGAACGGCACGTCGAGCGGATCGCCTTCGCCGATCCCGTGATCGTCCACGTAGTCCGACATGATGCTGGCATTGGTATTCGACAGGGCGATGATCGGTTTCTCGCCGCGCTTGTGGGCCTCGACCGCCATGTCCACCGCGGACTGCGCCTTGAGCGACAGAAGGAGCTGCGAGACGACATTGTGCATGATCGAAGCGAAGTTGACGGACGAAGCCGATTCCTCGCCCACGGCACCATCCTTGGCTCCGATCTCGCCCTTCTCCGCGAGTTCTTCGGCGAAGGCTTCCCGCACGTCCTGCATGAAATCGCGGTCGAGCGCGAACACTTCGCGCAACGCCCGCGCACCGTCCTTGCCCGCCTGGGTATCCGTCGCGAGCTGCTCGAGCTGCATTTCGACGCCTTCGAAGGATCGTTCGCGGCGCACGTACTGGCGGGCTTCCACCAGCATGTTCGCAATCACCTGCTGCAGCGGAACGCCGCCCTCGGAAATCACGGTTGACAGCGTGTCAATATTGTCCACGGCGAGCGACAGGTCGGTCTTGAAGTAGAGCGACATCACATGCGGGTTCTTGGCATAGGTGGCCGAACTGAACATCGTCCCACCACTGTTGCGCAGGAGCCCGCGAATGAACGTGGACCGGTTCATCTCGTCGGACGGAGCGCGCCCGCCCGCAGCTGTGCCGCCCGCCTCATGACTTTCGTCCAGCACGAACATCGCATTCGGCGCCAGCGCCTCCAGCGCGTTCATCCGCGGGGTCGGCCGCTTCTTGACAAGCTGCATTTGCGAGTAGGTCGTGAAGATGAGGCCGACATCCTGCGGGGGCCGTCCGGTGCGCATGATAGTCGACAGCGCATCGTTGATCTGCGATTTCGGGCGCGAGGTGAGGGCCTCGCCATTGCCGACGTCGAGCGCCTTCTTGCCGCGCAGGTCGTTGTTGGTAACGAGGATCTGCGGCAGCACATCCCCCATTCCGATGTCGCGCAGGTCGCGCATCATGTCAGCGTAGAGGCCCGGCTCCTTGGTTAGGAACACCGGGATCTTTCCATTGCGCATGGCATAGCGCAGCATCGCCGCGACCACGCGACCTTTACCCACGCCGGTCTGATCACCGACAATGAAGCCCGCACCCTTGCCGATATTGTCGATCGCAAGCGCGATGGCATCCACCTGCTCGGCAGAGAAATACCCCTTGCTCTTGGGCGTTCCGAGAAGCTCGTCACGGCTGTAGCCAAGTTCAGCGGCGACGAAATCATCAATGTCACCGACGCGGGACGACAAATCGTCAAGCGCCCGGGCAATGGCTTCCTGCATGTTCCTGGGCATCACCGTGCCAACGGCGAACTGCGCGTTCGACCGGTGGGCATATTGGACCTGCAGGCTTGTCTCGGCCTCGGTGTTGTGGCGCTCTACCCGTACAAGGCCTCGAGGAACTCCCCCCAGGTTTCGGCTTCCAGAGTCGCCGCCATCTGCGGGTTGGGCCTGATCTCCTTCACCGGCCAGGTCTCCGCGTCCATCCCGCTCGCCATTGCCAGCGTCTCGCTGTCCTCCGCGAGCAGAAGCCCCAGCGCCATCGGGCTCTTCGGCGGCGTCAGCCTGTCGTTCTCCCACATAGGTTCTTCCGCCATCGCCAGAGGATCCAGGCCGTCCCTCATCGCCAACCTGACCAGCCGGTCGATCCTGCTGCTCAGCGCCAGGCGATACGCCTCCTTCGTCAGGGGACCGGCCGGGTCCGTCACCCAGATCGCCCCCATCCCCATTTCGGCCGCTGCGGGGGTCCAGACTGTCTTGGCCATCGAGCCTCTCCTTCAACTGCGCCCAATCGTCATAAACGACGGGGGGCTCTGCCATGGGCAAGGGCTTGCTCGCCTTCCCATGCCCCTCGATCACGATCACATCGACGGGCCACCCTGCGCCCTGCCGATCATAGAGCTTTCCGTCGATCGTGAAATGCTCCGTCACATTGAAGTTCTCGTAGAGCCGGTTCATGAACATGCGGCTGCGCTTGGCGCGGTACTTCGACTTGCGCGTGTCCTGATCGCCCTGATGGCTGCCGATGATGAAAACCGCCCGCCCGTCAGGCTTCATTGCTTCCAAGGCGCGCAGCATGATCGCCTGGTCGATTTCCGTGGTCTTGAAGGTCTCTGCGCCGAAGAGCGGCACCGCGAACTCCCGCGTCTCGCCCGTATCGCTCTTCACCTTTCCGAAGGGCGGGTTCCCGATCACGACATCGCGGCCAGAAGGCTGGTTGACCGTGAGCGCGTCTTCGTTGGTGATCCTCCCCTTGGCGCCGAAGAGGCGCTTTAGCCCGGCGAAGCGGTCGGGGTTGAGCTCATTGGCTGCTGTGCGCTCCGGGTCTGCCTCGATCAGTAGCATGCCGTTTCCGGCCGCGGGCTCGTAGACGGCCTTTCCGGCGTCGATCCCGGCCAGTCGGGACGCGAGATAGGCCAGCGGCGCGGGCGTGGAATAGGCCTGCTGCTCCATGCTGGTCGATGTGCGCTGGTTGAGCTTCGGCTGCGCCTTGTAGAGATCGACAAGGGCGTCGAAGGCGGCGGCATGGCTATCCGATGTCGCGGCAATTGCGCGGGCCCGCGCCACAAGGGCTATCTCCAAGGCCTCCTCGATCATCTTGTGATCGCCCTTTTCGATGGCGCGTTCAAGAGTTTCGCCAGCGAACTTGCGGGCCTCCACGATGTTTTTGAAGTTCTGTCTGAGCGTGAACGCGCGGGCGAAAGCACCAGCCAGCAGCGCGGGCTCGCTCTCATCTGCCGGGGGCTCCTGTGCCTTCGGCTTCTGCGCCTCGGCCGCTTTCTCCTCCTCCCGCATGGCGCGGACGATGGCGATTACCTCGGCGGCGCCGTCCATGTCGGCCACGTTTTCGCCCGCAAGCTCAAGATCGTCGCGGATCTGACCATAGGCGTTCCGGGCGTAGGGCTGGGCCTCTTCAAGCGTCAGGCCCATGCGGTCCATCATGGTTTCGAGCACCTGGCGGAACCGGCGCATGCCCGCTTTGACATAGAGGTGCCCGATCTTGAACGCGATGGTGACGAGCTCGGGGTCGAGCCCCGAGCGGACCTCGTTGCGCAGCTTGCCGGCAAGCAGCTTCTCGAGATCGGCGAGTTGGGCGTTCTCTTCTTCCGAGAGGTTTGCGAGCCCTTTCTTCGGCCCGGCATCGGGTTTTGGCGCAGGCTCGTTCTCCGCTTCCGGCGTCGGGTCGGCCCGCCAGATCGGTCCCTGCTGAAGCTCTCTCGCATTTGGTCTGGTGCCATGAGTGCGGATTCCTTCTTTCGGATCGGGAATCCAAGTGTCGCCATCTTTTACGGCACGCTGCACCCGCACAATCGGGTTGCCGCTTTCATCCTCCCTGTAGGAGATCACAATGTCTGCGCCGCCTCCATAGGGGCTTACGACGTTCCCAGGCGTGAAGTAGTCTTTGATTTTTGCAGCTTCTGCCTCGCGCATTTGCTTCGGCGTGAGCCGTTTCGCGGGTGATTTTTTCACCGATTTCGGCGCCGGATTTTTCATGGCGCTATTCTCAGCCGCGCTATCTCCCGCCATCGCGACAGCCCGGTCCACCGCGGCATCGACCTCTTCTGCGCGATCGGCAATGGTAGAGCCAACCAGCTTTCGGTCGCCGTCGCGCACCACAACCTCGTTGCGCTGCGCTGTGAGGGTGAAGCCCTTGGGCATGCGCGCCTGCGCCTTCTCGACGGCGGCCCCCAAGCCTTCCGCCGCGCCGAGTATGTTGTGCTCGCGCGCCGCCCAGCGGGCGTAGTCCAAGCCGATCTGTTTCGTGATCCAGTCGGCCGGCAAGATCACGCCATTTTCGAGCTTCACACCCTCATCGGTCACGCGACCACCGCGGCTGACAAAATCGTCCACCATCTGCTGCCGGGTCTGGCCGTTCTGCACCTGCTTGGTGAGCGTGTCGTGGATGCGATAGGCAAAGCTGGTTTCGTCCTTGCCATTGGGAGTGCCCCGGCGCTTGACCTCATCTGCGATGAAAGCCTCCCGCCGGGCCTCTAGTTCGCGCTCCACCCGCTCATACTCGTCGCGGCGTTTCTGCGCGGCCTCTTTCTTATCGCGCAGATCCTTGGCCTCGTTCTGGCCTTCGGGCGTCGCGTCGTATTCGTCGCGCGCGATGATCCGCGCCACTTCGTCCTTCGGCACGGTGGTCTTGGCGCCAGTATCGACGGTGAGGATCTCGAAATAGGGCGTGCCTTCAATGTCGCGCTCGCGCGTGATCCGGCGCAGACCTTGCGGCGAAGACCATTCCCGGCCCGGCTCGGGCGGGCGGGAGCGCGCCATTGGCAACAGGTCGGGCATGTCGGGGACGGTGCCCCCGTCCTTCGTGAACTCGGCCTCCACGAAGCCGATCACGCTGTTGAACGGGTCGCGGAGCTCGCCGATCACCTTCTCGCTCGGGTAGGCCCCGCCGCTCTTGTCGATATTGGCGAGGAAGTCGTTTGACATGCCCCGATCCTCGAGGCGCTCCACCACCATCGCCTCAAAGAGGCGCGCGGTTTCTTCCACGTTGGTCGACCAGTAGGGTTTCTCGCGCATCGCGTCGAGCTGGCGCATCTTGCGATGCCACTCGGTCTTGCCGATTTCGCGCACCAGGCGGCGCAGCGCCTTGGCGAAATCCCCATCGAGGTTCTGAACCTGTCGGTTGATCTGCCCCTCGGTGAAGAGCGCGTAGGATCTGGCGCCGGTGTTGATCTCGGCGATGTGGTTGTCGACCGCATGCCACCATTCGTGAGCGAGGGAGCCAGCGCCCGCGTCGCGCGTGAGGTTGATGACGGTCTTGGCCGGTTCGTAATGGGCGGCGGCGACGAAGTTGCCGCGGCGGCCCTGACCTCGCGCACCGAAGGCGAAGCCGAGCTTTCCCTTGAGCGAGAGGGTCTCAGCCGGGATGCCGAGCGCGCCCGCCATGTCCATGAGCGCATCATAGGCGTCGTTCACGAGGTCTTGGCGCTGACCCTGCTTGACATAGTTGCCGAACTCGACCCCACGAAAACCGAACGCCTTGCGGAAATCGTCAGCCGAGACATCGCCCTTGCGCCGTTCCGGGCCGACACGATCACGGTTTTCGTCACGACGCTCCCGGGCGCCGGTGCGCATGCGCTCGGCTTCCTTCTGCAGCTCGGCCATCTTCTCGGGATCGTTCAGGAACGCCTGGGCGGCCTCGCTGCTCTGGAAGGTGCGCATCTTCACCAGCCTGGGCTTGCGCGCGTAGATGTAATGCTCCCCGCCGCTGCGGCGGTAGCGGCGATGGAAGCGGAAATCGAACGGCTTCTCGCCCGCGCGCTTGGCCTCAAGGTGGCGGCGATACTCGCGGATGGCGTCGGCCAGATCATTGGAAAGAGCCGTTGGGCTCGCGCCGCGGGCGTAGCGGTTGCGGTCGCCCGGCATGCGCAGCCACGCCTCATAGGACAGGTCCACCTCGTCGCTGTCGGACTTCTTCGTCGACCGCCCGCCGAACATGGCGCGCCCGGCGATCGCGAAATCAACTGCGTGCATCTTGGAGATGGTCGCCATCGCGATTTTGCGGGTCAATGACTCTCGCGCATCGCGCTTGGGGCCGCTCTCGAGCTCGACGCCCCATTCCGCAGCCGAAATCTCGCCATCCATCAAGCGGCGGATCTCGTTGCGGGCGGCCTTCACGTCGCTGGCCCAATCGAGCTGCTTCCATCCCTTCGCCGGCTTGCGTCCGATCTGGCCGCGCAGCCACGCGATTGCCGCGACCGTCTCGCGGTCCATGCCCTCTTCGATCAGCGCCACATAGTCGGGCTCTGGAATGAGCTCGTTGAGCGTGTAGCCGCGCAGCTCGTCGGTGCTGTCCAGGTCGGTCAGGCTGTCGCGGAACCGCTTGGCGAGATCCTTGCGCGCGCCACCGATCTTTTCGCCAACGTCCTCAATCTTCTCGCGGCCCTCGACCTCCTGCTGTTGCGTAGGCCGGGCTTCGGCCGCAGGCTCGGACGGCTTCTCGATCGAGGCTTTCACTGCCGCCGTATCGAAATAGATCGCATCCAGCGAGTCACCGTCCGAGACAAAGACCTTTCCCTCGGGCTCCTTCACCCGGTTCTTGCCCCACCACTGGTCGAAGGACAGCGAGAAGGACACACCTCCAAACGTGAAGAAGCCGCCGCTTTCCGGGTGACCGTCCACGATCCATTTCAGAAGGGCATCATAAGCTTGGCGGGCCGTCATTTCGCCAACATCCGGGCCGGTCTGCCGGGCTTTCACGCCGCTGGGAAGCGGACGATCCTTCGCAGCATCTTTCTTCCCCGCCGCATAGTCGTTCTCGATCCGCTCGAGGATCTTGTTGGCCTCTTTCTGCCCGACCGCTGCGCGCAGGCGCTCCATGGCTTCCTTGACCGGCTCGCTGGCTTTCTTGAACGCCTCGACCTGGTCTTTGGTGTCGGGGATGTCCTCGCGGGCCGTCCAGGCGGCGCGCAGATCTTCGGTCAGGGCGGCAGCATCATCACCGGCCAAGGCCTTTTTCGGCGGCGCGACCGGCTCGGGGCCGGGCAGGGGAGGTTCCGGCCTCCGTGCCGGATCGGGCGCCGCGACCGGCTTTTCGGGTTCCTGATAGCGCGGGCCGCGCTCCTGGGGCAGCGGCGCGGGCGGCGCGGCGGGATCCTGCGGCACGCGATCGGGCTCCATGCCGCGCGGGGCGCCGGGCAGGGGCGTTGATCCGGCGAGCGCGCGCAGCTTGGCGCGGCCCGCGTCACCGGCGTCGCTCCAGCGCGCCTTGACCAGCCCCATATCCTCTTCCGGCAGACCGGCGCGGCGCGCCCACACCTGCCGCTGGCGCGGGGACAGGGCGTCCCAGATGGCTTGTTCCGGATCGCTGACGGGCTGCGCGACCGGGGTCTCCTGCTCGACCTTGGCTGGTTTCCGCCCGGCGAAAATGCGGCCCAATCCCGCCCGGATCTGCTGTCCGAAATCGTCAGCACCGAATGCCTCGCTGGCGATGCGGTCCATTTCCCGAACGTCGTCATCGGTCACTTCGAAGCCGCGCTTTTCGGCGGCGCGGATCATCTGGGCGACCGTCTCGATTTCCGCATTCGGCCGATCGGATGCCGCTTGCTTCCGAACCGCCCCGATAGCGCCCGCCGCCATGGCTTCGCCCATGCCGTCGAGGTTGATTGTTCGGTCGTCTTCCTGGGCCTGAGGCGCAGAGGCGCCCTGCGCGTCCGCGTCCGCCTGCTCCATCGCCTCCGCATCCGAAACCGGCTCGACAGGCGCTTGTTTCGGCGCGCGCTCTTGCTGCTGGGCCTGCGCGGCGGCTTTCTGTTGGGCGAGGATCGCGTCGAGAGCGCGCCTCTGCGCCTCGGCCTCATCCATACCGGAATCCATCATGATCCCGACGCGCTCGTCGTAGACATCGCGATCAACGCCCTGGGGAAGATCGGGGAGCGGCGGCTGCGCTTCTATCGCCGGGGCCAGCGGCGCCAGCGGGTCACCACCTCGGCGCGTGATCCGATACCGCCCGCTGGCGATGTCGTCGCGGGGGATCAGGTAGGGGCCGTTTTCGTCCTCGACCTTGATGCCGCCCGCGGTCTCTTCCACGAACGTCGCGTCCAGCGGGTCGATGCCGTCGCCCTCGATGGTCACGGCCGATCCCGCCTCAAAGTTGCCCACCACGGAAGCCGGGGCCTGGGCCGCCGCGCGCGAAATCGGCCCATGTTCGGGCTGGTTCTGCACGTCAGGCGCCCCCGCCTCAGAGCCGAATGAGGGGGTGTCTTGCTCTGAGGCGGGGACTTCCAGCGCGGTGCTGCCACCGTCCGCGCCGGTTTCGGAAGGAGTCGTAGGGTCTGGGTGGGGGAGGAAGCCGACTGGTTTTTCTCCCTCGTCATCATCGCGCGGGCCGACCGGGCGACGGGTCGCGCCGATGCCGCCCGTTCCAGCGCCGAGAATGGCACCGATCAGGGCGGATTCCCCGACGTTCTCCAACACGCCGCGCTCCGGGTCATAGATACCCTTGGCAATCAGGTTGTTCGAAAACTCGGTGAACGCTTCCTGCGCGGCCTCTTCCCCGGCGGTGATGGCAATGTGTCGAAGGGCAGACACAAGGCGGCCGCCGGCGCCTGGCGCGATGCGGTTGAGGCCTTCGAGGATCGGGATGGCCTCAGTGGTTCCGACATAGGCGCCGAGGCCAGAAGCTTGCAGCGCCTGATCTTCTGTTGCGCCGTTCTGTTTCGCGTCGTCATAGACCGATCCGGCATTGACCGCCGCGCCGGTGAGAAGAATCCCCGTGCCGCCGGTGGCGATGGTCGTGCCGATGAACCCGAGCATGGAGCCCGCGCCCTGCGCCACCTTGTCGGTCCAGAAGTCGCCCTGATAAGCCGGATCGGTCTTGAACCGATCGCGCGCGGCGTCGCCGAACTGCTGGCCGGACTGATACGCGGGCCTGTCCTGCGCGGTCTGGGCAGCGCGGTCCCGCTCGAAATTGGCGAGATCGGCGAGTTGCTGCTCGATCTGCGCCACTTCCTGCGCATTGCCGTCGCGCGCTGCAATCTCGCGGGCGCCTTCCAGCGCGACACGCCGCGCGCCCGCCCAGCCCGCGCCGGTTCCGGCCTGATCCTGCATGGCCGCATCGAGGCGACGCTCACGCCCCTCGCGCAGCTCGTCGGCCGCCGCCACGCCCTTGAGGCCCATTTCCCCGATGCCCGCCGCTCCCTGCGCCACGGCGTTGGCGGCCGAGGCCGCGCGCGACATGGTGGGGGCGGGGCGATCCTCCTGGCCAGCTTGCGCCTGCGGCCTGGCCCCCGCTATCTGCAGAGCGCGGTCGAGAACCTCCTGAACCGGGGCCTCTTGGCCGAGCACGTTGCGCAGGGCGCCGGGCACATCAGCGCCGTTCTTCATCTGGGCGCCGATCCGGGCGGCGGCTTCATCCGCGAATTTGCCGACTTGGGCGGGGTCGGAAATGCCCGCCGCCTCGGTCAGGGCCTCGAGGACGTTCTGCGGAACCTGGTGCTGACGGGACAGTGCGTCGAAATCCGGGCCATCAGGGCGCTTTCGATCCGCCTCGATCTGGCCGCGATTGATCTCATACTCGACGGGGTTCAGCGCAAATACGTTGCGGTTCACGGCAGCCCTCTTTGCTCGGTCTCGTTTCAGTGCAAAGAGGCCGCGCTAGAGCGCAGGCAGAAAACCCAAGTGGGTCGGTTATACCAGAAGCGGTTGGGGGCGGGAAGCGCGGCGGGCCTTCAAATCCCGAAATCCTCGCGGTCATGCCGGGCTCCGCGCGTGCGCAGCGCCGAAATCCAGCGTCTCCGGCGCTCGCCGATCTCGACATATTCCATGAGCACCATGAGACCGAAGCCGATCAGCGCGCCGCCAATGAGCGCGGCCGGGAATGAACCGGTCAGCGCGAAGATCACGCCGAACGGCGTCGCGGCGGCAGCTGGGAACACGAGGAACGCCATAAGGCGGCGTTCGCGGCGGATGGAGCGATCGAGCGAGTCCATTCCTGGAATATGGGTCTGATCGTCACGAGTGGCAATGGCAGAGCTGCGCCCTATGCCTGCTGCGCCATTCCGCGACTGGCAGATTTGTGGGGCCAACCAGTTTCTTGCAGGGCTTCCCTCTTCTCGTTGTGCCCCCGCATAAGGGGGCGCCACCGAGAAGAAGCCATTCCAGATAATCAGACACCGAGCATCCAAAGAGCTTGGCAGCAAGGGCGTCCTGGTCGCTTTCCAGAAGAAGAAGATCGTCAGGTGCCGAAACCTGGAAATCATGCACTCCCCACGGAGCCCGAGCGTGAAAGACTATGCTGCTGCTCATACTGACCTTCTAACGGAGCTCTGACCAGCGGATTACGACGCCTTCGAATGGCAAGCCATGGACCTCTCCAAACCAGTTTGCCATTTCGGTGAAGCCTTCAAATCCATCAGCTTTAGCAAATTCGTTGTCGGTCATCGGGCCGTCGCGGTCGACTATGCATGAAGGAAGCACCTCGCCGTTCAACTTCATGCTCACGCCATCCATCCAGATCGTCTTGATCGAGGTGACGCGAGCCTCGCCAAGCAGACGGCAGGACTTGGTCCGCATCCCGGTAAAGAGCTTGATCGTGTCGCCAACTTTGCAATGAGCGCGGCCATCCTTGCGGGGGGCCCGCACGGTCTGGCGCTTGATGCCGTAGGCGACGTCATCTGCGAACTGCTTCTTGAAATTCAGCGCCGGCATGCTTCTCCCCCGAGGCGTTGCGGGCCTTTCACCCGCTCGGCGCCCCCAGCCTTTCGGCGTTCACATGTCGGGGGTCGGGGCGCTACCCCTCTGGTATTGCGCGATGCAGATCGGTCCTAGCGGAAATCTTGTAACATGTTCACTACCGGCCCGTCCAGTCCGGTGGCTTCGGGCCAGCCCCGTTGCCGCCGACGCTGAGCCCGCCGGAGACGATCGAGCCCGCGTTCTGCAGTTGGCGCATCACGTTCTCGGCCGCCATCCGCTGGATGTCCTCTTCGGAGAGCGGGTCGGACGCGAACTGCTGCGCTTTGCGGATTTCCAGTGCTTCTCGGCGGATCTCAGCCTGAATGTCGCCCTGGCTGGGCAGCGCGCTCTTGGTGCGGTTGATCCGCATCTGGCGGGCCTGCTGGCTCAGCCCCCAGAGGTATTCGAAGGTCTGTTCGGGCGAGAAAGCGTAGATGCCTGCCTCGATGACGTCGTCCATGTTCTCGTAGCGCCGCGTGAATACCTTGCCGTCCTCTCCCTTGAAGGAGAGTTCGGCCCCCGTCACGTTGCCTTTGGCGTCGCGCAGAAACCCGGACCGGTCCCGCACGATCTCGTAGCCGTCATTCACCTGGTTGTAGGTGTCCGCAAGGCTCGTGAGGAACCCGTCCTCATCGCCGAGCGTGGCGGCCAGAACCGCCTGAGACCACGACTGGAGTTGTCCCTCGACCTCCTTGGACTGCGCCCACTTTTCGAACGCCTGTGCCTTCTCGATTTGACCGGTCGAGAGGTAGTGTTCCACGATCTTGGGCACCCCCTCGGAGAGGTAGTGATCCATGAAGCTGCGCTTGGCTTGTCTCTGTTGCGCGTCGCTGAGGCTGGGCCTGTCGTTCGGCCCGATCACACCCCTCTCGGTGCTGGCTGCTATGGCCTCTTTGGCAACCGCGACGGAGGGCGATCCGCCAGCCTCGGGCGGCGCGCTGCGGGCCTGTGCGTCGAGGTCGGAGGTGGATTTGCCTTCAACGTCGATGACGGGCGCGGCTTGGGCAGCCCCGGCCCTTGCGGGCCGGGGCGCGGCGGCGCGCTGCGGGTCCGGGGTCAGGAGCGGGGCGGAATCCGGTGCGATTGAACGCGGCTGCTGCAAGCCTGCGATCTGGCGCGGGGGGGCATCCTGCACCGGCGCGCGCGGGGGCAGGTCGGCGCGCATTGCCGAGGCCGATCCTGCGGCCGGGTTCTGGCCGGCCATGCCCATGGCTAGGCTGCGCGCTTGGCGAGCTAGACCGGTCGGTTGCGGCGGGCGCTGCTGGTAGCGCGCGACATCGAGCCCGCGGCGCGGCATCGGCGCCTGATCCATGGCGGCGGCAATCGGGCGCGGGGCCGGGGCGGGCATTGCGGGGCGATCCGGCCCCGGAAGCGCGGGCTGGTTCATTGCGGCCAGATTGGCGGCATTCTCCATTGAGGGGCGGCTGGCGCCGGTTGGATCGGCCCCGCGGCGCGGGTCGTAATAGTCGGGAGAGATTTGGTGCGGGGCATAGGCGAGGCCCGGCGCAGCATCGTCCGGGGCGCGCGGGCTTTCCACCTCGGTTTGCGGCGGTGTCCCGATCGCGTTCTCCGGGCGCGGGCGCGGGCGGCTCGGATCGCCCGTGGCGTCGATCATGCCCGCCTGTTCCTGCTGGTAGCCGAGCCGCGCGGCCTCGGCCGCATCGGCAAAGATGCTGCGCTCGCGCGCGGCGGCGGCGGCGGCCCGGTCGCGTTCGGCCCGCGCAAACTCGCGATCCTCCTGCTGCCACTCGAAGAGCTGATCCTGCTGCGCCCAGACCGTATCCTCACGGTCCCGGCGGCGGCGGCGGTCCTGCAGGTTCTGGCCGTAGGTATAGCCCTGGAACGCGCTCTGGATGAAGGAACCGAGACCGGACATGTGTGCTCCTTACCGATAGAAGGCGCCGAGAATGCGCTCGGCGGGATCGTCGATGATGCCGCGCTCGGCTGACGGCTCGGCGGGCGCGCGGCGGGACCGATAGGCCGCGTCGCGTGCATCTCGATATTGCTTCGCTGGGATCTCGTAGCGATGCAGGAACGCCAGCGCGGCGCCGGAGGCATCGCCTGCGTCGAGCGCGGCCTTGTAGGCGTCGGCATGCGAGGTTCGCCACTCGTGGTCCGCGAAATCGGCCTGCGCGCGTGGATCGGTCGGGTCCACGCCGCGATCCTTTGCGAACCCGAGATAGGCGTCGCGTCGGTCCCCATACCATTGGACCGCCCCGAAGCTCTGGCCGCCGTCGCCATGGGCACCGAAATCCCAAGTGGATTCGTCAGTGATGTTCCAACCAAGCCCTTCGATCACATGCTCCGGGTGGCCCAGCTCGCGGAGCCGATCATTGAACGCGGCGCGGGCCGCCATGCGATCCTGCGGGATTTCGCCCGTCTCTATGTCGGGCAGGACGCCAGCCCCAGCGGCCGGGGCGGACGAGCCGCCGCCCGGGCCAAAGATGGACCGCGCGACGCCGCTGTTCGCCAGCGGCTGACGGTCTCCGCCGCGATCGAGCGCCTCAAGGATCGCCCGGTTCTGGTTGAGCCCTTGCCCGGTCCAGAGGCCTTGGCCCATTCCGCTCAGAAAGGCGCCCGCTCCGCTCATGCGGCCGCCCCTGAAATGCCCTTGGGCGTGGGGGCGGTACCGGAGCGCGCGCCACCATCGGCAGCCGAAATGCTACGGGCCAGGCGGCGCAGTCTCCGGTCCAGCTCCTGCACGCCGCCGATGCTGATGCCGATGGCGTCCACCACCGGTATCGACCGGCCGTCCCCCTTGCCGGTCGCGGCATGGAAGTCCTCGGCATAGGGGCCGACATGGGGACCGCCATCGGCGATGCCTTCCTTGTAGGACCATTCCTCGACCGGCATTTCGCGGACCTGTTCGAGGATGCCGCGGGCCGGGCGCTTGTTGGTCTTGTAGTCCCTGGACGACAGGATCGCCGGGTTGGACATCATGAAGCCCGCGATGCTCCCGAGCCCGCCCCACATAGAATCCTGGCTCGCCTGGTTCGCGGACCACGCCGAAACCCGGTTCTGGTAGTCCTGGTTGAGAAGCTGCCCCTGCTGTCCATAGCCCTGCATGGCGCCTGAGACGCCGGAGGACATCGCGCCGGTGGAGAGGCCGATCGACGTGGCCGGGTTCACCGCGAGGCCGGAGCCTAGATTGATCGCGTTCGACTCGCGCACGTCCGCCTCGGCTTCGGCGCTGGCCCGGGAAGCGAGCCGGGTCGCGTTGCCTGCGCCGATGGTGCCCAGGGCCTGCGTCAGCTCGCTGCGCCGCGTCGCTTCGCCGAACCGACCAGATGCAGGGTTCACGCCCATCGCAGCGAGCCGCCGACTTTCCTGCCCCTGCGCGTTTTCGAAGCCGACCGTGGCATCCGCGCGCGCGCGGCGCACATCGCCCTCCACGCCGGCATAATCCGGCCCCGCCTGCGCCTTCTCGATATAGGCGTCTTGCAAGGGCAGGAACTTGCTCGTGTATCGCGCGCGATCCTCTTTCGCCCAGGCGTTCGGTGTCTTCGCCTGGTCCTTCATCCACGCGAAATAGTCCTGCCCGAGCTCGGCCGACATCATGGCGGCCTTGCCGATGTTCGGATCTGGATCTGGGGCCGAACTTCCGCCGCCGCTCATGCCAAATCTCCCATGTATTCTTCGAGGGTTTCGTGATGCGTGAAGAACTCGCGCACATCGAGGCTGACCCGGCGCATGTGGTCGCGGCCCCGGGTCAGGTAGATGACGAAGGCGATGAGCTCCATGTACCAGTCGCGGAGCACGTAGGCGAACACGCGGTCGTTCCTGTTTCCATTTTCAAGGGCATTGGCATCGAGCCAGGCGTTGATGCCGGTGATTATGATCGGCACGAGCTGCTGCTTGAACCGATCGAAGAACGGGTTGATCGGGATCTCCGCGAGGCAGTTGAAGAGAGTGCGGCTCAGATCGTCGCGGGTGACAGGCTTGTCGCCATCCCAGAGATCATCGAAGACCTCACAGACATCGCTGAACGTGACGATGAACTGCACGGCGAACTCGTCGCAGATCCATTCCATCAGCTTCTCGTCGCGAAGCCTGCGCCATGCCTCGCTGTCGAACGCGGTATTCTGGTCACGCATGGGAGCCCCCGTATCGGTGATGGGCTCGCGCATCATGCGCGATCTGACCACAAGGCTACCACATGCGGTGTTAAACCGCTAGATCCCGCTGGGTTGCCACCGGGTCAGGACAATCTCCTGACCTCGATGGTGAACGCAACGTTCAGAAGGCCAGCCTGAGACGCGCTCCGAGTCTGAATGGTGAACCCGGTCGCCGACTTATACTGAAGGCCGTAAGCGACATTGGCCGTCCCGACCGGGCAAAGATCGACGTGATAATTGGTGTCCGCTTGCGGTGCATCAAACACAAAAGCATACGTTCCGGTCCCTGTCCGAGCCGGTGGCGTGTCGTCCGAAAATCCCCTGCTTTCCAAAACCGTGAGGTCGCTGTCGCTATTTGACACGACCGCCCAGGCAATGGCTTTCGTGAGGGTGCGCTCATCGAGATAGGCGCGCGCCGCCCGAACGGTGGGCAGGCGCGACGGGGAATTCGATGTGAGCCCGTCTGTGTTGTCCAGCATAGCCCCGGCGGCTGAATCTGCGGCGATAGCCCCTGAGATGTCGACCCCACTCGGGCCGGTTGCAAGTTTCTGGGAGCCGTTAAAGCGGAGTGCCGAAACACCATCGGAATCGAACGTCGCTGCGAACTTGTTCCCATCGGTGTTCATAATGCGAAAATATCTCGACCGCACTCGCAACGCAGTCGTATTCTCTCCAGGCTCACCAAGCTTCCCGACAATATCGAGCACGTCGTAGTCTTTCGAATAGGCGATTCGGCACTCGGACGAGGGGCCGATGTCGAGCCAGGACAGGAGCTTGACGCCCACATTGAACGTCCAGCTTCCAATGATAGAGGCAGCCGACGATTTCATCGCGGCAATAGCCGCGCTGACCGTGCTGGAGACGAAGGTGTCGCTGACCGAGGCGGCGGGCAGGTCGAGAAAGCGCGTGACGCCATCGCCAATGCGGAAAAGACCGGTGTCGGTCTCAAAGGCGGGTTCGCCGTCGAGCAGGATCGGGTTCGCAGCGGCCCAGGACGCGGAGGGGCCGCGGCGCATGCGGATGCGGGCCGAAATAACGCTCATGGATGGACTCCTTCCTATTCGACGCGGGTCACGATGCCCTTGGTGATCGTCACGGTCTTGCCGTCTGTCGTGGTGAAACTGCCGGAAACGTCGGTGCGAATCTCCGCAATGGCCCGTTCGACGATCCGGGCGACATCGGCATTGCGCACGGCGGTTCTGTCCGGGCGGCCTCGCCAGCCGAGCAGCTCCTCGACCGCCTCGAGCAGGCGGCGGATACGTGGCATGTCTGTGCTCGCGTTGAAATACGTCATGCCCCCCCCGCGATCTCGTCGTAGGATTCGAGGAGGTGGCAGGCGGCCACCTCCGCGTTTCCGCTCAAGGTGACCTGCCAGGTCCTGTCCTTGAACCCGCTAGGCAGCCGGAACAGGCCATCGCCAACATCATCCCGCGTGTGGATGAGCTTGCCGCCAGCGAACACCTCGACCGTGAGCTTCGGCTGCAGCTCTGCGTTCTCGATCTCGACATAGACGCCGGCATAGCCCGTGACGGATGGAAGCCGGAACTCGGGGCTCGTCCAAGTATAGCGGGATGGCGCGCCATAGGCGGAATCGAATTCGTAGAGCGCGCCGTCTTGCCCGAGCGTGTAAATCAGCTCGTCTTCGACCGAGAAATAGAGCGAGGCTGGGTAGACTGCGACATCGGATGAGACCCGAACGAATTCGGGTTGCTCGGCGCCTGCATTGATGATGCCAAGCGCCCGGTGCTTGGCCTCGGTGAAGGGCGATCCGCCATCGTAGATGATGACGCCCTCCGTCGTGCTTGGCCCGCCGCAGTCCCAAAGCGGAATGTCGGTGAAATCGGTTCCGGGCGCCTGGGCGTCCGCAATGGGGATGTCCTCGGCCAGGTAGGCGAAGACATAGAGGCCCCGGTACTGCGCGGCGAAGAAGGTGGCGGGGGAGAGGCGGCGCCATTCACGCGGCAGGAAGAGGTTCCCGGTGATGATCCGCGCGCCCTGCGGCGAGATCATGACCAGGCCATCCGATGACGGGTAGACGGCGGCATAGCCCAGATCGACGATGGCATCCTTGGAAACGCAGGGCAGAAGCGCCTCCATTTTCTCCATGGCCATGGTCTCCGGGGCCGTCCCCTGCGCCAGATATGGCGTGCCCTTGGTCATGATCGCGAGCGCGGAACCGAAGGAGGCGAGCCCCACGATCGGGTAGTCCAACGTCAGCATGTATTTCGCCGGCCATGCGTGCGGTTGGTACGGCTCGCAGAACCAGAGTTGCTTTCCGGTGAAGCCCGCCATCATTCCGTTCGGCATGGCGGTCAGGCCCGCGAGATCGTCGGGCGGCATGTCGAAATCGACCGAAGGCAGGATCTCCTGCATCGGATCGGTCTCAAGATCATGGTCCCAGCTGGACGCTGGCAGGGTGAGCTCTTTGACGAAATAGAGCGAGGTGTCGCCGAGCGCGGAGGTCTGCGAGCGGTAGATGCGGATGCGGTCGACGCCGCGCCCGGCCGCAGGCTCTGCAAAGCCCTCAACGGTGACCGTCACGCCGTCCGACCATTCCACGGGGGACGACGGGGGGGACGGCGCGCTTTCCTCGTTGAAAGACGTGACGAAGGTATAGGCATAGCCGATGTCTTCGATCTCGGCCGGGTCGGTCGTGCCGCTGGTGCTGATCGTCGGCGCCGTGGCGGGCGGCGGCAGCGCGAGGTCATAGGTGACGCCATCGGCCAGCATCTTCGGCGCGGCGCCGTCGACGGTGAAATAGATGCGGTCCTCGGCCACCGGCGCCGGGGCGACATCGGCCTCGAAGGGAAGCCCGATCCACTGTCCGCCGTGGCGGATCACGGTCTTGGTGGCGACATCGAACTGGTGCGCGAGGGCCGCCCGCCGATAGGGCATGAGCGTCCCGGTCTCGAACCGCGTGTTCTCCGCGTGGGCGGCGAAGCCTTCCGGCAGCAGCCGATTATTAAGGACCGGGATTTCTCCATGAGAGGTGCGAATGGTCAGCATTTGCGCCTCACACGAACTGCGCCTTGGTGCGAAGCGGCGCCCGCTGCTGGCCGCGAAGGTGGAGCGCGAACGCATCGTCGCAAGCCGCTGAGAATGCAGCGCCCTTCATCATGGCGAGGTCCGGGCTCGTCCAGGGCTGGTTCGGCAGTGCCAGCAGCGACGCCAGGGCGCCGGCGACGATGGTCGCGGAGTGGTTCACATAGAGGAATTCCGGCACTTGGTTGAAGGCGTTTTCTGGCTGCCTGCTGGCCCCGATAGCGAATTCATGTCCGGGCCGGGGCGTCCAAAACGCGGTGAGCAGCAAGGTGCCGCCCGCGGCGAAAGGCAGGATCGTGAGCGTGTTCGGCGCGATCTGGGTCAGGTACTTCGGCCGGCCGCCCGCCGCCGTGAAATCGGCCGGGTCGAAATCGGCGTGGATCGCGGGGATCAGCAGCACGCCGTCGAGCACCGCGCTCTCGACCTCGAGGATGGTCGCATAGGGCGGCAGGCTGATCGACTGGTTCTGTGCCGTGATGGTCTCGGTGTGGGTGTCGCGCCAGCAGCGCGTGCGCGTGCAGAACGTCGTCGCGGCGAGGCGCAGGTGCTCGACGATCACGGGATCCGGCGCGGACGGGGCCGAGGGGCGCACCAGATCGAGGAATGCGGCGAGATTGATGGTGGGAAGCGCCATGACGCTCTCCTATCCGTTATTCGCGGTGGCCGTGTTTTCGACCTGTTGCCGGATGCCGAGCGCGGATTGATACCGCTGGAAATGCGCGACCGAGCGCGTCGCGGCGCCTGCGGTGGCGGCATCCTTCGAGAAGGCCTTGGAGACCACATAGTCGACGATGGCGTCGAGATAGACCGGGCTGATCCCGATCTCCGCGCCGTAGCTGTCGAGCTTGCCGCTGTTCGCGGGCAGCGGGATCGGGGCGGGGCGAAGGGCGACATGCGCCTCGATCTTTCCGGCCCCCGTGTTGGGTGGAAAGACCCGGAACCTGGTGGGGTTCACGACATCCACGATGACGTGGCGCACCTCGTCTGTGGCGGGCATGACGGCCGGATCGGTCCAGGCGGGAAAATGCGCGTCGAGCATGGCGGCATCGACAATGGTGACCGAGCGCCCGGGCCCGCCGCTGGCCGCGATGTTGCGCACGGGCTTGAGCATCTGGGTCTGCTCTTCCGTGAGCGCCTGCTCGGTGCCGGGCGTGAGATCGAGGCTGACGAAGGCCGCGCAAGCGGTTGGCTTCACGGTGCAGATGTTGAGGGTGGCGTCGTTCAGCCAGTCGAGCAGTTCGGGCAGCGGCCACCGCGTCGCCCCGGCATCCTGAAGGATGGTCTGCGCGCGGGAGAGGACGTCTTTTGCGGTGGCCATTGGGGCTTATTCCCCCTGCTCGATCTCGCGGGCGCTGCGGATGCGGCGGCGCAGGGTGTCCTCGCGCATGTTGGCGCGCGGCTCCTCGCCGTAGTGGCTCTTGAAGATCAACGCGAGGCTGGCCCGGTCGAGCGGCGTCAGATCGTCCACTGCTTCCGGCGCGGCATCGCTGGGGACGCCCTTCTGGGCGTCGTCACCCCCGCCAGCATTGTCCAGCGCCGCGGGCGCGGGCTGCTCGGCGCCCCGGGCCGCTTCGAAGCCCTCCGTGATCGACAGCAGGCGCTTGGCGTGCTCGGGATCGTTCACGTCGCAAACCAGCGGCGGCGTTCCGTCGCCGGTCCAGCCCACGGGCGGGCGGAAGGCATAGGTCACCTGGCCGAACGTAACGGTACGGCTGGGCTTGCCTTTGTCGGAAATTAGGGAGCGGATGAGCATGGGGATTGCCTCATGGAGCGTTGGACAGGGTGATGGGGCCGCCCCCTGTCCAGCGGCGGCCCCTCTGTGCGCCGACCTAGAAGGTGTAGCGCAGCAGCAGCGTGAGCGTCTTTGCCGCGCCAGCGGCCACGTTGCCCGAGAGCGTGGCCCCGATGCCGCGAGCAGCAATCTCGGCCGGGATGCCAAGGCAGGCGCCGAGGGTGGCATTCGACTCGTTGTCGTTGACGCTGGCCGCGTCGAACAGCAGCGCGGTGGTCAGCGCACGCTGGCTGCCCTCGCTGTCCGCCAGAGCGCCACTTTCGCCGGTCATGAGGCCGACATCGGCCGTGAGCGCGCCAAGGCCATCGCCGATCAGCGTGGCGCCGGTGAGCTTGGCCCCGCCCGGGAGCGGCCCGAGTTCGATGATGTCCGTCGCGGCGGAATAGGCCTTGGTGAAGGCGAAGGTGTAGATGGCCACCATTTCGGCACCGGCCACATAGGGCGTGGGCGGCGTCAGGAGGCCCTTCGCATAGGGGGTCTTGAACATGGTCATTGGGGCGGTCCCTTGTTTCTGTCGGTCTGTGAAGGAGGCCCGGCCACGTCTGGAGCCGGGCGTTGTCCCGCGTTACGCCGCTTTCGGATCCTTGGCGTAGGTGTCGACGGCCGAGACGCCGAAGTCCTTGCCGTTGAAGCGGGCCTTCTTCATACCGACGATGGTGCCGCCGACGACGGTGGGCTCGTTGTCGTAATCCTCGAGCTCTTCTTTCCACGAGAACCGCGACCCTTTCGGGGTGCCATAGGCGATCACGCCCGCCTGGCGGCCCATGAAGAGCGCGCGGGCGGCCGGAAGGTCGCCGCCGGCGCCGTAGTCGTCGAAGCGGATCACGCTTTCATGGGAGTGCAGGACCACGTTGTTGATCATGCCCAGGCCGCCCTTGAAGATCTTGTTCTTGGCCCCCTCGGCTGCCGCGGCGGCCTTCTGGATCTCGAACCACGAGCCGCCATTGGCCGAGACCGCGTTGCGCAGGTCGTGTTCCTGGAACGGGGTCATGACCATGACATAGTGTTCCTCGCCGTCGATCACGACGGGGACCATGTTGGCCGTATCGGGGTTCTGCGCGCGCATCATGCGGGCATTGGTCGATGCGACCTCGATGATTTCGCGGCTCATCTTGTCGTTGGTGGTGATCGTCTGCTTGGACGATGCCGTGCCGCCATAGAGCTGGTGATCGGCGTCGGGCGCCTGGATCGGGTTGCTGGCGTGGCCCTCGAAATCCTCGGGCTCGATATAGTCCTGGTTCATCCCGCGCGCGCCGGAGAGGTAGATGAACATGAGTTCATCCAGATATTTGGCCCAATAGTCGCCCAGGCGGTTGCGGGCGATCTTGCGCATGTCGTGGGCGGTGCGCTTGCGGGTCATCTTGCCGCCGGCCGAGACCGGGTGACGGGTCTGGTCGATGATCACTTCGTCGGTGAAGAAGCGCAGGTTTTCCTCGGTGCCCTTCGCGCGGTTGTCGCCCTGGACCGGACGGCCGCGCAGCTGCACCGACAGGTCGAACGACACCCGGTCGCCCTTGTCCGATTCAAGTTCGGTCTTCTGCTCGATGATGTTGTTGTCGCCGA
This sequence comes from Rhodovulum sp. BSW8, assembly GCF_003314725.1. Classification (NCBI taxonomy): domain Bacteria; kingdom Pseudomonadati; phylum Pseudomonadota; class Alphaproteobacteria; order Rhodobacterales; family Paracoccaceae; genus Rhodovulum; species Rhodovulum sp. BSW8. Next base: position 498,508 of record NZ_QNVX01000005.1, read on the forward strand.
CGCCGACGAACTTGCGGCTAAAGTAGGCTTTGTGCAGGACATCGACGGCGAGATTCGAGGACCATTTTTTCTGGGCCTTCGGGTCGCCGAAAGGGATGATGGTTTGCGTCATGATGGTTCCTCATGCGGGTCGATTACACCTGCATGAGCACATCATGCGCTCATCGCAGGGCGACCATACCACATGTGGAACCTACGCGGAAGCCCCCGGCGCTGCGGGGCTTCCCGTGGCGCTGTTGGGCGCCCCGGCGGCCTGGATATGGCGGATGACGAGCTCATCGGGGGCCTCGATGGCGAGGCGCAGGTTGTCCCCCGTCACGCGCTTCACCTCGATCGTCACGTCCCCGATTTCGAGCCGGTCAAAGGCTTTCAGCTTGCGGATCAGCATGGTCGCGCCCCCTTACATCGCCGAGGAGAACGCATCGCGCTCGTCCGGGGAGAGTTTCGCGAGCGCAGCTTCCTGCTCTTCAGGCGTTCCTGTGCGCATCACGCGCTCCAGCGCGGCGTACTTTCCGTCGTCGGCGTCGGTGATGTCGGACGCGGACACCCGGGCCAGCGTGGTGGGCGGGGTGTGCAGTTCCTTGCCGGTGGGATCGGCTGCGGGATCGACCTGTTGGCGGCGGCGGTGCTTCTTCTCCTTGATCTCCGGCACGCCTTCGAGCTTGGTGCGGCCCGCTTCGTGCTGCAGGAGGCGGTGGGCTTCCTCAAGCTGCTGCGCATAGGTCATGTCGGCATAGGCCTCGGAGCCGGTGACAAAACGGACCATGCGGTCGAAGCCTTGCGTGACATTCCCGCCAGCCCAGAGATCGGGATACGCCTTGCGATAGGCGCCGGTCGCGTCGTTCCAATCCCGGGTGTCCTGCTCGATCTTGTGCCGCGTGACGGCCATATCGCCCGCCACCTGGCGCTGATCCTTGAGCAACTGCGCCCGCTGCTGGGTATATTCCTCCTTGGTCAGGTCGGCGTTGTCGTAGTCCTCGACGATCTTGTCGAGCTGGGCCTCGATGTCAGCGATCTTGGAGGCGAACCCGGCCAGCCCGGGGTGATCGTCGGGGATCTCGATCTTGGGGGGCGCCGCATCGTTTCCGGGCGTCGCGGCGCCGTCCGGGGCGCCGTCGTCGTCGTCCTCGTCCTCGTCCTCGACGGTGCCATCGTCGTCATCATCGTCGGCCCCGGCCTTCGCGGGACGCCAGGACGGATGGACCTCTTCATCGAGCGCGGCCGATCCGTCGATCTCCGCGCCCTCGTCGGCTTCGAGCGCGGCGATCTCTTCGGGGGTCAGCAGGTCCTTGTCGTATTCGGGGGGCATGATCTGGTCTCCTTGCGTCATGCGGCTGGAATTCTGGGGATCAGGCCGGTTCGTTGGCCGGATCGGAGCGGCGGATCAGCATGAAGCCATCCCCCGCATGCTCGTTGATGGCGCGGCAGACGGCCGCGAAGAGGAGGTCTTTCACGCGCTGCTCGGGCGGAAGGTGGTCATAGGGCACCAGGCAGGGGTGTTCCTTGGCCGCCGGATCCTTCACCGGCCCCCACTTCCAGCCCTCGCGGAGCTTGTGGTCCATCCAGAGGGCGTGGCTTTCCTCCGGGGAGCGGGCGGTGTCGAGGTGCGCGCGCACGCCGGCAAGGGCGCTTTCGACCATCCATTCCGGCGCGTTCGCCCAGCTCGGTTGGCTCTCGCCGATGTGCTGGCAGTAGGCCCGGTTCACCTCATGTGCGATCCGCGCGACGAGCGTGTCGGTCACGACACAGGGCGGGCCGTCAAGCATTTCGCGCAGCAAGTAGCCCTCCAGCGGCCAGAGCTTGTTGACGGCGTTTTGACGGGCGATCCGGCGGCCCAGCTCGGGGTCGAAGTTTTCGGGCGCTGCGCAGGCGCTCTCACCCGTCACGGTGAACCCGTTGCGCACGGTCAGGACGCAGATCGTCAGCGTGGTGTCGGGCTGCACGTGGTAGTGCTCGTCCACGATCAGGCTTTCGAGGTGTTCGGGGGTGATGCGGGGGGCCTCAGGCATCGGTCTTTTCCTCACAGTTGGTGAGGCGCTTCACGAATGCCTTGAAGGTCTCATCCGCATCGACGCCGCTCTTGAGCACCATCTGAAAGTGCTCGGACAGCGGCATTTCCTCAGGACGGGGCGGCCGGTCGGGCGCCTGCGCCTCCGCGCACTCCTCCTCGTCCATGTCTCGGGCGCCCGCGCAGATGCCGCAGTCACACGCCTGCTTGGCCGCCTCGGGCTCGGCCGCTTTGGCGCCGTAGACGTAGATCTCGAGGAAGGCGTCGTAGTTATCGCGCTCGTCGCTCGTGTGGACGACGCCAAGCCCGAAGGCGTCGGCGATCGCATCGACCGCTTCGGCGAAGGTCGAGCACGCGCGGGATTCATCGGAAGCGCTGACAGGCGTGACCGAGTAGCCGCCGTTGCCGTGCCGCCTGATCGTGAGCGAAGTCGTCCGTTGGTTTTCCATGGGTTTTCCTCTTGTGGGACAGGTGGTTGGGTCAGATTTCTTCCGCGCGGTAATCGCGGTATCTCCGCAGCTGGTCGCGAAAGTGTTCGAGCATGTGGAAGCTTCGCAGCATCTTGCCTCTCCTTTGATGGGTCAGGTCCGGTCGTTGGCGGCGATCTCGGCCAGCGCCTCGACCAGGTGGAGGGCTAGCAGGTCGGCGATCTCCTCGGCCGGGACGTCGAGGATTTCGGCGATGACGCTGGGCCGGTGCCCGGCCTGCACGGCGGCGAGCACGCATTCGTCGCGGGCCTCATCCGTCGGGCAGGCCAGCGGCTCGGTCGTGGTGGGGATCGTCATGCGGGCACCATCTGTTGCGGCTGGGGTTGCTGTGGCGGGAGCGGACCGGTCGGCATCTGCGCGCCCTGACCGGGTTGGCCGGGCAGCGGCCCGGAGCCGGGGGCATAGTTCGCCTCGCGGAGCACGGTGTCGGCCGCGCCCGCGAGGTTGGCGCCCTTCATGATGACCGCGGCGGCTTCGAGGGCGCGGACCTGCGTCTCGACATTGGTGCCCGCGGTGTTTGCGAGGATCTGGCGCACCTCGGCCACCAGCTTGGCGGTCTCCACGCCCGCCTTTTGGGCCTTGGCCTGTTTCTCGGCCGCGCTGGCCTGTTTCTCAGCGAGCTCGGCCATGGCCATGGCCTGCTGGAACTGCGACTCGGCCTCTTTCGCGGCACGCCGCGCTTTTGCCTCGGGATCGGGATCGTTCGGGTCGGCGTCCGGGTCTTCCATGCCGGTGACCTGCCGGATCCGCTTCACCAACTCCTCGCGCTGTGGGATGTCCATGGTCTCGACCACGAGGTCGAGCATCGCCAGCACGATCTGCGGCGAGACGGGCGCCAGCTTGCCCATGACCGCCAAGAGCTCGTCGACCTGGCCCTGTCGGATCGTGGCGTTCCAGTCGTCTTCGGAGATGATGAAATCGGCCTTGGTCCGCACGATGTCGGACGCGGGGAGCAGCGGATCATTGACCGTGATGAAGGACGCATTGCCTCTCATGTCGGTGATGCGGAACTGCTTGCGCTGCGTCATGTACTGCTCGGTGAGGCTGAGCATCTTCGAGCCGTGGACTTGGCGGGCGAACCGCAAGTTATCGAAGGCGCTCGCCGTCGCCAGCGCCCCCTGATCCTGGCGCCGGGCGATGGCCCGGCCGGAGCTGGCATTGGTCTCCCGCCCGAGGTTCTCGTCCGTGACCCCGCCCATCTGCTGGATCATCATGAGCGAGCGGGACATCAGGTCCAGATGCGCGGCCGACAGCTCTCGGTCGACATTCAGGTCGATCTCATAGCCCTGTTTCTTGACGATGATCGCGTCCGGTCGCGCGACCTCATCGCGAAATTCGCGCATGTCATCGACCGCGCCCTTGTCCATGACTACCTTGTTGGTGGAGAGGATGAACAGGGCCTTGGACGCCCGCTTGTTGACGTCGCTCTGCGGGTCGCGCATCCGGCGGACATAGCCGTAGGGCAGGCCGTCACGGCCGCTGCGGAAGCACCAGATCGGCGTGAAGGGATAGAGGTTGTGCCGGTAGGGGCTGCGGGCGACGAAGAGCATGCCCGCCTCGCACATCAGAGCGACATGCATGCGCATGCGCACCTTGCGGATCACCTTGGCCGCGCCCGTCGCCACCTCCTGTTGGTGACCCGGGCTGCGGGGGTCGAAGATTTCGCCGCCGAACTGTCCGCCGCTCACATACCGGTCCTCGACCGGGATGCGGAACCATGCCTCGATCAGGCGCACGCGCTCGCGGATCGAGTGGTGGCGATCCGCCCCGACCATGGTGGATTGGGAGGCCGCGATCTCGGCGGCGTCCATCTGATCGTCACCGGTGCCGTCGAGCGAGCGCATGAAGTCGATCACGTCGCTGGCCGCGAGGTCTATGATGTGCCTGCGCTCCGGCGCGAGGGCATGGGCCTCGTCCAGATCGACCCATTTCGAGCGGAACATGTAGCGGCCGTCGCTCAGGTCGCGCTCGCTCGCCATGCTGTCGAAGAGGATGTTCCGCCAGCTCTCGCGCCGCTCATAGATCGGCTCGCCGTCCGTCTCGTCCTGCATGCCGCATTCGAGCCAGCCCACGCCGACCTTCACCATGTCGGCAAAGGCGTCGGAGACGTGGAATTCCGCGAGGTTCACGTCAGCGAGGTATTTCAGCAGCTTGGTCTTGTGCTCGGCCGCCTTGGCGCCGTCCTCGGTGCGCGGCAGGATTTTGTAATCGGTGCGCCCGCGCTTCTCGGTCCCGAGCATCCAGTCGATGGATGTGGCGATGACGTTGTAGGTGAGCGGCTCCTGCCCGCGCGCCCGCACGATGGCCGCGTCCTGCTCCGTCCACTGGCGGCTGTCGTAGAAATCCTCATCCACGCCCATCTCGACGCGGTTGTCGCCCTGGCGCTCCAGCTCGCGGGTATAGTGCCCCATGAGCCGCCTCCACAGCACCTCGACATGCTCGCTGTCGAGCTTGGAATTGCGCCTGACGTTGATGGCGAGGGCGCCGCTGGTGTCCACCCGGTCGAGCGGATCGCGGCTGCGCTGAGGGCCGCCATAGGTCATCTGGCCGCTATAGGCCGGATTGTCGTCGGTCTCGGGATCAAACATCGGTCATGATCTCCGCTTCGCGGGCCTTGCCGGTGTCGATGTCGACGGCGATGGCATCGGCCACCACCTCGCGATCGCTCTGCGGCGCCGGGGGCTGCCGGAGCAGGTCGCCCAGGTGCTCGCGGATGCAGCTCGTGACGAAGATCACGCTGCGCGGGTCGCATTCGTTGAAGCCGAGGGCCGCGGTGAACTGCATCGAGGTGCGCGCGCAATGCGCCGGGTCGCCGGTGTGCTCATCCCACATCCATGCGATGTCGAGCGGGACGAGGCAGGGGATCGCGGCATTGGCGCGGGTCTGCCGGCGTGTGGGCAGCAGCACCATGGAGGGACGGCCGTTGGTCAGCAGCCATGTGCCGAACACGGTGAGATCGCCGTGCTCGGCCTCCCAGGCGCGGCGCTCGATGTCGATGATCGCCATCGGGGCGCTCGGATCGACATGCGGGATAGGTTGTCCGGTGTGCGGTGACAGGATCATGGGGCCTCCGAATGTGGTTGGAGGGCCCGGATCTTTCCGGCCGTGGTGAGCGGGATGTGGTGGGGGATCATACTGCCATGCCCCCTTGCGGTCTGTCGTGGCGGTCGCGTCCGCCCACGTCCTGATAGTCGCCGTCGCGGCGGCGCTGCGCGCTCGGCCCGGAGAACAGGGCCGGGTCCCAGCCCTGGGCGTGCTGGCGGAAGGCGTCGGCGGCCTCTGAGTGGCCGTCCAGCTTCTCGGGCTCTTCCGAGAAGGCGCCCATGCGGGCGTTCCATTTCTTGTGATAGAGCTGCAGGTGATCGAGGCCCCTGGAGCAGTCTGGCGGGTTCACCTCGTCGTCGTCCCCCCAGCACGCCGGGTCCTCATGGAACCACGAATCCTGGAAGGCTTCGCGCGTGATCTTGATGCCGTGGGTGAAGTCGTCGACGCGCGGGACGATGTGGAAATCCCAATCCGGCGCGATCTCGTTGAGCATCACCAGCGGCGAGGCGACCCGGCTGCCTTGCTGGCGCTTTTGCAGGGCGTCGTGGGGCAGGAGGTGGATGCCAAAGAGCCAGCCGGTGTCGCGCAGGAGCTTGACGTAGAAGCCATAGCCCTCGCCCCAGCCTTGGATGTAGCGCAGGAAGCGCTTTTGCAGCCCGATCTGTTGGAAGCACCAGATGCCGGTGCCGTCGCCCGCGCCGATGTCCCAGCAGGTGTGGACGGCGACATTGCGGATGTGGGGCACGATGCCGATGCGCCCGGCGGCGCGGGCCGCTGCCATCTGCGGGCCGAAGAATGTGCCCTCGGTGCTGCGCTGGAAGGCTTCCTTGAAGGTGGAGGGATATTCCTGCCACATCCGCGCGACATTGCCCGCCTGCTCGTGATCGCGCTTGCCGATGTAGAATGCGCGCTGGGGCAGGGAGAGCCTGCAGCCCTGCTCGACTTCCACCTGGTCGAAATACTCGTGATCCTTGCCGGTGATCCGCACGCCAGCGGGGTCCGCGACATATCCCGGGTCGCGCCACCAGCCGTAGAAGTGCAGCTTCCACTCGCTCTTGGCGAGCGGCCGGGGGTCCCTCGATCTCTTCTCGGCCGCGGCGGCGAGGTCGAAGAAATCCCCCTCAGGGCCCTCGGCCGTGGATTCGACAATCGCGATCCCGCTCGACGGGACCGCCGGGAAGGAGCCGGTGATGATCTCGGTGGACTTTCCGGGGTTCTTCGCTGCGATCTTGCCCATTTCCGAGACGTGCAGCCGGTTCACGGTTCCAGACCGGGCCGAGACCGTGACCTCCATCGCCGAGTTGTTGTGCGCGAAGAGCAGTTCCTCGGCGGTCTCCGTCTCCAACGGTGCGATCTCGCGCAGCGGATCGGGCAGCCGGGCGTATGCGAATTTCACCTTGTCGCGGAAGATGCGCCCCGCGTCCCTGAGCGTGTGAGCGATGATGACGCTGCGCTGGTCGGCGGTGAAGATCGAGTGATCGAGGAAAACGACGCTCGACATGGTGGTGAAGCCCAGCTGCCGGGCCTTCACGATGACGTTCCGGTAGTGGAGGGCGTTCAGAAAGTCCCGCTGGGCGAAATTCGGGCGGAAAGGGACGACGGCGCCCTCCTGGTGCTCGTCCTCCTTGGTCATGATCTTGTAGAGGAAGCCCGAGAAAAGCCGCCAGCGGACGTCGTGGCAGGCGGCCAGCAGCTCGCCATCGGTCTTGGGCACGAAATCGAGCGGCAGCGGCCGGGGCAGATCCGGCAGCCCGGCCCGTGCAGGCAGCCCGAGCACCGGCTTTGCGAGGAATGGGGCGGCCTTTGGCGAGGACATCAGGGCTTCCGCTCGCTGGGGTGGATCCAGCGCCGCGCGATGGCGCAGAAGACGTAGCCAGGCGGGGGGCCGTAGCGGTCCCAATTCGACAGCCGCTCCCATTCCTCGCGTGAGACGATGCGCCCGGTCCAGGTGCGGTGGCGGCCCGTCACGGATTTCGGGGGCAGGGTGCTCATGAGGCGCCCCCCTCGTCGTCCGGATCGAAGCGCATGCCCGGCGTGAGCGATTCTGACCCGGCGCAGAGCGCGCGGGCCAGCGCCAGCAGCTCGGCCGAGGCGCTGACCTCGGTCTTGTCCTTGAAGAGGCCCAGGTGCCGCGCCACGTTCTCCAGCGCCTTCATCTGGTCCTTCGTCTTGACCTCGATGCCCTGGCGCGTCTCCTTCACGCCATCGAAGAGCAGCCGGGCCGCGCCGGTCAGCTCGCGCGTGTCCGCGAGGTGGACGTAATCGACGCCGAGGCCGTGACACTCGGGACAATCGGGGTGCGGGTCACGCTTGATGTCGTAGCCGTAGCCGCCCTCATCGAGCGGCATGCGCGGGTCAAGCTCGGGCTGATCCATCAGCGCGTTGAAAAGCGTGTCGACGTCCTTGCCGCGCCCCGCGAGTTCCTGGGCCTTGGCGACCTTGGCGCGCTCGTAGGCGCGCGGTGTGGTCCACTGGTAGGCGTTGTCGATACCGTAGCAGCAGCGGCAAGCGCCACGGCGATGCTGGGTCAGCTCGTTGGGGTCGGCGGTGGCGATCTCCCAGAAGCGGCGGATGACCTCCTGCGCCTCAATCTGGGAGCTTTCAGCCAGCTTCTGGCGGGCCTCCTCGATCTGCCGCTGCATTTCAGCATCTTTCAGCAGCCTGTGGCCGGTCGATCCCGCGCTCCGCTCCGAGTATCCGGCCTCGATTGCGGCTTGAGTGGCGTTGCCATGCACGAGGTATCGGTCACGAAAGACGTCGCGGTTCGGCTGGGGCTTCCGGCTCGTGCCCTGCGATCCACGTCCACCTTTCGCTTTTGCCTTTCCCCCGGCCATCCTGCCCGATCCCGATGTCGCTGATGGTCACATGTGTACATCAAGATGATCCCTCTCGCCAAGGGGTTGCCGCCATCATTGGTGGGGCGCCTCTCGCGCGCGCGTCGATCCTCTCCTCGCTCCCCTATGTTATGTAATGGCTTCACCTAAGCCCCTGAAATTTAAAGGTCGGGGCTCAAAATCTGAGAAAAAACGGGCCGTTTGTTGCCAGATTCCGCCGGTTTTTCCGCCTGGGGCGCGAAATCCGGCCGAACCGACCGCTTGCGCCAAGTTATTGAAGATAAAGGATTCTGGCTCAAAAAAACGGGATTTCTGCAAAGGCACGGCGGCGCTCAAGCGACCGCTTGAACCAGTCGCTTGGGTTAAGTGACTGATTAAATTGGCATGTGGGCATGAAAACCAGCGATAAACGGCGCGTTTTTCGTCCGTTTCTGCCCGTTTTCGCGTGACCTGCGCCGCCATCGCACTTGCCACATGGCAATGTAACATGTTACAAATAGAAACAGAGGGCAGGCTGCCCTGGCGAAGACATGACGAAAGGACGCTGGCATGGCCTCAAATGGCTTCATCATCACGAAAAGACCGCGAAGGCTCACCGCCGGGGTCGCGATCTATGCCGGGAGCGAGAGCTACCTCGTGCTCTTGCCCGGTGACATTCCTCACTGGGCGCCATCGCGCCAATCGGCGACCGCTTTCCCGACGCGCAATAATGCCGAGGGTGCAATCCGGGCGCATTTGTCGCCCGCAACTCCGCATTGGGCCATCGACGTGATCCCGCGGGTGCTCCCCTACGTCGCGGAGGAGCCGGAAGAGGCGACTGTCTGGAAAGACAAGATGGGCGCGGCGCATGACAGCCGCGAGGAGGCGATCCGGGCGAATTTCGAGGCCGATCTCTCCACGATCATCAGCGACATTCTCATGAGCAATCGCCAGCTGCCCGAGAACCGCCGAGAGGCTTTCCGTGCGTTGCTCGGGGTGATCGCCGACGAACACCCCGACATGCTTCGCATCCTCATGGGCGACCGCGAGGAGACCTGACCCATGGCCGGGTTCACCTTCATCGACTTTCTCGCCCAGCACGCTGGCCCTGTGCTGGCGTGCGTGATCCTCAACATCATCGGCGTCTCGATCCTCGTCTGGATCGCGGATCGCTACTGACGGGAGACAGAGACCATGCCCCGCATCTTCCGCGCGGAGACCAACCCCGACCACGATCAATTCTATGTCTCGGCCATCGAAGGCCCGCGCACCTACCTCGTGGCTGGACCCTATTCCAGCCATCGGGAGGCGCAGGACGCGATGCCCGAGGTCCGCGCTTTTGCCGAAGAGCACGATGGCCGCGCGCATTTCATGGCGTGGGGGACCTGCTCCACGGGCGAGGGGATTGCGACGCCGCTCGGCCGCGACTGGCGCATGAAGGCGGTGGCGGCATGACCATCGGGGATCTTGAGAGAGCCGCCGGCATCGAAGACCGCGACGCCTTCTGGGCGGGCTTCGCCTCGGTCACCGGCGAGGTGACCGTGAACGGCCGCACCTGCGACGCCGGGCTCGAAGCCGGGATTGCGCAACTGCGCTGGCTCGCGGACCAGCGCGACGGCGATGAGGAGATCTGACGATGCTGATCATCGACAGCTTTGCGGGCGGCGGCGGGGCCTCGACCGGGATCGAGATGGCTCTCGGCCGCAGCCCCGATGTCGCGATCAATCACGATGCCGCGGCGCTCGCCCTGCATGAGGCCAACCACCCGGCCACGCGGCATCTCAATTCCAATGTCTGGCATGTCGATCCAGCCGAGATCTGCCGCGGTCGCCGTGTCGGGCTCGCCTGGTTCAGCCCCGACTGCAAGCATCACAGCAAGGCCAAGGGCGGCAAGCCGGTCGCCCGCAACATCCGCGATCTGGCCTGGGTCGTCGTGCTCTGGGCGCGCCGGGTCCGGCCCGAGGTGATCGCGCTGGAAAATGTCGAGGAGTTCCGCGATTGGGGCCCGCTGACCGAGGCCAACCGCCCCTGTCCCGAGCGCCGCGGCCAGACCTTCCGCCATTGGGTCGGCGAGCTGCGCCGCCTCGGCTATCGCGTCGAGTGGCGCGAGCTGCGCGCCTGCGACTATGGCGCGCCCACGATCCGCAAGCGGCTCTTCCTGATCGCCCGCCGCGACGGCCGCCCCATCGTCTGGCCCGCGCCGACCCACGGCGCCCCGGACAGCCCCGAGGTGCAGGCGGGCCGCCGCGCCCCCTGGCGGACCGCCGCCGGGATCGTCGACTGGTCGCTGCCGTGCCCGTCGATCTTCGACAGCTCGGCCGAGATCCTCGCCCGGCACGGGCTGCGCGCGGTGCGACCCTTGAAAGAGCCGACCCTGCGCCGCATCGCCCGCGGCGTGATGCGCTACGTGATCGAGGCGCAGGAGCCGTTCCTCGTGACCTATGCCCAGCAGGGCGGCGCGGTGCGCTCGGGCTTCGACCCGCTGCACACCGTCACCGCCAGCGCCAAGGACCAGAACGCCCTCGTCGTGCCGACCCTGATCCAGACCGGCTATGGCGAGCGGCCGGGCCAGGCGCCGCGCGTGCCCGGGCTCGACCGCCCGCTCGGCACCGTGGTCGCGGGCGGCGCCAAGCATGCGCTGGTCGCGGCCTTCCTCGCCCAGCACAATGCCGGGGCGCGGATGCAGCGCCATGCCGGCCGCCCGGCCGGGGCCCCGCTCTCCACCCTCACCACCCGCGGCACGCAGCAGCAGATCGTGGCCGCGCATCTGATGAGCCTGCACGGCACCACGCGGCGCGATCAGCCCCTCGATGCGCCCGTGCCGACGCTCTGCGCCGGGGGCGGGCATGGTGCGCTGGTCGCGGCCTTCCTGCAGAAATACTACGGCGCGGGCACCGGCCAGGCCGCGGGCACGCCGCTGCACACGCTCTCGACCCGCGATACCTTTGGGCTGGTGACGGTCGAGATCGACGGCGCGAGCTATGCCATCGCCGATATCGGCATGCGCATGCTGACCCCGCGCGAGATGTTCCGCGCCCAGGGCTTCCCCGAGAGCTACCGGATCGACACCGCCCCGGACGGCCGCGCCTTCACCAAGACCGAACAAACCCGCATGTGCGGCAATTCGGTCTGCCCGCCCGTCGCCGCCGCCATCATCGCCGCCAATTGTGCCCACCTGGCGGTGCCTAAGCAGACAGAGGAGGCCACCAATGCCTGACACCCTGATCGCCACCGGCCGGTTCACCGCCGAGGTCACTCTGGCCATGGCCTGCCTGACGAGCCGTGAGAACGGCTCTGCCCAGAACCAATTCGGACAGAAAGGAACCGACATGACCGAGACCGTCGAAATAAAGCTCAGCATCGGGATGGGCCACCGCGAGGGGCAGGAGAGCCCCGCCACCGAAATCGAGCGTGTGCTGTGCGCCCTTGCCGGTCAGATCGGCCAGGGGCAGCTCGCCAACTGGCGCGCGCTGTGCGCGCTCGGCGGCGAGGTGATCGGCGAGGCGCACCTGCACATCCGCGCGGGGAAGGACGCCTGATGCAGACCCCTTATGTGAAAGGCACGGATCTGCGCATCAAGGGCACCATCGAGACGCTCGAAGCCTGCTATCCGCGATCCTTACACGTCGTCAGGCCCTCAAGGCGCGTGTCCGCGCTGCGGCGGGTCTTGAGCCAGCGGAATAGCGAACGCCTGCGCGGGGCATGATGCTCCCGGGCTGGGGGGAGGCGGGGTTCAGGCCCCGCCTTTCTTCTTGGAGCGCAGGTGGGCGGCGCTCGATCACGCCCCTCCATCATTTCGCCCTCGCCATCACGCGCGGGCCGACCGCCCGCTCAATGCCCGCGAGCTTCTCCAGCATCGCCCGGACCTCTGCGCGCTTCTCCTCGATGACCTGGGCCTGCTGCGCGATCACCTGCATAGCCGCCGCGCTGTCCTTGAGCCATGTCTCGGCCTGCGCGCGAAGCGCGGCCATATCCTCGTTGCCGCCGGCCGGGCCGAAAAACTCGTCGCGGAGCTGCGCCACCCACCCCGGCATGACGTCGAGAACATCGGCGACGGTCTCGTCCGTGTCTCCGGCCCGGTACCGCTGGGCATCCGTGTCGTAGCACGTCTCCAGCATCGACATGATCTCGCGCTTCTGCTCGCGGGTCGGTTCGCGCGGCGGGGTCTCGCTCGGTCGAGACGCCGTGTTGGTGGTCGTGGCCATGTCATTCTCCTTGCGCTTTGCCTCGCATGTCGGGCAAATCTCCTTGCCCTTCACGACGGCCCATCCCTGGGCAATGATCTTCTTTCGAACCTGCCCGGCGTCAGGCTCCCATTGCGCCTTTGGGCCACCCCCGATCCGCCGATAGGCGGCCACTACGGTATCCTCGGCGCCGCAGGCATCGCAGGTCAGCCGCGCCTTGTTGCGGCGCCCCCCCTTGATCCCTTCAATCATCCGGGCCGCCGGTGGGGATCCGCTTGACCAGGTGCCCGAACCCCGTCTCGCGCAGGAGCTCGGCCGCGCGTTCCGGGCTCGGCCGCTGCGCCCGCCGCTCCCGATCCGCCCGATCCTGTTCCATGTTATGCGCGGCCCCGTGGCGCCTGCGGTGCTCGGCCGCGCGGGCCGTCACGATGATCAGGCGGATCGCGGCGGGCGTCGGTCGTCGATCCGGAACGTCGCGGAGATAGGACAGGCAGGCCGCCTCGATCTCCTCGCGGGAGAACGGCTCCAGGACGGCCAGCCAGTCGCTGGCCATTGATTTCCCGACGGCCTCATCGCGCGGGGTGAAGCCATAATGCGTCAGCATCGTGGAAATGCGGCCTTTCAGCCAGCGCTCCTCATCTATCGGCCGGTCAGTCGCTGCAGAAACCGCGGATGAACGGGTCGTTGATGGTAGGTGCTCGGGCATCATGCTCCCCCCCTCGGGCTGGTGAAATCCTCATCGGCTCGGCTCGTGCCCGGGCGCATCGCTTCATCGCTGGGGTGAAAGCCGAGAAAGAACGTGGCGGGTCATTCGGATCCCATCGGAGGCATGCGTCGCGCACCGTCTCCACGATGTCGTTCTCGGAAAGGCCCAGGTCGGCTTTCCATCGCTCCATGACCAAGGCGTCCGTTCGGTCCCCGATCATGTGCCCGCCCGCCGTCATGGCCGCCGCCGGATCGCGGAAACCCATTGCGAGGATCACGCGATCGCGCAGCGTCTCTCCCCAGCCCGGCGGCAGCACCTCGGGCTCTGACCGAGCCGCCGGGGCCAGCTGGCGCGGCCGGGCGGCAGGTTCTTCCTCGCCGTCCTCGATGTCGAACATGTCGGGCTCGGCCGCCCGCCGAGACGCCGCGGATTTACGCCCGCCCTTGCGGCCGTTCTTTCGGTTGGTCTTGGACACCTCTTCGCGCGTGCGGCATAGCTCTCGGGCCCGGCGGTTGGAGATTTTGCCATCCTCGGTCAGGTCGAGCTTGCCCTTCGCGATCAGCGCCTCGATTGTGCGGCGCACTGAGGCCGGGCCCATGTCCTTGATCTCCGCGCCGATCCATTTCGCGTCGAACTCGATCTGGCCGCCGCTGGCATATATCTTGTCCAGCGCGAGACAATAGACGCACATTTCGCGCGCCGTGAGGCCGATGCATCCCTCCACAAAATCCTTGGGGTATCTCGGATACCAGGAAGCCCCGTGACGCATGGCTCACCCCACGTCCTGGCGCTGGATCTCGGTGATGGTGACCCCTTGGGCGGCGAGGATCGCTTTCTTGAGCCGGTAGACCGCCGTCTTTGTCGGTTTGCTTTTCACGTCCTCGATCACGCGCCGGCCGTCGCTCGCGACATAGCCGAAGTCGCCTCGATAGGTCAGCGCGCGGCCGTTCTCACCGCGCACCGGCTCGCCACTCGGGCCGATCAGGGGGATGCAGGGCTGCAATTCCAGATCCGTGATCTCCCCGGCGCGCTCCATCAGGCGCAGTTCGGAATACCGGTCCGCTTCGAGCTTCGAGTCGAACTCGATCCCGTCGCGCCGGGTGCGCCTGTTGCGATACTTCGCCTTCCCCTTGCCCTCTCGACTGCGCGCCAGGAGCGCCCGGTATTCCTGCACCGTGATCTTCGCAACGTCAGCCATCATCCGCCTCCATCAGGAGATCGGGCTGGCGAAAGTCGGCGCGGTCGAGCCAGCGAAACGACGGTTCCGGGTGCGGCCCGAGGCCGGGGCGCGAGCGCGGATCGCGCCGGTCCCATCCGCGCGCTTGAGCAGCAGCGCGCAATACTCCCAGCCGGGCAGGGCGAGCGTGTGCCGTAGCCAGCGGCCGTGCCCGTCGCGGGCGTTGATCTTGTCGTAGGGCGGGTTGGTGATGATCGCGGGCGCCGCCGCTTCTGTCGTGTCGAGGAAATCGCCCAGGCAGGTGATGGCGTGCTTGCGCTGAACGATGTCGCCGCCCCGAACCGGCACGCCGAAAGCCTCGATCTCGCGGGCAAGGTCTCCATCGCCCACGGCGGGCTCCCAGACGCGCCCCAGCGCAGCGATGCAGTCGCCATCGGCCGCCAGCAGCGCGCGGATGGCCTCGGGCTGACCGGTCGGATAGAAGTCGTCCGCGCGGCGGACATCGCGCGCCGGCGCGCGCTGATCCGGCAAATCTGGAAAGGCCGCGATCTGCCGGGCATCCCGCGGGCGCTTGGCCTTGGTCGCCCGAAAGAGGGATTTCGCGGAAGGGGCAGGCATCAGAACGGGATCTCGTCGTCTTCGAGGTCGCCATAGGCCGATCCGCTGGGCGCGCTGCTTCCATAGCCCCCACCGCCCCCGTAGCCCCCGCCATAGCCGCCGCCCTCGCCATTGCTCTCGCGCTTGTCGAGCGAGAGCAGTTGGCTCTTGTAGGGCCGCAGGGTGATCTCGGTCGTGTAGCGATCCTGGCCGGACTGGTCCTGCCATTTGCGGGTCTCGAGCTGGCCTTCGATATAGACCTTCGAGCCCTTGCGCAGATACTGCTCGGCGAACCGCACCACCGGATCGGAATAGATCGCCACCGAATGCCATTCGGTGCGCTCGCGTCGCTCGCCGGTGTTGCCGTCCTTCCAGGTCTCTGAGGTGGCAATCCGCAGATTGCAGACCTTGCCGCCCGATGGGAAGCTGCGCACCTCTGGGTCGCGGCCCAGATTGCCGATCAGGATGACCTTGTTGACGCTAGACATTGGCCCTCCTGCGGCTCCGGTTCAAACCATGCGGAAATCGGCACGCCCGTCGCCGCCCTGATCTTCTCCATGGTTCGCTTGCCCGGCTCTCGCTCGTCGGACAGGATCAGGCAGAGGTAGCTGCGGCTGATGCCGATGCGCGCGGCCCACTGGCCCTGCGTCAGCGTCACAGGATATTTTTCGATGAAGGATCTTAACGGGTTTGCCATATGTCACTATATGTAACATTACGCATTCCCGGTCAACATGTGGCTTGGCTGAACAGACTATTTAACCCGGCGGGGCGCTTGTAATAGTTACTGGCATTTCCACCCACGGTGAGGCGTGATGCGAATATTGATACGAGAGGCCCGCGAAGCGGCTGGAATTACCCAAGGTGAACTTGCTTCCAAGCTGGGGATTTCCCGCTCTTACCTGACGCAACTGGAGCTCGGGAGGCGAAAGCTCACATCGGAGCGGCAGCTCGACATCGCGCGCGCTCTCGATGTGGACGCGGCCTCGCTTGTTGATTTTGAGGCCCCATCACAGGTCGAGGAAGACGAGCTTATCGAGGCTTTTCGGCGGTTATCCCCAGAGCGCCGTCAGGGTTGGCTCGACCTGGCGCGGACGATCCACGCGGATCACCACCGCAAGTAACGGCCTCGACGAACCTGGAGCGCCCCTCCGGCCCCATTTCCTCTATGAGCCTGCGGAACTCTTGGTCCTGCTCCTGCGCCGTCGCTTGGGCGGCGCGCGCATGATTTTCGTCGCACATATCGTCCCTCAAAAAAAGTGTCATTCGTAGGGCTGCGCCGACACCGGAAGGCGGCACTGATTCGGCGCAAGCCGCTATCTACGCGCTCCGATATGGGCTCCCCATGGCCCCAAGTGCCGCGTTCATTGATGTTACCTGTTGCAAAATGTGACTAACAGTGTCAATGTCGCAATTGTCGGCGCGCGCCGACTGCGACACATTTTGCAGGGAATACAGCATGATTTTCCAGATTTGGTTCCAGCCGCATGCGCAGATCACCAGGCCGGCAGTGCCGTTTGTTCTCGTCGATCTGCCTCGCATCGAGACTGTTTCCGACTTGTTCGTGGCCATGGGGGAAGACAGCCCGCTCGCAGGTCACCGGCTTCAAACCCGGTTCGGAGAAGAGAGGGGCGTGCGCTTGATCTTGGGGCGCGAGCCGCTCGCCTTCCGCGCTGGGGCCATTGAGCGCGCCGAGCGCCCCACCTGGACGATGGTCGAGGAAGGGGCGGCGGCATGAGCGCGGGCTGGTCTGGCGTTTATTGGCTGGTGATGACCGACTTCGGACCCGCCGGCATCGGCGCGCCCGATCCCGCTGCGACATGGGACGACGCGCTGGACCAGCTCGCCGTCGCTGCTGACGAGGACCGGCCTGCCCGAGTGTTCCGCCTCGATTTGGACGCCTCGGCTATCACTGAGGTCACCGCAGAGGCCCAGCTTGGCCTGCAAGATCGCGTGGCAGGGAGGGCGGCATGATGGTTGCCCTTCGGTCCCCTTTCTGGCCAGACGCCCCGAACCTCCTCACTCCGCGAGAGCAGGACCTCCTCCAAATTCTCTTGGAAAGCGAGGGCTGGCTTGTCGCAATGGAGCGTATCCACGCGCGCCTCTTTGGCATGTGCAGCGAAGCGCGTGGAGATAGTGCCGTGACGGACCTGATTTGGCGGTTGCGCGGGAAGACACGCAACCGTGGCGTCGTCATCACGACCGTTCGCGGCCGTGGATACATGGCTCAGCGGGATGATGGCGTCATGTTTCCATGGGAGGACGCAGCATGACCGCGCGTCTCGTGCTGCCGCTTGTCGGTTATTTCGCGGTGGCGGCTCCTTTTGCCGTGCCGCGGCTGCTCGACGCGATGAACAGCGGCGGGGGGGTCTGATGGCCCTCAATACGGAACAGCGCGCCGCGCTCCACCGGACGCTGCACAATGCGCTGACCGCCGCCCCGCGCCACCTTCTGGTGCGCTGGCTGGCCGTGAACCTCTCCGACCATCTGACGGCGGAAGAGCTGGGGGTGCTTTCCGGCCATCTGCACATGGCCGCCCACACCAAAGCCCGACAGGAGGCAGCATGAACGTCCAAACCCGCACCGCTTGGCTCGCCGAGCGCCGCACCGGCATCGGTGGCTCCGACATCGCGGCCATCGTCGGGCTGTCCCGCTGGGCCACGCCTTACGATGTCTGGCTCGACAAGACCGGCCAGGCCGAGGATTCCGAGGAAACCGAATTCCAGTATTGGGGCACCGTCCTTGAGGATGTCGTGGCCAAGGAATACGCGAAGCGCACCGGTCAGAAGGTGCAGCGCGTCAACCAGCGCCTCATCCACCCGGAACTGCCCATCGCCGCGGCGAATATCGACCGCGCCGTCGTGAACCCTGCGATCCGCGGCAATGTCCGCTGGATCGACGGGCGCCTGACCACCGACCGGCTCCTGGAATGCAAGACCGCCGACCGCTTTGCCGCCGCCGATTGGGGAGATCCGGGGTCCGACGAGGTGCCGGAATACTATCTGATCCAGACCCAATGGTACATGGGCATCACCGGCGCGGCGGTCGCGGATCTGGCGGTCCTGATCGGCGGCAACGACTATCGCGTCTATACCATCGGGCGCGACGACACGCTGATCGCCGATCTGCTGGAAGCCGCGAACGATTTCTGGCGCGATCACGTCGAGACCCGGGCCGCGCCCGACCCGCAGACCATTGCCGACGCCAAGCGACGCTGGGCGCGGCACATCGCCGGGACAAGCGTCGACGTGGAATACTCGACGCTTCTGCGCGCCCGCCGCATGAACGAGGTCAAGGAGCAGATCAAGGCCCTTGAGAAGGAGGCCGACGCCTGCGCCCTCGATCTGATGCGCCAGTTCCGTGACGCCGAAACCCTGCTCCACGCTGGCGACAAGGTGGCCACTTGGAAGACCCAAGAGGCTGAACGGATCGACGTGAAGGCGCTCCGCGCGGATCACCCCGATATTGCCGCGCTCTATTCGACCAAGAGCGAGACCCGCGTCCTGCGTCTCGCGAAAGCTGCCAAGGAGTAAACCTGACCATGAACACCCAGACCGCACACGCGCCCACACTGGCGTCGATCTCGACGCAGGAGGGCGGCCCCGTTTCCCTCGGCGGGCTCACCCCGAAGAACCTCGAGCAGGCTCTGCAGCTTGCCGAGATTCTCGCCAACAGCTCCATCGTCCCGAAGGACTATCAGGGCAAGCCCGGCAACGTGCTCGTCGCCATCCAGTGGGGCATGGAATTGGGCTTTTCGCCGATGCAGGCGATGCAAAATATCGCCCCGATCAACGGCAGGCCGTCGCTGTGGGGCGATGCCGTGCTCGCCCTGGTGCGCTCCTCCGGCCTCATGGTCGCGTTCAAGGAGTGGGAAGAGAACAGCGACACGGACAATCCTGTCGCCTTCTGTTACGCGAAGCGGGTGAACGGCGAAGAGCGCACCACGTCGTTCAGCCAGGAGGACGCGAAGAAGGCCGGCCTTGCCGGAAAGGATGGACCGTGGCGCAATTATACCAAGCGCATGCGCCAGATGCGCGCTCGCGGCTTCTGCCTGCGCGATCTCTTCACCGACGTTCTCAAGGGCATGCCGATCGCTGAGGAAGTCCGCGACATGCCGACCGACATGCGCGACATCACCCCGGACGCCGGAGGCGAAGGGGCGGCCCCCGCAACCAAGACAGCGGCCGTGCAGCGGAAGGTGGCGCAGAAGAAAGCCGATTCGACATCGGCCGGGCCGACGCTCGAAGCCGTGCTTGCCGCGATCAATGCCGCCGACGACGAGGAAGCTTTGAAGGGAACCGCGGCAGACGCGGCCAAGATCACGGACGAGAGGGATCGCAAGGTCGCGCGCACGCGGTACAGCGAGCGCCTGACGGAATTCCGCGCCGCCCAGAATGCGCAGGACAACCAGGACCGCGCGCCGACGCTGGCGGAGGCCATCACGCGCGATCTGAACGCGGTATCCGGCCCGGCCGATGTCGAGGCGGTCATGGGGTCCTACACCAACCACCTGCTGGAACTGCGCGACGCTGACCCTGACGCCTACGACCGCATCATGCAGCTCGCCGATGAGCGCGAGTCGCTCACGAAGTAGCGCCGGATTCTGGGCGTATCCGGCGCTTCCGCCCCGGGCCGGTTCCTCCCCCGGTCCGGGGCACCCATCCCTGAAAGGACAGACCAATGAGCACACCCGAGTTGCGCACGCTCGATCAGGTCCTCTCTCTGCTCGACGGAGGCGATTTCCTCTCCGGCCTGCTCGAAGAGAACCGCAACCTGATCCAGGCCCTTCTGACCCACCAGCGCGAATATGGCGGCGCCCCGAAGGGGTCCCTCACGATCAAGCTGAACTATCAGCTCGACCGCAAATGCACGCTGCAGATTACCGGCGACCTCGATGTGAGGAAGCCGAAGGAGCCGAAGGCTTCCACGACAGCGTGGATCACCGCGGACGGCTTCGTCACGCCGTCCAACCCCAACCAGATGCGGATGGAGGTGCGCGATGCCGGTGGGCACCGTGAACTGCGCACCGCTGGCAGCGAGTAAATCTCAGGATCGAAAGGACAACCAACATGGTCGAAACCATTACCAAAGAAGCCGCCAACATCGCGCAGACCATGCGCGAGACGATGGAAGACCTCTGCAACGTGCAGGACATCACCCGGCCGACTGACGCGAACCCGCTGCGCGATCCGGTCATCGTGTCCGTGCCGACCGGGCAGAGCCTGCATTACCTGACGGACGCCCACCGGGCGGCGCTGGAATATATCAAGCCGACCCGGCGCCGCGGCATCGCCACGCACATGACGCTGGAGAGCCTGATCGGCTGGGCCAACCGCTTCAAGGGCGAAACCTCTGTTCTCTACGTCAACCCGGACCCTCAGCGCCCGAGCCTGACCTGCATTGCCGATTACCATGCCGCTGGCGCGGCCGATGTCGGCGCCCTGGGCGACCCCTCGGCGCGGCATTGTGCGCACCAGGGCGTCTACCGGTTCCCGCTCTCGAAAGAGTGGAAGTTCTGGACCGCGATCTCGGGAAAGGGCCTCGACAAGGACGAGTTGGGCGAGTTGATCGAGGAGCACGCCAAGGATGTGCTCGATCCGACGCCCTCGCTGATGAACCCGGGCACCGTGGAGCCGTCCGAGCCCTGGGAAGAGCGGATGCTCGACATCGCGCAGCGGATCCAAGGCCGGTTCGCGCAACTGTCCCGGCTGCTCGATCTCTCCAAGAGCTTCCAGATTTACGAGACCAGCAATCTGGAGGTGCGGACGAACCGCGACACCGGCGAGCAGTCGGTGCAGTTCGTGAACGAGCACAAGGATGTGGATGGCAAGCCCATCGCCCTGCCGAACCTCTTCATGCTCGCCATTCCGGTGTTCGAATCCGGCGCCCTCTACCGCGTCCCGGTTCGGTTCCGCTACCGCAAATCCGGCGCGACGGTGAAGTTCATCCTCTCGCTCTACGACCCGGAGAGCGCCTTTGACGATGCGCTGGACGAGGCCGTGAACACCGCCATGGAAGCGACGGATCTTCCGCTTTTCGCCGGTACGCCCGAGGCCGCGTAAGCGCCCACCGGCTCGATTTTCACAAAGAGAGCATCCGCCGCCCCGGTGAGATCGACATCGGAGCGGCGATTTCAGCGGACGGGCATGAGCTCGACTGCGTTCAGGTTTTGAGGGATCAAAGATGAAGACCGTCTTGGGAATTCTGGGCCTTGCCGCGCTGTTCGGCACGCTTGTCGGCATGTCGGCGGCGCTGGTCGCCAACGGACCGGGGGCTTGGTGATGGGCATCCTGCAATGGCAAATCCACGAAATGGCTTGCACGGCCGACGGCCCGCTGTTTGGGCAACTGCGCGTCGAGCGATGGCTCGACGGCGGCCCGTGGTTCGCTTACGGGGTCTTCGCCGGTGAGCGTCAACGCATCGCCGAGGGCACGTTCAACGGCGGGTTCCAGACCGCCGAGGAGGCGATGGCGGCGGTCGACGCCAAGGTGCTGACCGCCCTGCGCGGCATCCAGACCAACGGTGTAGCAGCCATTGCCGACGAGCGCCGCAGGCAGATCGAGGTGGAGGGCTGGACGCCAGAGCACGACGACGCGCACGACGAATTCGAGATGTCTTTGGCGGCTGCGGCCTACGCGGTCAGCGGGACTTTGGGGCCTTCCGCGCTACTCGATCAGGCGACGCAGGACGCTATCCGCAAGACGTGGCCGTTTCAGGCGCACTTGTTTCGCCCCACCGGAGGACGGAAGGACCTCGTGCGCGCCGGCGCCCTGATCGCTGCCGAGATCGACAGGCTGGATCGGGCCGCGCTCAGGCAGGAGGAGGCGGCCAATGCCTGATCCCGCTTCCGACACCGCGAAGATCATGGCTCGCATCGAGGCGCTGGTCATGACGGCCGCCGTGAACGCCGCCAATACCGGGGGCGATCACGCCACTGCGGCGACAGACCTCATGTGCGCATTCGTTCTGATTTCCATGCGGATGGGCACGCCCCCGGAAGAGGCAATCGAGATTTCGAGCCAGAACGCCATCGCCGCCTGCCGGGATTTCTGGGGCCAAACCGGGAGGAAGCTCGATGCCTGACAGCCTGGTTGACCGCCTGCGCGGAAAGTACGCGATGGGGCCGCACCTGCCCAACGGAAAGCCGGAATTCGGCTGGCGCCAGTTTGAGGCGCCGACGATCCAGCACGAAGCCGCGGCCGAGATCGAGCGGCTGCGGGACATCCTTATGGGCATTGAGATCATGACCGCGACCGGCGCGGGGCTCGACCCGAAAGAGACCATCGACATCCACCTGCTCGCCGCCGAGGGGCGGTCGGATGACCCGCATGCTTGGCGGGCCGATCCTGCTGCAATTGCCCGACTTCGCGTCGTGCTTAGGCAGGCGGGCGAGTGATGCCCCGAAAGAACGCACGCCCGGCGGCGCGTAAGGCCGCAAAGAAGCGGAAGCAAATGGCTGAGGCGAAGGCCAAAGAGCCGAAAGTCGGGCTGATAGCCCACCACGGGCATGGCGGCATGGCGATCCTCGCCCTGCTCGCGTCCAGCGGCCTTAGGAGAATGTGATGGTCTGGTGGATGGCTTTCCTCATTTGGATCGGAGGCTTTGAGGAGGTCTACGGCGGAGCGCGCGCGCAAGGCGACTCGTGGCTGGCATCCGTCATTGCCGCAGCGGGGTGGCCCTATCTGCTCGGACAATGGATTGCCATGAATATGCTGGAGGACCGGGAAGATGGCTGAGCACGTGGCCGTCTCCCGCCCGCCGCTGCGCTGGCACGGCGGCAAATGGCGCCTCGCGCCATGGATCGTCGCCCAGTTTCCCCCGCATGACTGCTATGTCGAACCCTTCGGAGGCGGCGCCTCGGTGCTGCTGCGCAAGCCGCGCGCCGCGCTCGATGTCTATAACGACCTCGACGGCGCCGTGGTCGCCCTTTTCCGCATCCTGCGCGATCACCCTGACGAGTTGATCCGCCGGGTCGAGTTGATGCCCTTCGCCCGGGCCGAGTTCGATGCCGCCCAGGACCCGGGCATGATACCGAAGGACGAGATTGACCTCAGCCTTCGCCTGCTCCTGCGCTCGCACATGGGCTTTTCCAACGCTGGGGCCTGCGGCCGCGGCGGACACCAGAAGACGGGCTTTCGCGGTCGCGGCATCCGCGCCGGGACCACCCCGCCCGAAAACTGGCGCCGGTTCCCGCCGGTGCTGCGCGAGGTGGCCGAGCGGCTGCGCGGCGTCGTCATCGAATGCCGGCCGGCGCTCGACCTGATCGCGGCGCAGGACGGGCCGTCGACGCTCTTCTATCTCGATCCGCCCTATCTGCCCGAAACCCGCGATGCTGGCGCCGATTACACGCACGAAATGACCGAGGCCGACCATGCCGATCTGCTGGCTGCGCTGGGATCGCTGCAAGGTGCGGTGGTGCTGTCGGGCTATGCCTCGCCGCTTTACGACCGCGCGCTGGCGGGCTGGCACCGGATCGAGCGGCCGACCTTCGCCGATGGCGCCCGCCCGCGGACCGAGGTGCTGTGGATGAACCGCGACCCGGCGCTGCCGCTTTTCGGAGGACAGAAATGACCGACCGCACGCAGCAACCGATCTACGTCCGACCGAAGGATGCGGAGAAGATGTTCGGCGTGAGCCGCACAACCTTCCATCGCTGGCTGAAAGAGGCCGGGCCAGCCATCACGTCCCGCAAGTGCGGGAACATCAGACTGATCCGCCGGGAGGACCTGGAAAACTGGCTTGAGGCCCGGGGTCAATGAAAACCGGATGGTATGCTAGATGGTATGCTGGACAGGTGATGGTGATAAAAAGGAAATAAAATCAATGGCAAATGGTGCGGACCACCCGCACCAAATACGCGCGCCGCTGAATCTGGCCTGCGCGAAACCGCGTGAAATCAAAGACTTTTGATATATTTGAGGGGCATGCGGTTGCATCTGGCGCGCATGGTTGGGCATTGTATTACCCACAATTTGCGCACGGTGGGCAAATGGTCGGCATCACACGGCATGGGAACGGCTGGCGTGCACAGGTCGCGCGTCGCGGCGAGCGGCGGTCCAAAGCATTTGCGACCACGCGCGGGGCCCAGGATTGGGCCGTGCGGCAGGAGCACCTGATCATGAATGCCAGCGTGATCGCGGCCGATCAAGCTTTCGGGATGCTTCTGGATCGCGATGCCCAGGAGGTCAGCCCGACCAAGCGGGGCGAAAGGTGGGAGGTGGTCAGGCCGAAGCGCCTCGGGCGCGACGACCTGGCCAAGGTCCGCCTGAGCGCGCTCCCCCCCAGCGCATCGCGGACTGGCGCGACCGCCGGTTGCTTGACGTGGCGCCGGTGTCGGTCAACCGCGAATTGTCATTGCGGAGCGCTGTGTGCGAGTTCGCGCGCCGTGAATTGGGGCTGCTGCAATCGAACCCGGTGCGGGACTTCCGCCGCCCGCCGGACCCTCAACCGCGCAACCGCCTGCCAACGGATGATGAGATGAAGCGCTTGGCCGTCGTCGCCGGGCCGGATCTGATCCGGTCGGGCGCGCGCCTTTCATGCCTTTCGATTCGGCCGCGAGAGGGCAATGCGCGCGGGCGA
Organism: Rhodovulum sp. BSW8; assembly: GCF_003314725.1. Lineage (NCBI taxonomy): Bacteria > Pseudomonadati > Pseudomonadota > Alphaproteobacteria > Rhodobacterales > Paracoccaceae > Rhodovulum > Rhodovulum sp. BSW8. The sequence goes on from NZ_QNVX01000005.1 coordinate 523,105, forward strand.
GATCTGCGGTCTGACCTGGGAAAGGACCGATCCGAAGACCCGGGTTGCCCATTTGCCCATGACCAAGAACGGCCATTTCCGCGACGTTCCGTTGACCCGCGCGGCGGTGGATCTTCTGCAAAAGCTGCCGCGAATGGATCCGGTGTCTGGCATGACAGCCGGTCGGCTTGATGCGAACTGGCGCAAGCTGCGGGCTGCGTCGGCTGTCGAGGATCTGCATGTCCACGACAGAGGTGGTTCGGTTCGTTTGAACAGTTTCGAGCCGTTTCCCAATTGGATTTCGCGCTCGGTTATGCCGCGACCGGGATTGCCCGTGGCGGGGTGAGATAGGCCAGACCGGGTGTCCGCCCGTCCAGCGATGAATGCGGTTTCCTCGTGTTGTCGAACGCCAGATAGCAGGCCAGCCCGTCCCGGGCGGCGGTCACGCCTTCATGGGCGCGCAGGTAGACCTCCTCGTATTTGACGCCGCGCCAGAGCCGCTCGACGAAGACGTTGTCGCGCCAGGCCCCCTTGCCATCCATGCTGATCTGGATGCCGGCGTCCGTCACTGCCTTGATGACGTCCATGGACGTGAACTGGCTACCCTGGTCCGTGTTCATGATCTCCGGCGCGCCGTATCGGGCCATGGCCTCGTCCAGCGCCTCCAGGCAGGGCCCGGTTTCCAGCGCGACTGACAGTCGCCAGGCCAGAACCTTGCGGCTGAACCAGTCGACGACCGCCGTCAGGCAGACGACCCCCCGGGCCATGGGCACATAGGCGATGTCCATCGCCCGGACCTGGTTGGAGCGGGGCACGGCCAGCTTTCGGAGCAGGTCGGGATGGATCTTGTGTCCCGGCGCCGGCTTCGAGGTGCCGGGCCGGCGATGGAGGACCTCGATGCCCATCCGTTTCATCGGCGTGGCGACATGCCGCCGACCGGTGGTGAAGCCCTCCTGGCCCAGCAGCCCCTTCAGCATCCGGCTGCCCGCGAAGGGGAAGTCCATGTGCCACCCGTCGATCCGGCGCATCAGCCGCAGGTTCTCCGCGCCGGTCGGGCGAGGCGCGGAGTAGAGGCTGCCGCGGCTGATCCCGAGCAGCTCGGCCTGACGGGTCAGGCTCTGCCTGTGCGCGCGGTCCGTCATTTCCTCGCGCTCGGCAACAGACCGGCCTTGGCGAGCGTTCCCCCTAAGAAACCGGTCTCCAGCGTGAGCTGGCCAGTCTTCGCGCGCAGCGACGTGACGTCGATCTCCGGCTCCTTGCTTCCCGGTTTGTCGTCGAACAGGTCAGCAACGCTTTCGAGGAGCCGATCCTTCCACTGCTTGATCTGTGAGGTGCCCCTAGGCTCCAGACTCATTAACCCTCAAAGCCAGAAGATGACGGTTGCGGCGAGGGCATAGCGGAGAGGAAGGTCTTCGCGCATCTGTCGTAGCGGGTTGCGATGCGGCGACAGCCCGACAGGTATTACGCCAGGATGACCGCGCCGACGATCCAGGGGGCTTTCCTTAAGCCGAGAACCAGAAGCGGCGTCAGAAGCGACATGACGAAAAGGTCGCGCAGGAAGCTCGGATAGACCAGCTTCGACTGGTCCGTGGCGGCCAGCAGGGCATCCCGTGGCGGGTAGGTAACGCCGGGCAGGACACAGGCGACAAGGTTCCAGATCGCCATCGGCAGAAGCAGCGCGCGCGGACGAGCGCGGCGGCGACATAGGACCGTTTCGCGAAGAAACTGACCATGAAATAGTCCGAGAGTGTGGACAGAAGCGGCACGCTCGATCGTCCGAACGTATCCAAGAGGATGATATCCACGACGCGAAAACCTGCCCCCGGAAGGGTGAAGACGTGAAGGTGGACGTAGGACATGCACAGGATGCAAAGAACGCGAGCCGCGTCGGGCCGAAGCTACGTCATGTGCCAGACAACCGTCTTCTCGCCCCATGGACGCGGGGGACCTGTAGGCTGCCGGGCGTCCGCTTCACTATCGTTTGCTCCTGCTGTCTTGTGTCAACGACGGGGACGATCCCGCAGGTCGTTTCGTTGCGGACGGATCGTTGCCGACACGGGCGCGGAACCGGCAGGGCGGCGCGCCGGGGGCGCACTCCCGTCTCGGCGCGGCAGGCAGTGGGGCCGGGCATCAAAGGTTGCGATTCCGACTCGGGCCGTGCGTGCCCCCTTGGCCGACAGGAGCGGGGTCCCGCCTCGTGCCCCTGGCACCGGCCCCGCGCGGTGCTTGCCCGGAGTGCCGGTGGCAACGGCCGCCCGACGGCCGCCGGGCCGCGGAAAGGGCAGGGGACCGAGGCGCGCCGACGCGTCAGGAATTGACCAGCGTGTCGAGCCGGGCGATTTCGGCTTCGCCGATCGGTTTTCGCAGAAAGCTGCGTACGACGGGATAACTTTCCGCCCGCTCGACATCGGCCTCGCATTCCGAACTGGTCAGGATGACCACCACTGACCCCTTCAGATGATCCGGCCAGTCCTCGGCAATTTCTTCGAGAAACTCGAACCCGTTCATGCGCGGCATGTTTATGTCGATAATGAGGGCGTCAATCTTGGGGCAATCCGGGGCGCGCAGGAAATGGATCGCGTCCTCGGCCATGCCGAATTCAAGCATCCTGTCGACGAGGCCGGTTTTATTAATAAGCCGCTTTACCATCTTCCGTTCGAACCGGCAATCGTCGACCATCATGAGCGTGTTGATCACCGTTCTTCTCCTTGAGGAAGATCGTGAAGCAGCTGCCATTCTCGGGTGCGGACTGTACCACAATGCGTCCACCATGATTGAGGCTGACTCTTTGACAAATGGCAAGGCCCAGTCCGCTGCCGGGATACAATTCGGTGTCATTGAGGCGGGTGAAAACCTGAAAGATCCGGCGATGGAATTTCGGGTCGATCCCAATCCCCCGATCCGAAACGGAAAACGCGACCATTCCGTCCGGCGCCGCCACCGGCTCTATCTCGATTCGGGGCGGCACTCCGGGGCGGTGAAACTTGATCGCGTTACCGACGAGGTTTTGCAACAATTGATGCAGTTGACGCGAATTGCCCACGAGGCCTGGCAGGGCCCCGACTCGGATCTCGGCGCCGCTGGCGGCGATGTCAGCGGTCAGGTCCTGAAGCACGTCGGCCGCCACCTGGCACAGATCGACCGGTTCGACTGTGGCCTCGCCGCCGACCGCGCGCGTGTAGTCCAGAACGTCGCTGATCATCCGGCCCATGCGTTCGAGAATTTCCTTCATGTCCGTCACCAGCTGCACATCGTCTTCCGGGAGCTTTCCGACAATCGAGTCGGTCAGGGCGTCGGCGATCAGCCTCAGCGTGCTGATCGGCGACTTGAGATCATGCGAGGTGGCATAGGCGAAATCGCGCAGTTCCGAATTGGTCCGCTCGACAATGGCGATCTGGTCGCGCAGCTCGGCGTTCAGCGTCTCGATCTCGGCCAGGTGCCTGCGTTCGCGGGTGACATTCAGCACCATGACCAGGATCGACCCGCCGGTCAGGGCAAAGCTCGACCAGCGGTAGCTTTGCCCCGACGTGGTGCGGAACTCGTAGGAATAGCCGTCGGTCAGGGCGGGACCCGACAGGCCTGCGGCCAGCGCGGCGGGGGATTTGGTGCCCCAATGGGCGGCATCGGCCTCGATCAGCGCGCTGACCACCTCGCGATAGACCGCGCCTTCGCGGATCAGCTCCGGGCCCGAGGGGCTGATCGCGCGGGCGGCGGTATTGGCGAACTCGATCCGGCCGTTCGGGGCGACCGTCAGAATACCCAGCGGAATCCGCTCGATCATATTGGCGGTGAAGCGCAGGCGCTCTTGCTGGATGCGGTGGCGCTGAAACGGGATATAGCCCAGCGCGAGAACCGCCACGCCGCAGATCGCGGCCAGCAGCGACAGTACGCGGCCTTCCGTCCAGAACCCCCGGGGATCGAGCCAGGCGGCGCGCAGATCCTGATAGCGCTGCGAGGCCAGATAGCCGGGCATCACCAGGTTCAGGGCCTCGCGGATCGAGGGCAGGCCCCGCCGCAGTGCCGGCGCCAGATAGGTCGTTTCCAGCGGATAGTCGACCTGAACGACCCGGTCCTCGCGATGCATCTCGGACAGGGTGCGGCGGAGTGCGGTGCTTTCGACCACGATCGCATCGATCCGGCCGTCCAGCAGCGCCGTTACCAGTTCGGCATAGGTTTCGAAACGCCGGACGTCGCTGGAATGGCGGCGGGCGACCGCGATCGCGACCCCGGCCCCCCAGGCGCCGACCCGCGCATTGGCCAACCCGTCGAACAGGTCCCGGCTGTCGCTGCGCACGAAGACGCCGATATCGATGGCCTGGATCGGCAGCGCAAAATCCATTCTCTCCCTGCGTTCCGGGGTGATGCCGACCAGGGGCAGGATGTCGATGCTGCCCTGCGGGCCCTTGGCCCAGACCTCGGGCGGCACGGGCACGAATTGCAGCTGAAGCCCCAGCAGCTTGCCGAGATCGCGGATCACCTCGACCGCAAAGCCGGTGGTCGATCCGTCGTCATTGACCTGGGAAAAGGGGGGCAGGTTCACGACGCCCACGGTCAGCACATCGGGCAGGGGCGGCGGCGGATCGACGAACCACTGCCGCCGCAAAGCGGCGAGCGTTCCGTTGGCTTCGAGCGTGTCGATGGCGGCGTTGATCGGGCCCAGCAGATCGGCGCGGCTTTTATGGATGGCGATGACCCGCTCGATCGGCTTGACGGGCGGTCCGACGGCGGCAATCCGGTTGTCCAGCCGGACGCCATGGGCCAGCCCGGCCATCCAGTCCTCGGCCAGCAGGGCGCCGTCGATCTCGCCCGACAGAAGCCGGATCAGCAGGGCATCGGCGTTCTCGAAGACCACGGGCCGGTTGCGGTCCAGCACCTCGGACGACCCCGAGCCCGCAAATTGCCGGACCGTGCCGATGCGCTTGTTCACCGGGGTCACGAACTCCGGGTTGGCGTTGTTCTCGATGCGGATGAAAAGCCGGACCTCGGTCCGCCCGACCGGTTTCGAGAAGAGGTTGGTTGCTTCCAGCGCGGGAAGGCGCGCGATGGCAGTCATCAGCGTGGTTTCGCCGTCGATCTGGGCCCGGATCCGCGGTTGAAGACCGTCGAAGCGCCGAAGCTCGACGGGCACGCCCATGGTTTCGGACAGGGCCCGGACCACGGCCGCCGAGAACCCGGTCGCTTCGCCATCGTCGCCGATCTGGCCGAAGGGGGCATTCTCGAGCCATCCCGCCACGATCGGCGCCGACGCGGCTGCGGGGGCGGTCTGCTGGGCCGTCTGCGCGGACAGGGGGGGCGGAAGACAGGCTACGAGACAAAGAAGCCCCGCAACAAGTGCCCACGCGCCTCGCCAGATCGCCGAACCTGAATCCCGACGTTCCAATTTGGTCTCCGACCTTCTCTCCATCCGCCAGAGTTAGGCAACACGTCTTGCCGTTAGGTTAACCGGGCCATGGTAGCAAAGAGTTTCCGCATTCCAAAGTGGGGGATTCACGGTCCCTCCGGGCCGGAAATCGGGCCGGAAACCGGGCGGGCAATCTGGCGGGCAATCTGGCCGCAGCTTGCGGCCCGGCCTGTGTTGTCAATCCGACAAGTCGTGTTCGGCCCCCGACCGAGCGGAAATAAAAATATTTAAAAACAGTATTTTATAACTTGGCACGCGACGTGCTTTGTCTTCGATATGAACTTTTGATATATAACGGGGATGCGACGCCCGGTGTCCGCCGGACCGAGCGACGCCCCGATGCCGCGCAACGGAAGGATCGGACCCAGATGCTGCTGCTTGACGATACAGCCCTCGCCTGCCTCTTGAAACGGGAGACGACCGCCGCGCTTTCTGTCGGCAGCGGGCCGGACCGGCCGGGCCGGATGACCTCGGTCGCGATGCGGGCCCGACGCAGCGGTACGATTTGCGGCACCGAAGAGGCCGCGCGGATGTTCGCGCTGCTGGGCTGTGCCGCGGATATTGCCGCCGAAAGCGGAACGCGGGTGCGGCCCGGCGATCTGCTGATCGCGGCGCGGGGGCCGGCCGAGGCGCTGGTGCGGGCCGCACAGGCGGTGCAGACCCTGCTGGAATGGGCCTCGGGTGTCGCCGACAGCGCCGCGCGCATCGTTCAGGCCGTGCGCCGGGCCAATCCCGCGGTGGCGGTTGCCTGTCCCCGCAAGGCCATCCCCGGCGCGCGGCCGCTGGCGCTGAAGGCCGTGGCGGCGGGGGGCGCTGCGATCCACCCGGCGCTGCAGCCCGATGCGGCGCTGGTGCTGGCCGAATGCCGCGCGCTTGGCGGCGCCGAGACGCTGACCGACCGGATCGCGGGCCGGCGGCTGGCGGCGCCAGCCGCGCGGGTCGCGGTCGAGGTGCGCGACCGCGACGAGGCGCTGGAGGCCGCGGGCTTCGGTGCCGACATCCTTCTGTTGACCCGGATGGCGCCCGATGCGGTCGCCGCCACCTTGCGCGCGCTGGGACCGGGCTGGCCGGGCGAGGTCCTGGCCGCCGGGCCGATCCCCGCCGAGGCCGCCCCGGCCTACGCGACAAGCGGTATTCATGCCCTGGTCACCTCGGCGCCCTATCACGCGCTTCCGGCCGAGATCGAGCTGGTCTACGAGGCGGGCTAGGCGGGGGGGCAGGCGGGTTCCGAAATCTCGATCAGGTTCAGGTCCGGGTCGCGCAGATAGATCGACCGGATCGGCCCGGTCGCCCCGGTGCGCGCCACCGGCCCCTCGACCGGGCGGAGGCCGCGCGCGGCCAGCGCCGCGATCACCTCGTCAAGCGGCCGGTCGGCCAGAAAGCACAGATCGAGCGCGCCCGGCACCGGCAGATGCGCCTTGGGCTCGAACTCGTGGCCCTTGACGTGGATGTTGATCTTCTGACGCCCGAAGCACAGCGCCTTGCGCCCCGCGCCGAAGGTTTCCAGCCGAAGGCCCAGACCCTCCACATAGAAGGCCAGACAGGCCTCTTCGTTGGCGGTGGTCAGCACCAGATGATCGAGCGCGGAAATCATTGCGGCGCCACTCTGCCATGGCCGCCCCGCCCAATGAAAGGTTGATTTTTTCGCGCGCAGGGCGCACTCGTCACCGCGAAGAATTGCCAGCCGGAAAGTCACGACATGCCCGCATACCGTTCCCGTACCAGCACCCATGGCCGCAACATGGCCGGCGCCCGCGGTCTCTGGCGCGCCACCGGCGTGAAGGAGGGCGATTTCGGCAAGCCGATCATCGCCATCGTGAACTCCTTCACCCAGTTCGTGCCGGGCCATGTGCACCTCAAGGATCTGGGCCAGATGGTCGCCCGCGAGGTCGAGGCGGCGGGCGGCATCGCCAAGGAATTCGACACCATCGCCGTCGATGACGGCATCGCGATGGGCCATGACGGGATGCTGTATTCGCTGCCCTCGCGGGAACTGATCGCGGATTCCGTGGAATACATGGTCAACGCGCATTGCGCCGATGCGATGATCTGCATCTCGAATTGCGACAAGATCACCCCCGGCATGCTGATGGCGGCGATGCGGCTGAACATTCCCGCGATCTTCGTCTCGGGCGGGCCGATGGAGGCGGGCAAGGTCACGCTGGGCGACGGGCGCGTGGTGTCGCTGGACCTGATCGACGCCATGGTCGCGGCCGCCGACGACAAGGTGTCGGACGAGGATCTGGCCAAGATCGAAGCCGCCGCCTGTCCGACCTGCGGGTCCTGTTCGGGCATGTTCACGGCGAACTCGATGAACTGCCTGACCGAGGCGCTGGGCCTGTCGCTGCCCGGCAACGGCTCGACGCTGGCGACGCATGCCTTCCGCAAGGACCTGTTCCTGAAAGCCGGCCGCCGTGCGGTCGAGATGTGCAAGCGGTACTATGAGCAGGACGATGCCAGCGTGCTGCCGCGCTCGATCGCGACGAAGGCCGCGTTCTGCAACGCCATGGCGCTTGATATCGCGATGGGCGGGTCGACCAACACGGTGCTGCATATCCTCGCCGCCGCGCAGGAGGGGGGCGTCGATTTCACCATGGACGACATCGACGCGCTGTCGCGCAAGGTGCCCTGCCTGTGCAAGGTCGCGCCCAACACCGCCAATGTCCATGTCGAGGACGTGCACCGCGCGGGCGGGATCATGGCGATCCTGGGCGAACTGGACCGCGGCGGGCTGATCGACCGGGACTGCGCCACGGTGCACGAACCGACGCTGGGCGCGGCCATCGACAAATGGGATATCGGCCGGTCGAACGATCCCGAGGCGCGCGAGCTTTTCCTGGCGGCCCCCGGCGGCGTGCCCTCGCAGGAGGCGTTCAGCCAGTCCGCGACATGGCCCTCGCTCGACACCGACCGGACAGGCGGCGTGATCCGCTCGGTCGAGACGCCGTTCTCGAAGGATGGCGGACTTGCGGTCCTGAAGGGCAATATCGCGCTCGACGGCTGCATCGTGAAGACGGCGGGCGTCGATGACTCGATCCTCGTCTTCTCGGGGCCCGCGAAGGTCTATGAAAGCCAGGACGCTGCCGTGTCGGGCATCCTGACCGGCAAGGTCGAGGCGGGCGATGTGGTGGTGATCCGCTATGAGGGTCCGAAGGGCGGGCCGGGCATGCAGGAGATGCTGTACCCGACCTCCTATCTGAAATCGAAGGGCCTGGGAAAAGCCTGTGCGCTGATCACCGACGGGCGGTTTTCGGGCGGCACGTCGGGGCTGTCGATCGGGCATGCCTCGCCCGAGGCGGCTTCGGGCGGCACCATCGGTCTGGTGCAGGACGGCGATCTGATCGAGATCGACATTCCGAACCGGTCGATCAACCTCGCGGTCTCCGAGGAGGAGCTGGCCGCCCGCCGCGCCGCGCAGGAGGCGAAAGGCTGGAAACCGGCTGCGCCGCGCAAGCGCCATGTCTCGCAGGCGCTGAAAGCCTATGCCCATTTCGCGGCTTCGGCCGACAAGGGCGCGGTCCGGATCGTTCCGGAATAATCGGCAGAGAGGCGCGACGCCGCGCCTCGTTTTCGCCAGCGGGTGCAGGGCCTTAGGCTCTGCGCCAGATCAGCTGCCAAGGAGCCGAGACCATGACCGATACCGCGCTGTCGCCCCGGCCCCGGCGGGTCTTTCTGCTGGGCGCGACCGGCACCATCGGCCGCGCCACCGCCCAGGCGCTGCTGGCGCGGGGCCATGAGGTGGTCTGTTTCGTGCGGCCGCGCGCCGGGGACGATCCGGGGCGCGGGCTGCCCGCCGGGGTCACCGTCCGCACCGGCGATGTCACCGATCCCGCTTCGCTGGCCCGCGACGGGTTCCGCTGCGAGCGGTTCGATGCGCTGGTCTCCTGCCTTGCCTCGCGCACCGGCACGCCGCGCGATGCCTGGGCCATCGACCACAAGGCGCAGTCCGATGCGCTGCAGGCGGCCCGCGCCGCCGGGGTGAGCCAGGCGGTGCTTCTGTCCGCGATCTGCGTGCAGAAGCCGACCCTTGCCTTCCAGCAGGCCAAGCTGGCCTTCGAGGCCGAACTGAAGACCTCGGGCCTGACATGGTCCATCGTGCGCCCCACGGCCTTCTTCAAGTCGCTCTCGGGCCAGGTCGAGCGGGTCAAGGCCGGCAAGCCCTTCCTTGTCTTCGGCGACGGGCGCCTGACCGCCTGCAAACCGATCAGCGATGCCGATCTGGGGCGCTTCATGGCCGACTGCCTGGACGATCCGGCCTTGCAGAACCGGGTTCTGCCCATCGGCGGCCCGGGGCCCGCGATCACGCCCCGGGATCAGGGCGAGGAACTGTTCCGCCTGCTGGGGCGCGAGCCGAAATTCCGCGAGGTGCCGGTGGCGATGATGGACGCGATCATCGCCATCCTCTCGACGCTGGGCCGGGTTATCCCCCGGTTCCGCGACAAGGCCGAATTCGCGCGGATCGGGCGTTATTACGGGACCGAGTCGATGCTGGTGCTGAACCCCGAGACGGGTCTTTACGAGGCCGAGGCCACGCCCGAATACGGATCGGACCGGCTTTACGACTATTACGCGCGGCTTGTGAGCGGCGAGGACCGCGCCGATCTGGCCGAACACGCGGCGTTCTGAGCCGCGCCTCAGGCCAGCGAGCGCCAGAAGCGCGGCGTCAGCAGAACCAGAACGGTCAGCATCTCGAGCCGCCCCAGATACATGCCGATGGCCAGGATCGTCTTGGCCTTGTCCGACAGCGGCTGAAAGGTGCCCGCCGGCCCGATGATGTCGCCGACGCCCGGGCCGACATTCGCCAGTGCCGTGATGGCGCCGCTCAGCGCGGTCGCGCCATCGAGCCCGACAAGCGTCAGCAGGCTCGCGATCACCGCAAAGCTCAGGGCGTACATCGAGAAGAAGCCGATCACGCTCGACACGATGTCCTCGTCGATGACCCGCCCCTCATAGCGGATGCGATAGACCCCGTGCGGGTAGCGGACCGACCGGATACCCTCGCGCACCAGCCGGTACACGATCACCCAGCGCATCGCCTTGGCCCCGCCCGCGGTCGAGCCGGTACAGCCGCCCACCGCCGTCAGGATCACGAAGGAACAGACCGCGACCGGACCCCATGTGGTGTAATCGGTCGTCGCATAGCCCGTGGTCGAGACCACCGACACCACGTTGAAGGCCACCAGCCGCAGCGCCGCGAGGAACGGCATGTCCGAGGTCAGGCCCAGCCACAGCGACAGCGGCAGGATCACCGCGGCCAGCGTCTTGAGCATCGCGCCGACCTGCTCGCTGCGGAATTTCCCGTGATAGACGCTGCGGATGTACCACGAGAAGGGCACCGAGCCGAGCACCATGAACAGCGTGCAGGTCCATTGCAGGAACGGGTTGGCGAAGAACCCGAAGGACGCGTCATGGGTCGAATAGCCCCCGGTCGACAGCGTGGTCATGGCATGGGTCACGGCGTCGAACAGGCTCATCCCCCCGGCGCGGTAGAGCACGCCGCAAAGCGTCATCAGCGAGACATAGACCAGCAGCGTCGCCGCCGCGAACTGGGTGGCGTTGCGCAGCTCCTTCTCGCCCTTGTCGGAACTTTCGGTGCGGAAAAGCTGCATTCCGCCGACCTTGAGGACGGGCAAAAGCGCGATGCCGGTGCCGATGAAGCCGACGCCCCCCAGCGCCTGCAACAGCGCGCGCCACATCAGGATGCCCTTGGGCGTGCCGTCGAGCCCGGTCATCACCGTCGAGCCGGTGGTGGTGATCCCCGACATGGCCTCGAAGAAGGCATCCGCCGCCGAGAGCTTCCACAGATAAAGCGGCACCGCCCCGCCGATGGCCGCGACCAGCCAGACCGAGGCCGTCAGCATGAAGGCATGGGGCAGGCGCAGCGCCTCGAAGGAGGATCGCGAGGCGACCGCGATCAGCGTGCCGGTCAGCCCCAGCTGAAAGGTGGCCTCGGCGAAAACCCCACGCGTTTCGGGATAGAAAAGGGCCACGGTTGCCGACATCAGAGCCAGCAGCCCAAGCACAAGCCCGTTGGCAAAGAAGACGACGTTCAAACCGGATTCCCTTTGCGCGACATTGCCATTCCGGGCGGGGGATTTCCAGATGCCCGACACCGGCTCTTGCGGGCCGGACCCGGAGGCGGGGGCTGCGAAGAAACCGGCTTCCCGCAAGACCTGCGGCGGGCCAGTCGCGCGCCCGGATCTCGCGCCTAGATCATCCAGACAATCTGCTTTCATCGTCGGCCGCGGGCGTCGGGCCAGGCGGGCTCGGGCGGTCGTATTTGGCACAAGGGACGGAGGGGGCGCCGAGGGCTCGTGGCCGGACGCTCCTGCGGGGCGCAAGGGCACAGAGGCGCGCAAGCGAAAGACCCCCTTCTGGCCAGGCCGCCAGGGGCGCGCATTCCTGCGTCGCCGGTTCGGGACGCCGCCGCGACATGCGGGCGGCCGCTTCGGCCCGGGGCTCAGGGCGAAGACATCGTGAAAGTCTTGCCATTGCCGCTGGCGCTTTGCGTCGGCCTTTCGGCGTCGTCCGTCCATGCGACCGGCGGGGCCGCGTCGGCGGATGCGGCGAAGATCGAACGCGGCACCTATCTGGCACGGATCATGGATTGCGCGGGCCGCCACATGCCGCGCGGCGCCGACGGGGTGCCGGTCTTTTCCGCCGGGCTCCCGGGCGGCACGGTCGGGTTCGAGAGGCCGGGGCTTGGCATCTTCTGGCCGCCGAACCTGACGCCTGACGCGACCGGGCTGGGGGACTGAAGCGCCGATCAGATCCTGACCGCGATCCGCGCGGGGATCCGGCCCGACGGGCGGGGTCTGGCGCCGGTGATGCCCTGGGGCTCCTGTCCCGGGCTGACCGACGCGGACGGCGCGGCGCTGGTCGCCTATCTGCAATCCCTGGCGCCGGTCGCGGCAAGGACCCCGCACCCGGCCGAGACCGCCGACAGGGCGGCCGCACCGTTCTTCCGCGTGACGCTGCCGTCCCAATGGACCCCGATGGGCCGGGGACCGCGGGGTGCGACGGGATGCGGCCCGCGGGTCTGGCTGAAGCGCATGCCGGGTGGCGTTCCCGGGGGCGTCGCCCGGTCGCGGTCGCGGCGCCTGCGGTGCCTGCCGTTGCGTCATCGCTCCGACCGATCCGCGTGGGGAGGGCGCGGGCTGAGCTTGCTTCCAACAGCCCGGTCAGCGCCGCTTTCAACCGTGCCGCGTAATAGTATTTTACAGAATCGCCCATATGGGCTAATTTTGTTTCTATTAAGTATATAATCCATTGGGGTTTGCCATGGCAGTCCGCCCCTCGTTGCGCTCGATTTTCGGGCTCTCTCTTGGTGCGTCCATTCCGGTTCAGGCGATCACCTCGCGAGGCGCCATCGTGTCCGCCATCGACGCGGCGATCGACGATCTGGTGCTGATCCCGCGCGCGCCCGATGTGATCAAGAACATCTTCGAGAAGACCCGGCCGGGTCGGCCCGCGCTTCGGGTCGACGACCTGCTGGCCCTCCGGATCGAGCTGCGCAATTGCGAGATCGTGCCGGGCAGCCCGCCGAAGCTCCGCAAGACGGCGGGCGGCACCGGGCGGCTGATCCTGCATTTCCCGCCCCAGACGGTGACCGAAGAGACCTTCTTCCAGCCGCCGCCGCCCAGGATCGGCAAGCCGGTTCCGGCGGAACCGAAATACGCCAATCCCAAGGACCAGCCCAAACCCGAGCCCGCCAATCCGGCCGCCGACGAGGCGCTGCGCGAGCCGCCGATCCGGGCCCGCATCGCAGATGAATCGCGGCTGTCCTTCCTGGTGCCCGAGGGCTTCGAGATCGACTATACGCTCGAAGGCGTGCTGGCGGCCTGCCAGACGCTGACCCTGTCGGTGGCCAGCAATGCCAGGCCGCGCAGCCAGCCAGGCGTTTTCCTGCCGCTGACCGACCTGATCCGTAACGGCGCGCTGAATGCGCTGTCGGTCAAGGCGCGCGCGCAGCTGGCCGGCCATGTGGCGTCCTCGTTCCGCCTGGCCGCCAGCGAGGGCGGCGACATCACCACGCTGCGGGCCCGTCAGGCCAGCGCCAACGCGGCGGTCTTCGAACGCATTCCCGACCGGGTGATCGTGGCCCCGGGCGGCGCGAAACCGCGGCCCGGCAACCCGACCGCGACGACCACCGCCATCGAGATGCCCTGGCGGCTGATCGTGTCGCCCCATGGGGGCGCGAAATGGCGCCATGCGACGCGCCCCGCGCTGTCGGCCTCGACCGCCCATGTCGAGCTTTGGCACACGCGGATGGTCACGCCCGGGTCGGACGGTACCGAGATCCCGCCGCCCTATGCCGATCCGGCCCGCACCATCCGCGCGGTCTGGGCGCGTTCGGGTTCCGGGTCCGAGGCCGCAAACCCGCCGATACGACAGGCTTGGCCCACACGCTCGCCGGGGGTACCGCCAAGCCAGCCCAATGACGCGCTGCCGGTGCCGGGCGGGCGTCCGTTCCGGATGCCGCTCGACGATTTCGACCGCTTCCAGATCGCGCATCTGTCCTCGAACTTCTCGGTCACCGGCTACACGCCGGAACCGGTCGACACCAACCTCATGATGCTGTCCTCGCTGGGCGGCTGGCTCGATTCGCGCGGGTCGTGGAACCCGCCGGGCCTGTCGGTCGAGGAATGGGTGCATCGCGGCGCGATGGGGCGCGACCATTACGTCAAGGTCGTCTATCGCGGCTGTCTGTGCCCGCTGAACTGCCGGGTCTCGCTGGTCAAGGTGACCGAGCGCAAGTTTCACAAGCGCAGTTTCGAAACGCCCGGCTCGCAGGACGGCTACGACCGCAGCCAGCATGCCTATCTGCGCCAGCGCTATTTCATCATCATCCGCGAACGCGTGCTGACCTTCGATGACGCGTTGTTCCATGCCGCCAAAAGCACCGACAACACCGTCAATTTCGCGCGCCAGTTCCCGTTCTCGAAAATCGAGATCCTGACAGAACGCACCCCCGATCTGGACGATCCGGCCGATACCGACGTGTCGAACGCGGGCCAGCTTTTCTTCTGGCCCTCGGTCAATGGAGAACCGTTCCGGTTTCAATGCGCGGGCACCGACCTTGACGGGAACCGGGTGCTCTTCGATCTGCCGATGATCTTCATGGACAACACCGTGTCCTGTCCGCGGATCTTCAACCCGGTGACCGAACGGCTGGACGCGGACTATCCCGCCGCCGCCTTCAATGCCGCGACCGCCGCCGAGGAATACGCGAGATGGCCCCAGCGCCATACCGTGCCCTTCGATTTCCAGCGCGTGGCGCTGGCCACCTCGGCCAGGTCCGGCGACACCGCCGTCGAGGTCGAGGAGATGGTGCTGGGCGCCGAGGCGCCGAAGCGCGGCGGGCCGGGCCAGCAGCCCACCCGCAACGCAACCATCGAGGCCTGGAGCCGCGATCTGTCGCGCGCCCTGTTCCTGCCGAAGATCGTCGAGACGACGGCCCGGCTGGGGCCGGTGAACCAGCTGACCGGCTCGACCCGCACCAACCGGCTGAGCTGGAACGCGCGCTATCTGCAATTCGGGTTCGCCGCCGGTGCCGGCGCGCCGGTGGGCCAGCGCAACGTGGGCGAGGTCTTCGCCGACATCGTGCAAAGCCCCAATATGGGCATGCTCGACTTCTCGTCCCAGGGCGACAAGTCGGGCGGGTTCGTCCAGCCGAACCTGCGCCCGCGCGCCCTTTCGCGGATGGCCGGGCCGGTGATGTCAGACGTGACCCAGTTTCTCGACGGGCAGATGGAACCCGGGGCGGGGTTCCCGATCTCGGTCAGCGACCTGCCGCTGCCGCTTCTGTTCGGCTGCATCCCGCTGGGCGAACTGATCAAGGCCGTGACCGACATTGCGGGCGAGGGCGAGAAGGTGCCCCGCTTCGTCTCGGAGGCCGGCACCCAGGTCGAAAGCTTCATCGGCGCGCTGGTCCAGCTTTTCGGGCTGACCTACGACCTGCCGCGCGGGGTGCTGGGGCAGGGGGCGGGCGGGCTGGCCCAGGCGGTCGGAAAAATCGCCGATCTGGGTCAGCAGGGGCAGGTGGCCCCGGCCGCGTTGCAGGCCGCGCTGGCGAAGCTCTCCGAGATCGAGGCGCTGATCGCGGGGCTCGGGACCACGCTGGAAAGCCTGTCGCACCAGGCGCTTGACGGCATCGGCGCCGCGCCCGACTTTGCCGCGCTGCCCGGTCAGATCGCGACGATCCAGACCCGGATCGCCGAGCTTCTGGCCATCGTCAACGGACCGCAGGGCGATGCCATTCCGGCCAATCTGCGCCAGCAGATCCGGGCCTTCGCGACCGGTCTCGACACCCTGCTGGAAGCGGTCGGGGACAGTGCCGCGCTGTTTTCGACGGCCAGGGACCTCTGGGACGCGCTCGACGCCATCGTCGGCGACCCGACGGTGCTGGCCAACCTGCTGTCCGACGGGGCCGGGCTGGAAGCGAAGATCAACGATGTCATCGCGGCGCTCGGCCCGTTCGAGACCGCGATCCGCGACTTCGACCTTCTGGGCGCGGCGCCCAAGACCGCGATCCTGACCGCGCTGGGCGCGGTGCGCGAAGTGCTGGAGGCGGCGGCCGATCTGGCCAGGCTGATCGAGGCGCTGACCGGGGACGAGTTGACCATCCGCTTCGACTGGGCGCCCGAAATCGGCAACTGGCCCGCCGCCGCGGGCGAAGAGATCTTTCGCGCCAACGACAAGCGCGGCTTCGTCGTCGCGGTCGAGGGCAAGGTCAAGAAGAACGGCAGTTCCAGCCCGAAGATCGCGGTGACCTGTTCTCTGAACCGCTTCGATCTGGTGCTGATCGGCAAGGCGTCCTTCCTGGAACTGAACTTCGACCGCATCGTCTTTGCGGTCGACAGCGCCGCCAAGATGGATGTCGACGTGGTGCTGGACGACATCCGCTTTGTCGGGCCTCTGTCCTTCGTCGAGACCCTGCGCGACCTGATCCCGCTCGACGGGTTTTCCGACCCGCCCTATCTCGACATCACCCCGCAGGGCATCCATGCGGGGTTCGACATCGCGCTGCCCTCGATCTGCGTCGGTGTGCTGAATATCAACAATCTCAGCCTCGGCGCGGGCTTCACCGTGCCCTTCATTGGCCAGCCGCTGTCGGTCGCCTTCAACTTCTGCACCCGCGAACAGCCCTTCTGCCTGACGGTCTACTGCTTCGGCGGCGGCGGTTTCTTCGGCGTCACCATCGACCCGAGGGGCGTACAGATCCTCGAGGCGGCCCTGGAATTCGGCGCCTCGCTGTCGGTCGATTTCGGCGTCGCCTCGGGCGGGGTCGAGGTGATGGCGGGCTTCTATTACCGGATGGAGATGCAGGACGCCTCGCTGACCGGGTATTTCCGGCTTGGCGGCCATGTCAGCGTGCTGGGGCTGATCTCGGCCTCGCTCGAGCTGTATCTGGAACTGCGCTACGAATTCTCGTCGGGCAAGTGCGTGGGCATGGCCCAGCTGACGATCGAGGTGTCGGTGCTGTTCTTCTCGGGCAGCGTGACCATCCGCTGCCAGAAGAAATTCGCGGGCTCGAACGGCGACCCGAGCTTGCGCGAGATGATGGGCTTCGACGCGACCCTGCTGCTGGCCGACGAGCTGGCGGCGATCTCGGGGCCCGGGGTGGATTATGCCTGGCGCGACTATGTCGAGGCCTTCGGCTGAGGGGGAATTACCATGGCAGAGCAGTTTCTGGTCTGGACCGTCCTGCCCTATGGCCGCATGGCCGACGGGGGAGAGCATGACGGCAAGTGGCGGGTCAGCCTTGTGGTCTCGCCCCGTCTGACGCCGCAGGCGCCCGATGAACAGGTGCTGAAAGCCTACGAGCCCTGGCTCGACTGGCCCGCCACGCTGGCGCGGGCGAGTTTTCGTCTCAGGATCGGCAGCACGCTGGTGCGTCTGACGCCGGTCTCGAAACCCGACAGCGACCTGTGGAAACGCTTCTTCACCGAAGAGACCCCGGTCGCGGGCTTCGTCTATACCGATATGAGCCGGGTCAACCTGCGGTCTTACGCGGTGCGCAACGTGCTGGCCTTCGCGCGGCGCCATTACGGGCGGCTCGCGGCGCAGTCGGGCGACGAACACCCGGTTCTCTTGCCCTGGAAGGATGCCGATCCCGCGCTGAAGGGCATGCTGGGCGATCTCGGGACGCGCACCCAGATCATCAATTTCGGCGACCGCTCGGTCGAGGTGCCGCTGCCGGGATTCTCGCGCTTCTTCGGCGACGATATCGACAAGCTCCTGGACCGCTCTGTCTTCTCGCCCGAGTCGGTCTTCCCGATGGCCGTGCCCGGGCCCGGCGTCGAGGGCGAGACCGGCACGCCCGATGCGGCCGAAAGCCGCCCGCGCCGCGCATTGCCGCCCGACTGGGTGCCGCCGGCCGCCGCGGGCGCGGCCGCCGGGGTGATGGCACAGTTCACCTCGGCGGACGAATACACCTTCTATCAGGCCGACCGCTTCTACCGCCGGACCCGCGCGAGCGAACTGGAAAAGCTCAAGCGCCGACCCGATTTCAAGGATGTGACCCCGCCACCGCCCGCGCCGGAGTACGACTTCCACCGGATCGTGGCCTCCTATGCCGATTACGGCGATCTGAAACGCGGCCTTGGGCTGGTGATCGACTGCGTGCTCGACACCGGCAAGGCGGTCGACGATCGGATCGCGGCGGGCGGCGGCACCGGCATCGGGCAGATGCAGCTGGTGCTGAAATGGGACGGGCCCGCGCCCGGCAAGGACGCCACGCCCCGCACCGCCTGGCTGGCCCGCAAGGACCGGTTCGTGCCACGCCCGCGCAGCGCGCAGCATGATGCGGGGCTGTTGCGGCTTGAGGACAGCGACGATGGCTGGCAGGTGGCCAAGGACGAAAAGCCCGGCCTTTTCGATCTTTATCAGGTCGATCCCGATGGCGCGGCGCTGAAGACGGTGAACTTTGCGCTGACCGCGCAGAACCTCGTGGCCCGCAGCCTGAGCCTGCGCCAGAGCCATGGCGAGGTGACCTACACGACGCCCGACCGGCAGGGGGTGGCGGCGCTGCGGTCCGGCGGCATCGGCGTGTCGCATCATGGCCGCGCAACCGATCTGGCGCAGCTGGCCGCCGCGGCCGATCTGAAGAATGCCGAGATCGCGGCGGGCAATGCCGACAAGGTGGTGCTGTTCGCCGAGGATGTGCATCGGGGCTATCGCATCGACGTGGCCCGGGTGCCCGACCGGGTCCATCCCGGCCCCTGGCAAAGCCTGCAGGCGCGGGTCGGCGACTATCGCGTGATCTCGACCGGCGAGCAGCTGAAATTCCCGCCCGACGAGGGCTATGTCTCGGGCCATTCGGTGTCGGGCGATCCCGACAACGCGGACGAACAGTACCTGCATGAAAGCCTGTTCCGCTGGTCGGGCTGGAGCCTGGCCGCGCCGCGTCCGGGCAAGACCATCCGGTCGGAAACCGGCGAGGACGACAACCTGCAGGCCGAGCTGCCCGCCGATGTCACCGACACCGCCGAAAAGGGCAACGATCTGGCCGTCATCTTTGCCGCCGAAAAGGGCAGCCTGCCGCGCCTGCGCTTCGGCGCGCTGTACCGGCTGCGGGCGCGGGTCGTCGATCTGGCGGGCAATTCGCTGGGGCTCAAGGACCCCTCGCTGGGCGATCTGGAACAGGCCAGCGACGCGGTCGGCTACTGGCGCTTCGAGCCGGTCGATCCGCCCGTGCTGGTCCAGCGCGAAAGGCTGAGCGAAGGCGAGCAACTGGAACGGCTGGTGATCCGGTCGAATTTCAACGCAACGACCGGCGAATATCTCAACGATCCCGATTTCCAGGCGGCGGCGGCCGAACCGGCCTCGGCCGATTTCGCCTATACCGAAACCAACCAGCGCCATCTGGTGCCGCCCAAATCCTCGCAGCAGCAATGCGAGACCCATGGCTTCTTCGATCCGTTCTTCGGCGACTGGCAGCGCATCCGCGAGGGCTACGCCATCGCCGCGCGCGAGGCGGGCACGCTTTACGACCCGCTGCCCGGCGCCCAGGTCGAGCTGATCACGCCGCAGACGCTGGGGGCCATCGCCACCACGGCAGCCGTGCCGCCCGCGCTGCCCTCGGCTGACAACCCTGTGGGCGACCGGATGGCGGGCGGGCAATATGTGATCCACCGCGAGGCCGCGCTGACCACACCCTATCTGCCCGACGGGGCGGCGGGCGGCATCTCGATCCGGGCGGCGCGCGGCCATACGCTGCCGGGGATCGACGACGAGATGGTGCTTGGCCCCAGCGCCCGGGTCGTGCGCGACGACCGCGAGCGGCTGATCCTGCTGGTCCGGCATGGCGGCGACTGGCCCGATCTGGCGGGGTTCCGTCTGGTTCTGGCCGAACGCGCCGAAACCGACAGCGACCTGCCCTGTGCGGTCGATTTCCCCGACAGAGGCCTGCCGGTCTGGGACGAGGACAAGCGCGAGCTGACCCTCTTTGTCGAGAAGGGCCGGATCGTGCGGCTTTTCTATGCCAGCTTCGTCTCGCCCCGGCATCTGGACAGCTTCGGCATTCCGCACTGGACAGAATCGGCCAAGGCCGCCGAGGCCTGCCGCAAGGCCGCGGCGATGGGCACCAACTGGCTGATGACGCCCTA
This sequence comes from Rhodovulum sp. BSW8, assembly GCF_003314725.1. Lineage (NCBI taxonomy): Bacteria > Pseudomonadati > Pseudomonadota > Alphaproteobacteria > Rhodobacterales > Paracoccaceae > Rhodovulum > Rhodovulum sp. BSW8. The sequence continues at coordinate 543,094 of NZ_QNVX01000005.1, forward strand.
TCGCCCGCTGACGCTGGTCCATGCCACCCAGGCGCCGGTCTGCCGCCCCGAGATGATCCAGATGACGACCAGCCGGGGCAGGGGCGACCGCGAGTTGCGGCTTCATTGCCGTCAGGTGCGACTGCACGGTCCCTCGACCGGCAAGATCGAGATCGAGGCCGACTGGCAGGAATGGGTCGATGACATCGCCAAGCCCCGACCCGAGCGTGTCGCCTTCCGCGGCCAGCTGGGCGAGGTGCGGCTGGCCGAGAACCACCCCAACGCTCTGGTGCTTTCAACAGCCGTCTCGGCGCAGCTGACCGACCCCGAGGCCAAGCGCGGCGACGTGCACGATCTGGGCGACACCCGGTTCCGGCTGATCGCCTACCGGATGCGCGCAACGACCCGGTTCCGCGAATACCTGCCGCCCGCGCTTTACGGGCAAACCGATCTGGTCACGCAGCTGGGGCCGGTTGCACTGGGCGAGCCGATGGCCCTGCCGCCCGAGGACGACATGGGGGCGCCCGTGCTGCCCGATCCGGCCGGTTCGACTGCCCAGACCCGGGTGCTGGCCTCGGCCCCGCCCAAAGACCCGCGGTTGCTTTATGTCGTGCCCACCTTCCGCTGGAGCCGCAGCACCGGCGCGACCGGCTATACCGCGACCCGCACCGGCAACGGGCTTCGGGTCTGGCTGGACCGGCCCTGGTTCAGTTCGGGCGATGGCGAGCTTCTGGGGGTGGTCCTTCACCGCAATGGCGGCAATTTCAATGAAATCCCGGAACGGTTCGAAAAGCTCGTCACCCAATGGGGGACCGATCCGCTCTGGCAAAGCCCGGCGCCCAAACAGACGATCCGCGATGCGGATTTTCCGGCCCGGGTGACCGCAGAAACGCTGGCGCTGCGGGAAGCGCGTCCGGGCGATCCTTCTGTTCGCATTGTCGGGCATCGGGTGCATTGGGATGACGACCGGCGGCTTTGGTATTGCGATATCGAGCTGTCGCCCGGGTCGAGCTACATGCCCTTCGTGCGGCTGGCGCTGGTGCGCTATCAGCCGAATGCGATGCCGGGGGCCAGGATCTCGCGCGTGGTTCTGGCCGAGTTTGCCCAGGTGCTGCCCCGCCGCCGGGTGCGGGCGACGCGCACGGGCTCGGTGCTGTCGGTCAGCCTGCACGGGCCGGACCCGGAAAGCGGCCCGATCCGCTTCGACCGCGATTCCGCCTTTCAGAACGTGTCCTTCGTCAACGGGCCGTTCGAGACCGGCCGCAACCGTGTCGAGATCGTGCTGCAACGCCAGAAGGACGGGATCGACAGCGATCTGGCCTGGGAAGACGTGCAGGTGCTGCACGACCATGTCGTGGGCGAAGAGGAAGACGGCGGCATCGGCCCGGTCTTCGCGCCGGGGGGGCTGTCCGCGGCCCGCGACGGGGTTCTGTCGCTTGACCGCCCCGCGGGGACGGGGGCGCTCTCGGCCACCGTGTCGCCCGGACCCGCCGGGGGCCGGGTCGTCGCGCCGGCTGCGGGTGGCCGGGTCACCCTGCCGCCCGCCGAGGACCGCAGTCTGGCCATCGGCCGCGCGCTGGGCACCGCGATGGGCGGCGCGATCGGGGATCTGGTCACGCCGACCCGTCCGATCGACCCGTTCCTTCCCGACCCCGCCTTCTGGGACGCCACCGTGACGCTGCCCGGCGGTGCGGGACCGCGCCGCATTCTGGTCCGCGAGTTCGAGCGGTTCTATTCCGACAACACCGTCAACGAGCGGCATGGCGGGCGGCTCTTTCCGCGCCGGATCATCGAGGAACGGCTGGTCTTCGCCGAAACCTTCGACCCCGAGGCCCTGCTGGTCCGCTGAGGTCCGCTTCGGGGCCGTCGGGGGCTATCTGGTCCATGCCGGATGATCACATGGCCCCGCGCCGGTCTGCCCTGTTCATGGCAAGGTCGATCCTGCGCGAGGCTCGGGAAGGGATGGGTGCATGCTGGTCTCTCTGCACAGGCAGGCCACCACGACACCGAAGTCCGGGGAGCGATCCAGGCAAGCAGCGAACCGACGCGGTTGGTTGCCGAGCGCTCCGGGATCTCCGAGCGGACGGTCTGGACGTGGCGGGGGCGCGACGATGTCCACGCCCGGAGCCACACGCCGCACCGCTTGCAGACGACGCTGGCGCCGGCACAGGGTTCGAGCGTGAAACGATCGATCCGGTGGACCGATCACAGCGAAGAACGTTGCCGTTGCGCTGCGCAAGGCGCTTCTCCTGCCGCTCGACGATCTGCTCGCCGTGGTGCGTGCATTCCTCAAGCCGCATGTCTCGCGCTCGGGCCTCGACCGCTGCCTCCGGCGCCACGGCCCGGGCAACCTGCGGGCGCCGAAGCCGAAGGCATCCAAGCCCGCGCATGGCAGCATCAAGGCCGACGAGCCCGGCGATCTGCACATCGACATCACGTAGCTCCCCATGTTTCGGTAACCCAGATGCGGGCGCTCGGTGGTGTCGTGGACGAGCCAGGCGTCGAGATCGGCCTGGAGCGCCTCGACGGTCTCGTGGAAGGTCTCGCGCATCTTCACGCGGAAGACCTCCTCCAGCACCGTGCCGTTGAAGCGCTCGACGAACCCGTTGGTCTTCGGCGTGCGGACCTTGGTGCGGCGGTGCTCGATGGCGTTGAGGTCGAGATAGAGCTCGTAGGGGTGCTTTTCGGTGCCGCAGAATTCGCGGCCGCTCGCCATTGGGCTCGAACCAATGGCGCCTTCAATGGCTCGCTCGGTCAGCACCGCCTTCACTGGCAGGTCCAGGGCGCGGTATAAGGGCAGCACGTCGTTGTGCAGGACCGCCACCGCCGCATCCGGCCGTTAAACGCCTCGCAGTTCCCATTCTGCATGGGCTTGCCGGGGGCGATGTAGTGCCATCTCATCTGCATCTTCCCGGCCCGTTCCAGGATCGCATTCGATGTGAACTCGGTTCCACTGTCCGAGACGATCACGCCGGGCTTTCCACGCCGAGCGATCAGCGCCGTCAGTTCCCGTGCGACGCGTTGGCCTGAAATCGAGGTGTCGGCCACGGCCGACGGGCTTTCCTTGGTGACGTCGCCGATCACGTTCAGGATGCGAAATCGGCGGCCATTGGCAAATTGGTCCTGCACGAAATCAATCGACCAGCGGGCGTTCGCCATGGCTTCGGTCACCAATGGCGCTCGCGTTCCTATGGCCCGCTTCCGGCTTCGGCTTCGGCGTCGGCGCACCGAAAGCCCCTCCTCCCGGTAGAGCCGCCGGGTGCGCTTGCGGTTCAGCACGTGGCCGTCACGCCGCAGGATCACATGCAGGCGGCGACAGCCGAACCGCCGATGCGTCCCGGCGGCCCCGCGTAGCACCTCGCGCAGGTCGCGGTCATCCGGGCGCCGGTGTCGCACCGAAGACCTATCCGCCCCGATCAGGCAACACGCCCGCCGCTTGTCGAGCATGCCTCGGCCAGCAGGCGCTCAAGCTTGGCGTTCTCGTCTTCCAGGGCTTTCAGACGCTTCGCCTCGGACGGCTCCTCAATGCCACCGAACTTCGCTTTCCAGGCGTAGAACGTGGCGCCGCTGATCCCGTGCCTGCGGCAGACCTCGGCCGTCTTCGCGCCCGCCTCCTGCTCGCGCAGGATCGCGATGATCTGCTCTTCCGTGAATTTCGATCTCGTCATGTCCGGTCCTCTCCTTGGGCCGGACTCGAGCATCAGATGGACGAGGTATCGGGGGTCACAGCCGCATCGGCCGGATGACGTTCGACGATATTGCGGCAGAGCTATCGCGCAGATTTCCCGAAGGCCGCAGGGTCGCGAGGTCCGCAATCCACGCATGGTGGCAGCGCCGCAGACGCCGCTGACCTTGTGCCGGGCGCCGCCGGGCCATCCCGGATAACCGGTGGACTGCCGGGGTCTTCCGGGATCAGACCTCGTGAACCATCGGTATCGGACCGGCTGAACGGTCAAACCGGTCCCCGACAAGAGGCGAGCCGCCCCCGGTAGGGGAGCCGGCGCGCGGGGCCGGTCGGCGATGGGGGCGGGCCGCTCAGGCCGGGGCGTGGGTCTGACAGCCCGAGGGACAGACGCGGGCGCAGGCGCCGCAGCCGATGCAATCGTCGCCATCGGCGATGACCATGATCTTGCGCTCGATCTCGTCCTCGAATTCCTCGTCGTCAAGATCGACAATCTCGTCCTCGTCGGTGACGCCCTTCAGGGTCAGCACGCTGCGGGCGCAGACCTTGAAGCAGCGGCCGCAGCCGATGCATTTGCCTTGATCGATCGCCATCAGGAATTCGGGGATGTATTCGGTGCCGCCGCGGGTCGTGGCTGTGATCGGCATGGCTCAGGCCTCCTCTGCGGCTTTCCGGGCCGCTTTCAATGCGTTGCGTGCGTCTTCCAGGTCCTTGAAGACCTGATGGGTTTCGGCGGCGACCTCGGGGATGCGCGTCCAGTCGACGGGAAGCTCCTCGGCCAGATCGTGCAGGTTCATCTTGGCGTTGGTGGCGCGCATCGACAGTTTCCTGACCTTCGCTTCAAGCTCTTCAAGGCTCATCGGCTGTCCTCGGGGTGATGGGGCACAAACGGAACGGCGGCCCGGCCGGGGTCGGGCGCCATGGGGGTTGCGAGCCGGTCGTCGCGGCTCAGGCGCGGGCGGCCTCGGGGAAGCGCGCCACCATGTCGGCCGCGTCCGCCGTCAGCTGTTCGCCGGTTTCGGCCAGCCTGGCGAAGGTTTCGAAGCCGAAGCGGTGGATGTCGCGCACATGTTTCGACAGCACGACGAGCCGCCCCGAGATCAGCACGATCCGGCCGAAGCCCTCATGGGTGATCCGCGACATCTGCGCCGCCTGGGCGCCGGTCCGGCGTTCCAGAAGAAGGGCCACCGCGTCATAGAACCGCTCGACCCGCCAGAGCACGTCGGGATCGGGGTCGCAGATGATCGGGATCTCGCGGCGTTCTTCCTTGGTCACGATGAAATCGGCCAGGATCTCGGCATCGGGCTTGCCGTCCCAGCTGCCATGGGTGTCCTCGGCGCGGATCACCGCGATCAGCTGGGTCAGGTATTCGCTGGTCGGCAGCGCGCCGCCGCGGGGCAGGGTGTCGGCCTCGGTGCTCATTCGCTGTAATCCTCGGCATAATCGGAGGCGAAATCGGTCTGCGGCCGGCCCAGCACCTTGCGCAGGAAGGGCGGGGGCGAGCCTTTCAGCATGGTCTGGGTCTGGGCGATGACCTCGGCGATGGGCTCAGGGTCCTTGCGCTTGATCGGGTGGATGCCCGCGCGCACCACCTTGGCGGCCGACGGCCCGCCGATCGCCAGCACGAACAGCAGCGCGCAGCCGGTCAGCGCCTCGACCTTGGGGGTGATCCGGTCGTCGAGGTTGTCATGGCCGCCCTTCTGGTCGGTGACGACATCGAATTCCAGCACCTCGACCAGGCGCGACGACGTGGTCGTCACCTCGTAGACGGCGAATTTCGCGGCCGATCCGAAATGCGCGTCGAGACGCTCCATATCGTTGGTCGCAATGGCGATTTTCAGCGGGATCTCGCTGTCGGTCATGTCTTTCTCCGGCTCAATGAGGCGCAGTCTGCGGGCGGTCATGGTCGAACTCCGGGTCGATGGGGGCGGCGCCGAAATCCTCGGGGCGCACAGCGTGCGGATGGGCCAGCACCGCATTGGCCACCTCGAAGAGGAAGGCGCGGGTGCCGCGATAGCCGACCCGGCAGATATCCTGCGCGCCGAGCCGGTCGTTGATGGGAAAGCCCGCGCGCACCAGCGGCAGGCCCAGCGCCTGGGCCGCGTGGCGGCCATGGGCGTGACTGATCAGAAGGCTCGCCTCGCCCTTCCGCGCTCCGGCCTCGAGATCGCCGAGATCGCCCAGGACGGCCTCTTCGGCCGGGATCAGCTCGACGATGGGGTTGGCACCCGAGGTGGTGACGACGGCCACCGCCTCGGCGCCCATGCCCGCCAGCGCCGAGCTCAGCGCATAGGCGAGGTCGGGATCGGCGGCGATGGCATAGCGCAGGCCTCCGGTCTGGAAATGCGCATCCAGCATCGCATCCTGCAGCCGGGCGCGGTCGCGCTTGATCGCGTCGGGCGCATCGGCGGTTCCCGCCAGCGCCATCAGCGCCTGGACGAAGCTGTCGACGGCGCGCAGCCCCGTCAGCGAGGGGAAGACCTGCACCTCCATATGGCCGCGCTGGCCCAGAAGCCGCGCCGCGCCTTGCATGCTTTCGCCGATGGCGAAGGTCGCGACCGATTTCGCCATGGCCGGGATCGCGTCGAGCCGGGTCCCGCCCAGCGAGCGGCCCGACCAGTCCTCGGCCAGATGGCCGTCAAGCGCGGTCGACAGATCCGGCAGGAAGATCGGGGTCAGGTCGAAGGCGCGGATCAGGCGGTCGATCTCCTCGATCTCGGCCGGGGTGACGTTGGCCGAGGGCAGGACATTGACCTGACGCGCGACCGTCTCGGAGCGCGCGGGGTCGCCTTCCGGCACCAGCGCCTCGACGATGGCGGCGACGGCGGCGGCCCAGCCATCCTCGATCGCGCCCTCGAAATCGGGGGTCGAGGCATAGACGACCTTCAGATCGCCGAAATCCTTGCGCCGGGCCAGGATCTCGCGCAGCTCGCCCGGCACGTCCTCGCCGCGGGTTTCGGTCAGCGCGGTCGAGGCGATACCGATAAAGCGGGGATGGGCGCGCTTGCGGATATTGGCGATGGCCTCCTCGATCTGGTCGGGGCCGCCGAGGATGGTCGAGACCTCGTTCATCGCCGTGGTCTGCAGCGGGATCGCTTCCTTGAAGTGCCGCACCATATGGACCATGGCGAAGGCGGTGCAGCCCTGCGCGCCATGAAACAGCGGCACCGCGCCCTCGATGCCCAGATAGGCCATCGCGGCGCCCAGCGGGGCGCTCGATTTCAGCGGGTTGGTCGACAAGGCGCGGCGGGGTCGGGTGAGGCGGGCCATCTCAGCAGTCCTCGAAATCTTTTGGGTCATTGACGGGACCCGGGGCCGGGTCGGCTTGGGCGGCGAGGCGAAGCCCGGTCGCGGGGCGCGGGTCGTCCCAGGGGGCGGGGCGGCGGACATCTTCCCAGACGGGATTGTTGACCGACCGGTCGATGGCCCGCACCAGATCCACCATGCCCATGTAGCCGGCATAGGGTTCGTGCTTTTCCTGGTTCACGTCGATCCAGGGTGTGCGCGCCTTCAGCGCCACGAACTGGCTGCGCGCGCCCGACATCAGGATGTCGGCCTTGGCGGCCTTGAGCGTCGCGTACATCTCTTTCGGCGCCATGTTCTCGTACATGTGGGTTTCGTCGCCCATGATCTGGACGACGCGGGCCTTGTCGGTCTCGGTGGCCTTGCGCACCGAGGTGCCGACGACCTCGATCCCCAGTTCCTGCAGCGCCGAGACCACCGACCAGCTTTTATGCCCGCCGGTGTAAAGCAGCACCCGTCGGCCCGCGACGCGCGGCCGGTAGGGGGCAAGCGCGGCGCGCGCCTTGGCCTCCTCCTCGGCGATCAGCGCCTCGCAGCGGTCGATCAGATCGGCGGGCGCGCCGCGCTCGACCAGCATCCGGCACATGGTGCGCAGCGCCTCGGAGGTGTCCGAAACCCCGTAGAAGGACCCCTCGAAGAACGGGATGCCCCAGGTTTCCTCCATCTTGCGCGCGAGCCCGATCAGCGCATGCGAACAGACCAGCATCGTGACCCGCGCCCGGTGCATCACCGCCACCTGCCGGTAGCGCGCGTCGGCCGCCAGCGACCCGAGGATGCGGATGCCGAGCCGGTCGAGCAGCGGCTTGATCTGCCAGAGCTCGCCGTTCAGGTTGTAGTCGCCGATGATGTTGATGTCGCACTCGGTGGTGTGTTCGGGCTCGATGGTGCCGATCACATGGCGGTACATCATCTCGCCCGCGAGCTTGCAGCCGAGATTTTTGGATCCGGCATAGCCCGGCACATCGACCGGGATCGCGGGCGTGCCGAAGGCTTGGGTCGCGGCCTTGCAGACCGCGGCGATATCGTCGCCGATCATCGAGGTGACGCAGGTCGCATAGACGAAGACGGCGGGCGGATTGTGCTTTTCGACGATCTCGCGGATCGCGGCATACAGCTTCTTCTCGCCCTTGCCGAGAACGATGTCGAGTTCGCTGAGATCGGTGGTGAAGCCGGTCTTGTACAGCATCGAGCCCGACGAGGCCGAACCGCGGTTGTCCCAGGAATTGCCGCCGCAGGCCAGCGGCGCATGAACCAGATGGGCGACATCGACGATGGGCTGCAGGGTGATCATGGCGCCGTCGAAGGCGCAGCCGCCCGCTGCGGCCCCCGGGGTCAGCGGCTTGGCGCAGCCCTTCTTGCGCGCCTCGGCCGACTTGGCGCGGTTGGTGGCGCAGCCGGGCTCGTTGAAGGCTTCCTGCACGGTTTGCTTGAGCGCGTCGGACATCCGGGTCTCCCTGCTTCATGCTGACGGAAGCAGAAAGCGTGCCAGGATCGGGCCGGACCGGGCTGGGCGCGCGAGAGGCCAGCGTTTCAAGGGTGTCCGAGGGCGCGAGTTGGGTATTTAAGCCAAGAAGAAGGGGCGCGCGCTGCGGGGGATGGCGGGCTTGCGTCGGGTTTTGTCGGGTCTCCGACAGGGGGCCTACATCCGGAAATGCTTGGACAGTTTCAGGCCCTGGCCCTGGTAGTTCGAGGCGATACCCTGGCCGTAAAGCGCATCGGGCCGGGACGACATGCGTTCGTAGACGAGGCGGCCGACGATCTGGCCATGTTCCAGCACGAAGGGCGCCTCGTGGCAGCGCACTTCAAGAACGCCGCGCGAGCCCGCGCCTCCGGCGTCGTCATGCCCGAAACCGGGATCGAAGAAGCCTGCGTAATGGACCCGGAATTCGCCCACCATCGCCAGATAGGGCGCCATCTCGGCGGCGTAATCGGGCGGGATATGCACCGCCTCGCGGCTGACGAGGATATAGAAGGCGCCCGGATCGAGGATGATCCGGCCCGAGGTCGAGCGGATTTCCTCCCAGAATTCCGCCGGATCGTGCGCCCCGATGCCGTCGAGATCGACCACGCCGGAATGGGGCTTGGCGCGATAGCCGACAAGGCCGCCCTCGGCGGGCCTCAGATCGACCGAAAAACCGAGGCCCTCGTCGATCACCGCGGGGCCGCCGGTCACCAGACGCGCCTTGGCATCGAGCGCGCGCAAGTCCTCGTCCGACAGCACCGCCTGACCCGCGCGGAAACGGATCTGGTTCAGCCGCTGGCCGGGCCGGACCAGCACGGAAAACGAGCGCGGGCAGATTTCGGCGTAAAGCGGACCGCGATAGCCCGCGCGGATCCGGTCGAACTCGACCCCGCCATCGGTGATGGTGCGGGTCAGAAGGTCGAGCCGTCCGGTCGAGCTTTTGGCATTGGCGACCGCCTGGATGCCCGGGGGCAGGGCGAGTCGCTCCATCAGCGGCACGACATAGACGCAGCCCTTTTCCAGCACCGCGCCCTGCGTGAGGTCGATTTCGTGCATCTGGAAATCGGCGATCCGGTCGGCCACGCTGCGGCCTTCGCCCGCCAGAAACGAGGCGCGGACCCGGTAGGCCCTGGCCCCGAGCCGGAGATCGAGCGAGGCGGGCTGGACCTGGCCCGCATCGAGCGGGGCCGAAAGACCGATGGCGCCGGTCTCGATCAGATGGCGGATTTGCTGTGCGGGCAGCACGCCGGGTGCGGTCATGGATCCCCTCCTCGGCCCGGCGCGGGGCCCCTGAAACACAACCGCCCGCAACCCCTGAGGGCGCGGGCGGGTGAGGGTAATGGTCGGGCTAGCAGGACTTGAACCTGCGACCTTCCGCCCCCCAGACGGACGCGCTACCACCTGCGCTATAGCCCGACGTGGGGCGCTTCTTAGCATGTCTGACGGCGGGGGCAAGACAGAAATCCCGCCCGAAAGCGCTGTCAGTCCTGCGAGACGGCCCCGATCCTCCGGGCGACGTCGTTCAGCCGGTCGACGGCACCGCGAGCGGCCTCGGGATCGGCGGCAAGATGGCGCCGCAGCCCCGGTTGCAGCAGCTGGCTGCGGACGGGCTGGGCCGTGGCCGCATAGGCGGGGTCGTCGTCTTCGGGGTCTGCGCCGGGCAGATCGGTCCCAAGCGGTTGCGGCTCGGGGTCCGGTTCCGGTTCCGGTTCGGGCGCCGGTTCCGGCGTGTCGGCGGCGTCGGCGGGCCGGTCGGTCTCGGCCGGCGCGAGGTCGATCGGGGCCTCCGGCTCGGGGGCGTGGTCCGGTTCGACCGCGGGCTCGGGGTCCCGGGCCGGCTGCGGCAGAGGCTCCGCCATCGGCGGCGGAGAGGCCCAGGCGTCCGATTCGGCCAGGTCCTCCGCGGCGCTTTCCGGGTCCTGCCGGGGCCAGGGGGCATCGGCGATGTCGGGCGGAGGGGCAGGGCGCCCTGCCGGTGCAGGGGCCGGTGCAGGGGCCGGTGCAGGGACTGGTGCTGGGGCCGGAGCTGGGATTGGTGCAGGGGCCGGTGCTGGCGCAGGGCGCCGCAGTTCGAGCCCGGGCAGGATCGCCTCGTCCGGTTCGGGCGGCGGGCGCCGCCGCATCGGCAGCACCTCGGCCGCTTCGGCCTGGGCATCAAGCGCCATCGGCGCTTCGGTGTCCGGCTCGTCGGTGTCCGAGAAGGCGCCCGCGATATCGACGGTTTCCTCGTCGTCGAGCGGTTGCGACAGCGCCGCGACATGCTTGACCCCGTCTTCGCGCAGGATCTTCTGCACGCCGCGGATCGTCATCCCGTCTTCATGCAGGAGCTTCTTGATGCCGCCCAGCAGCAGCATGTCGGCGGGCCGGTAATAGCGTCGCCCGCCCGCCCGCTTGACCGGCTTGACCTGGGTGAACCGGCTTTCCCAGAACCGCAGGACATGGGCCGGGGTATCCAGCCAGGTCGATACCTCGCTGATGGTCCGAAAGGCCTCGGGAGACTTGTCCGTGGCCAATGCCGGTCAGCCCTTGTTGCCGGCCGCCACGCGGTCTTTCATCAGATGCGACGGCCGGAAGGTCAGCACCCTCCGCGGGTGGATCGGCACCTCTTCCCCGGTCTTGGGGTTGCGCCCGACCCGCGCCGCCTTCGAGCGGATCGAGAAGGTCCCGAAGGACGAGATCTTGACCGTCTCGCCCCGGACCAGCGCGTCGGACATGTGCTGCAGCACACTCTCGACCAGCGAAGCGGATTCGTTGCGCGACAGACCGACCTCGCGGAATACCGCCTCGGTCAGGTCCATGCGCGTCAGCGTGTTGCCTGCCATGATCTCCCCCATTCTCTGACAGCGACTATTGAAACCCTTGGTTGCCAAAACCTTAGGTAGATTTGATTTTCAGTGTCAATACGGGGAACTTGACGCGATGGGCGAAGGTGGCACGCGAAGCGCGCCTACCAGCGCAGGACGACCGATCCCCAGGCAAGGCCGCCGCCGATCGCCTCGGTCACGACCAGATCGCCATCCTTGATCCGGCCTTCGCGCCGCCCGACCGACAGCGCCAGCGGAATCGACGCGGCCGAGGTGTTGCCGTGGTCCTGGACGGTGACGATCACCTTCTCCATCGGCAGGTGCAGCCGCTGCGCGGTGGCCTTGATGATCCGCAGATTGGCCTGATGCGGCACCAGCCAGTCGACATCGGCCCCGGTCAGCCCGGCCTTGTCCAGCGCGGAATGAGCGGTGTCGGCCAGTTTCTCGACAGCATGGCGAAAGACTTCCTTGCCATGCATCACCAGATGTCCGGTGGTGCCGGTCGACACCCCGCCATCGACATAGAGGATCTCGCGGTGGCGTCCGTCGGAATTGAGATCGACCGCGAGAATGCCGCGATTCTCGGCCGCACCGGTGCCCTCGGCCGCCTCTAGGATCAGCGCGCCCGCGCCGTCGCCGAACAGAACGCAGGTGCCGCGATCGGTCCAGTCCATGATCCGGCTGAAGGTCTCGGCGCCGATCACCAGAACCCGGCGGGCCAGGCCCGCGGCGATCATCGCATTGGCATTGGCCATGGCAAAGACGAAGCCCGCGCAGACCGCCTGCACGTCATAGGCAAAGCCCCGGGTCATGCCCAGCCCGGCCTGCACCATGGTCGCGGCAGAGGGGAAGGTCAGATCGGCGGTCGAGGTCGCCAGCACGATGGCGTCGATGTCGTCGGGCCCGAGCCCGGCATCGTCCAGCGCGGCCCGGGCGGCGGCGATGGCCATCTGCGAGGTGGTCTCGCCCTCGGCCGCGAAATGCCGCCGCTCGATCCCCGAGCGCGAGCGGATCCATTCGTCCGATGTGTCGAGCGTCGCCTCGAATTCGGCGTTTTCCACAACGCGCGCCGGAAGATAATGCCCGACACCCCGGACGATCGCCCTCGTACCCATTCCTACCCCTTACGCCCGCCGGCAAGTTCCCGGAGCGCCTCCGGTCCTGTCGCATTGCTGGCCGCGACCCGCGCGGCCAGACGTTCGGTGAAGCCCGACTGCGCCAGCTCGAAGGCGAGCTTGACCGCGGCCGACACGCCCGTCGCATCCGACGAGCCGTGCGATTTCACCACCGTTCCGTTCAGCCCGAGGAACACCCCGCCATTGGCGCGCCTGGGGTCCATTCTTTTCTTGAGACGCCTGAGCGAGGTATAGGCCAGCAGGGCCGCGACCTTGGACAGCGGCGTCGCGGTGAAGGCCTCGCGCATGAAATCGCCCAGCAGCTTGGCGGTGCCCTCGCCGGTCTTCAGCGCCACATTGCCGGTGAAGCCGTCGGTCACGATCACGTCGACCTTCGACGAGGGGATATCGCCGCCCTCGACGAAGCCGACGAAGCTGTAATTCGCCTCTTCGGCCGCAGCCTCGATCAGGTCATGGGCGGCCTTCAGCTCGGCCCGGCCCTTGTTCTCTTCGGTGCCGACATTCAGAAGCCCGACCCGCGGCCGGTCAAGCCCCAGCCCGTTCCGGGCATAAGAGGTGCCCATCAGCGCATATTGCAGCAGGTCGCGCTCGTCCGCGCGCACATCGGCGCCGACATCGAGCATCACGTTGAAGCCGCCGGGATTGCGCGACGGCCACAGACAGGCGATGGCCGGCCGGTTCACGCCCGGCAGTTTCCTGAGCCGCATGATCGACAGCAGCATCAGCGCCCCGGTATTGCCGCAGGACACGGCCACCGTGGCCTCGCCATGCCGCACCGAGTCGATGGCCGACCACATCGAGGTGTCCTGGCCGTGGCGCATCACGTGGCTGGGCTTGGCGTCCATGGTGACGACGCCATCCGCATGCCGGATCTCCACCCGCCCGCGCAGGGGCTTGCGACGCGCGACCAGCTTTTCAAGCTCGTCGCGCTGCCCGTGCAGAATAAAGCGGATGTCCGGATTTTTGGCTGCGGACAAGGCAATGCCCGCGACAACAGCCGCAGGGCCGCGGTCGCCACCCATGGCGTCCACCGATATCACGGTGCGCGGGGCGGCGCGCAGCTCCTGGAGATGCTCTTCGGTCATGGAGAGACGCGCGCCTTTTGGGGCGGATTATGCCGCGTCTTCTTCGTCCAGGTCGATCTCGTCGGCTTGGGCCACGACCTCGCGGTCGTCATAATGGCCGCAGGCCGCACAGACGTGGTGCGGACGCTTCAGCTCGCCGCAGTTCGAGCATTCGGCCGGGTTGCCCGGGACGAGCGCATCGTGCGAACGGCGTTGGTTGCGGCGGGACCGCGTGACTTTATTCTGAGGGACAGCCATGTCTCAACCTCGGTCTGGAGGGGCCTTGGCCCGGTGTTCTTTCGTTGGGAACGCGCGTCTCTCAGCGCCCTTGGCGCGGCGTCCGATCCATCGTGCAAGCGAGGCCGGGAACATACTGCGATTCTGGACGGGCGCAAGCCCCTTTCTGGCCCTGTCTTTCAGGCGCGAGGCGCGATTTTCCGTCGCCTTGCGACACCGGGGCGTCCCGATCCCGACGCCGACCCTGCAGTCGATCCCGAAACCGGCCCCGCAGCGCGCCCAAAGGGGCGGGGCGAGGTCGCAGGCCCGGGCAGGGCGCGGCAAAACCCGTCCGCCCCGATCAGTCTCCGCTGTCGCTTCCGCCGGTCTCGCCGTCCGGGCCGTCGGCGGTTTCGCCCTCCGCACGGTCGCGAAGCCGGGCCAGAGCGGCAAAGGGCTTGACCTCGGCATCCTGCATCGGCGCCGTTCCGGGCGCGGCAAAGGTCGCCTCGCCCAGTTCGGCCCCCTCGGCGCGCGGATAAAGCGGCAGCGCCAAGGCCAGCGCCTCTTCCAACACCCGCGCCAGGTCAAGCGTATCGGGCAGCGGCTCCTCGCTGTCGTTCTCGGGCATCTCGATCTCGTCGCCCTCGGGCCGGGACGGCATGTCGGCGCGGTAAAGCCGCAGGACCGGGCTGTCGATCCGGGTGGTCACCGGCGCCAGCGTGACGACGCAGGGCTGTACCACCGTGGCGCCAAGCTCGGCCTCGAGCCGCCAGTCGCGCGCGCCTTCGGGCCGGATCTGGCCCGCGAAGCGCAGCTTCTTCAGCGCGGACAGGCCAAGCCGGCCGGCAAGCTCGGCGCGCTCGGCGGGTTCGGGGATCAGCGTGAAGGCGACCGGGTCGCGGCCTGCGCGACGGTCAAGCCGCAGGGGCGGGACGGTGCCTTTGGGCATTTCAGGTGTGTTGGCCATGGTTCACGTTCCATTCTTGAACCCGGGGCATACGATCTGCTAAGCGGGATAGAAGTGAAAAACCCCTGTGACAAGAGGTTGCGATGGCAAGGCCCCGGGCAGTGCACGCCAGATTGGTGCTGGCCGCTATTCTCTCTGCGGGCCTTGTGGCCTGCTCTCCGATCCAGCGCAGCCACGGCTATGCTCCGTCCGACGAGGATCTCGCCGGGGTTACGGTCGGTGTCGACACGCGCGACAGCGTGGCCGAACTGGTCGGACCGCCGACGATAGGCGGCGTGATGCGCGACGATGCGTGGTATTACGTGCAAAGCGACTGGGAGACGGTCGGTTTCCGCGAACCCAAGGAGACCGACCGTCAGGTCGTGGCGATCTCCTTCGACAAGTCCGGGACGGTCGAGAATGTCGAACGGTTCGGGCTGGAGGACGGCCGCGTGATCGCCCTGAACCGGCGCGTGACCGAAAGCAACATCAAGGGCGTCTCGTTCCTGCGGCAGATGCTGGGCAATATCGGCCAGTTCAATGCCGAGGACATCATCGGCGACCGCTGAGCGCACACCGCGTCCCGACCGGGACGCGGAATGGCAGCCCCCGGGGCCACCTGGCTCTGACCTTAGTCCGCGTCGGTGTCTCTGCCGTCGCCGCTGCTGTCTGGCGTGAAGTCGAGCGCCACGCCGTTGATGCAGTAGCGCAGCCCGGTCGGTGCGGGGCCGTCCGGAAAGACATGGCCCAGATGGGCCGCGCAGGCCAGGCAATGCACCTCGGTGCGCTTCATCAGAAGGCTCCGGTCGCTCCGCTCGCCGACCGCGTCGGGGCTGGCCGGACGGGTGAAACTGGGCCAGCCGGTGCCGCTGTCGAACTTGTCGGATTGCGCGAAAAGCGGGGCGCCGCAGCAGACGCAAGTGTAGGTGCCGGGCGCCTTCGGAAAGTCGTCATGCGAAAAGGGGCGTTCGGTCGCGTGCTTGCGGGTGACCCGGTAGGCGAGGTCCGACAGCTCGGAGCGCCATTCGGAATCGGGTTTGGAAACTTTCTGGGTCATTTGGTCTCGCGGGTCCTGTCAGGGTTTCGTCACATCTTGTGTGCTATCGGCCTTCGGACAATATCTAGGCGGGCGATCCAGTCCCGCCAGTCCCGTGGAGCCGTCACGATGCTGTCACTTCGCAAGGGCCGCTATGCCGCGCGGCTGGCCGAAACCCCGGCCGATATCCTCGCCGCGCAGCGTCTGCGCTATCTGGCCTTTCGCGCCACGGACACCCATCCCGAAGGGGCCGATGCGGATTGTTTCGATGCCGTCTGCCGTCATGTGCTGGTCGAGGAGACCCGCAGCGGCACGCTGGTCTGCTGCTTCCGGCTGCTGCCGCTGAAGGGCGGGGCCGAGATCGGGCAAAGCTATTCGGCCCAGTATTACGAGTTGTCCGCGCTCGAGACCTTCGACGGGCCGATGGTCGAGATGGGGCGGTTCTGCATCCACCCGGCCTGGCGCGACCCCGACATCCTGCGCGTGGCCTGGGGGGCGATGACCCGATTCGTGGATGAGGAGAAGGTCGAGATGCTGTTCGGCTGCTCGTCCTTCAAGGGCACCGAGGCCGAGACCTACATGGATGCCTTCGCGCTCTTGCAGGACCGGCATCTGGCGCCGAAACGCTGGCTGCCGCGCGTCAAGGCGCCGAACGTGTTCCGCTTCGGGCAGATGTTGCGGCGCCGCCAGCCCGACGCCCGGCGGGCGATGCTGGGGATGCCGCCGCTCCTGCGCAGCTATCTGGTGATGGGCGGCTGGGTATCGGACCATGCGGTGGTCGATCGCGATCTCAACACGCTGCATGTCTTCACCGGGCTCGAAATCCGGGCGATTCCCCCCGCCCGCAAGCGACTGCTGCGCGCCTCGGCCGGATAGCGCGCGCGGAATTTCGCACGAAATTCCGTGAACGGTCCCCACCGCCGCCGCCCCGGGGGCCAAAAATTCTTCGCCGAAGAATTTTGCCCGCCCCGCCCCGACCGGGGTTTCCCTCTTCTGCCGCTTGACCGGCGCAACCCGGCATCATACCCAGCGCCCATGGCCCGCGCACCCCTTCTTCAGCTGTCGTCGATCTCGCTCACCTTCGGGGGAGGCCCGGTCTTTGCCGGGCTTGATCTGGTGATCCAGGAGGGCGACCGGGTGGCGCTGGTCGGCCGCAACGGCTCGGGAAAATCGACCCTGATGAAGGTCATGGCCGCCCTCGTCGAACCCGATTCCGGCGCCCGCGTGCTGTCGCCCGGCACCTCGGTGGGCTATATGGAACAGGAGCCCGACCTCTCGGCCTATGCCACGCTGGGCGATTTCGCCGCCGCGGCGCTGGCCCCGGGCGAAGGCTATCGCGCCGAGATGGCGGCCGAGGGGCTCAAGCTCGATCTTTCCGCCCCGGCCGCCACCGCCTCGGGCGGCGAGCGCAGGCGGGCGGCGCTGGCGCGCCTGCTGGCCGCCGCACCCGACCTGATGCTGCTCGACGAGCCCACCAACCATCTCGATATCGAGGCCATCGGCTGGCTCGAGGCCCAGCTGGCCGAGACCCGGTCGGCCTATGTGCTGATCTCGCACGACCGCGCCTTCCTGCGCGCCCTGACCCGGGGCACGCTGTGGATCGACCGGGGCGAGGTCCGCCGCCAGGATCGCGGCTTTGCCGACTTCGAGGACTGGCGCGACAAGGTCTGGGCCGACGAGGACGAGGCCCGCCACAAGCTCGACCGCAAGATCAAGGCCGAATCCCGCTGGGCGGTCGAGGGCATCTCGGCCCGCCGCAAGCGCAACCAGGGCCGCCTGCGGGCACTGCATGCCATGCGCGACGACCGCTCGGCGATGATCCGCCGCCAGGGCACCGCGGCGATGGCGCTGGAGGCGGGGCCCAAATCCGGCAAGCGGGTGATCGAAGCGACCGAGATCTCGAAAAACTTCGGCGATCGCGTCATCCTCAAGCCCTTCTCGCTGCGCGTCCAGCGCGGCGAGCGGGTGGCTCTGGTCGGACCCAACGGTGTCGGCAAGACCACGCTTCTGAAGATGCTGACCGGCGAGCTGGCGCCCGACAGCGGCGAGCTGCGGCTTGGCACCAATCTGCAGATGGCCGTCTTCGACCAGAATCGCGCGGCGCTCGATCCCGACATGACGCTTTGGGAAAGCCTGACCGGCGATCCCGAGATGCGGGTGTCGGGCAAGGCCGACCAGGTGCTGGTGCGCGGCCAGCCCAAGCATGTCGTGGGCTATCTCAAGGAATTCCTCTTCGACGACGCCCAGGCCCGCGCGCCGGTGCGGTCCCTTTCGGGCGGCGAACGGGCGCGGCTCTTGCTGGCCCGGATCATGGCCCGCGAATCGAACCTGCTGGTGCTGGACGAGCCGACCAACGATCTCGACGTCGAGACGCTCGATCTGTTGCAGGAACTGGTGTCGGAGTTCGACGGCACCGTTCTTCTGGTCAGCCACGACCGCGATTTCCTCGACCGCGTCGCGACCACGACTGTCGCCATGGAGGGCGATGGCCGCGCGGTCGTCTATGCCGGCGGCTGGAGCGATTACCGGGCGCAGCGGGCCGAGGCCACCGGCCCCGGGCGGACCGTCGGGAAGTCCGCCGAGAAACCCTCCGCCGCGCAGACCAAACCGGAGCCGCCCCGTTCGAAGAAGGCGCCGGGGCTCAGTTATACCGAAAAGCACCGCTTCGACGCGCTTCCGGCCGAGATCGCGCGGCTGGAGGCCGAGATCGCCAAGCTTGAAGAACTGCTCGACGACCCCGATCTCTTCACCCGCGAGCCGGTCAAGTTCCGCAAGGCGACCGAGGCGCTGGTCGCGCGGCAGGAGGCCCTGTCCAGGGCCGAGGAAGACTGGCTGGAGCTGGCCGAAAAGGCCGAAAACGCAGGCTAGCCCGGTCCGGCGGCGGCACTTGGGTGCAGCACCGGCCGATAGCCCGCCGCCAGTGCCGCGACCGTGGGCGCCGGGGTCAGAACCGTGACCTCTCCAACGGGGCGGGGGCGGGCCGCGCCATAGCCCGAAGGCTTCCAGGGCAGGGCGACCCTTCCCAGAATCAGATGCGGGGTTGCCTCCAGCAGCACGAAGGCGCCGTCGGGCAGGGCGGCAGCCGGGGCCGTGTGGCGCCGCTGATCCCGGCTGGACGGGCAAAGCCGCGCCGCATGCAAAGCCGCATCGAGCCTGCCCGCCGTCCCGACCCCGAAGGCCAGGGCGAAGCGCCGGAAATCGGCGCGGCGGCACTCGGCGCAGGGGCGGTGCCCGGCCGCCAGCGCCACCGCCTCGTCCAGAAAGAAAAGCTCGGTATAGCGCCCCGGCGTCATCACCGGGCGGTGACGGCCGCGAAACTGCAAAAGACAGCAGATCCAGGCCTTGTGGCGCCAGCGCGCCCGGCCGAGCCGTCCGTCGGCATCGTGCAGGCAGCCGCGGTTGCCCATGAACAGACCGCGTGCCGGGTCGGCCACGATCTCGCCCAGGGGCGTGACGCGGGTCTGCCGCGGGCTCATCTCATCCGCAGCCCTGCGTCCAGCCGGATCACCTCGCCGTTCATGTAGCCGTTCTGCAGGATATGCAGCACAAGGGCTGCGTATTCCGCCGGGTCGCCCAGCCGGGGCGGGTTCGGCACATCGGCGGCGAGCCCGTCCATGACCTCCTGACCCAGCCCCTCCAGCATCGGGGTGCGGAAGATCCCCGGCGCGATCGCCATCACCCGGATCCTCAGCCCGGCCAGATCGCGCGCGAGCGGCAGCGTCATCGCCGCGATACCGCCCTTCGAGGCGGCATAGGCGGCCTGGCCCTTCTGCCCGTCATAGGCCGCGACCGAGGCGGTGTTGACGATCACCCCGCGGCAGCCGTCGTCATCGGGGGTGTTCTGCGCCATCTCGGCGGCAGCCAGCCGCAGCACGTTGAAACTGCCGATCAGGTTGATCTCGACGGTGCGGCGAAAGCTTTCCAGCCCGTGCGGCCCGGACCGGCCCAGCGTGCGCTCGGCCGTCGCGATGCCCGCGCAGCTGATGCAGGCGGTGATGCCGCCCATCTGCGCCGAGGCCTCGCCCACGGCCTGTTCGACCGACGTTTCGTCGGTCACGTCGACCGGCTGAAAGCCCGCGCCGATTTCGGCAGCCAGCTCCATGCCGCGGTCGGTATCCCGGTCCAGAATGGTCACCGCCGCCTCGGCCGCGCAAAGCGCCCGCGCCGTCGCCGCGCCAAGTCCAGACGCGCCACCGGTGACGATGGCCCTCGTTTCGCTGATCTGCATCCGCCCCTCCGTTTGTCTCAGAGCTAGCGCCCGCCTGCGGGGCTTGTCCAGTGCCGGGCGGCCGCGACGGCGGGTCGTCAAAGGGACGCGCCGGGTGCCGGGCGGCGTTCGCCGAAGGGCAGGGTCCGGCGCGGTGCCATGCCGGTCCGGCCGGATGCGGCGGGGCAGGAGGTGACGCGAGGTCTTGGAGATTGCCCCTAAATAACTGAAATAAAATCAGAAAGCCACGAATCAATCCCGGGTTGAACTCTCGCCGGCAAGGCTTGTCTTGCCACTGCGAACAACTGACCGAGCGACCCGGTGCCGACGACGACCCGCCTCTTTCCGCGGTACCCGCGCATCAGGGCCGCGGCCGCCGCGCGCCCGCGAATGCCCGCGCGCAGGACCCGGGCGCCCGGCGAGACGTCCACCAGAATCCGGGCGCAGCCGGATCGTCCTCTCGACCGGAACGTCGCCGGGCGGTCCGCACGCGGCGGCGTCGATCGTTCCTCCCATCACAACGATGACCAAATTGCCGCGGGGTTCGAGACTGGTCGCCCTGTCGGTTCCTTTGTTGGCCGGGGCCGTCCCGCAGCCACCGGCGCCCCGTTTGACGCGATCCGCCGACCGGGGCTTCCTTCGGCCCCTGTCGGCTGCGCAACGCATCCGGGCAGGGCGGTGTGCCCGGCGTGGTGGCGGCCGTGTTTCCGGGACCGCGCGGCCGTTGTTTTCCGGCGATCCCTGCATTTCCCGGTAGACCGACCTGGCCATGGGGAACTGAGGGGCGCGATGGCCCCACCGCAGGATCAGGCGATCGAGATCCCGTTGTTCGGCCAACTCAGGGTTCGCCGGGATGCCATCGGCGTGCCGGGGCCGAGGTCGCGGAAGTCGCGGGCGCTTCCGGCCTTTCTGATGGCCACCGTACGGCCATACCGGCGCGAGAAGCTGTGCGAGCTGTTCTGGGATCTGCCCGCCAACCCGAAGGCGGCGCTCCGCTGGGCGCTGACCAGGATCCGCAAGGCGGTCGATTCCGCCGTCCGTCCCCGGATCATCGCCGGCCGCGAGCGGGTGGCCTTTGACGGAGCGGGGTTGAACGTCGATCTGCGCGCGATCCGCACTTGCCTAAGCGACGCTGCGGCCAGCTATGCCGAACTGGAGGATGCCGCCCGGCGGCTGGGCGAGGATCTTCTCGACGGGGCCCGACGGGGCTCGACGAGGCTCGACGGGGCGGGCGACGCGGCCTTCGCGTCATGGCTGGCGGCCGAGCGCGAGGATGCCGCGGTGATTCGGGCCGGGGTTCTGGGGCGTCTGGCCCGCCCTCCCGACGCGCCGCGCGGGGCCGTGCAGACATGGCTGCGGCTCCGGGAAGAGGCCGCCCCCGATGACGGGTCTGCCAAGGCCGTCCCGTCCGTCGGCGCGCCCCGGCGCCGGGTCCATCTGCGCGCGCGGCGCATCGGCTTTGCCGGGTGCGGGACGGGACCAAGATCGCCTGAGCCACGGTGGGCGCCGGTCCGCCGCCGGTGAAGGCGGCCAACTGGCTGACCCATATCGAACACGACTGGAACACTCCGATCTGGGGCGCCTGTTTCGACGAGATCGCGCGCCGGCGCACCTTCGTGCGCTCTGACGAACGCGGCTGCGGCCTGTCGGACTGGAAGGTCGAGGATCTGAGCCTTTCGGCCTTCGTCGAGGATCTCGAGGCGGTGGTCGATGGCATGGATCCGGGGCGGTTTCCGCTGCCGGGCATTTCCCAGGGCGCGGCCGTCTGCATCGAATATGCCGCGCGCCATCCCGACCGGGTGAGCGGGCTGGTCCTGCTCGGAGCCTATGCCTCGGGCTGGCGCCACCATGCCAGCGCCGAGGAAATGTCGCGCCGCCAGGCGGTGCGCGCGCTGACCCGGCTGGGCCGGGGCACCGGCAAGTCGGCCTATCTGCACAACTTTTCCCGGACCTTCATGCCCGAAGCCGCGCCCGAAGAGCTGACCTGGTTCGACGAGTTTCAGCGCCTGACCACCTCGGCCGAGAATGCCGCGGGGTTTCAGGAGGCGTCCGGCGACATCGACATGCGCCACCGGCCGGCGCGGATCGAGGCCGCGACGATCGTGCTGCACGCCGCCCCAGCGACCAGAGGATTCCGGTAGAGCAGGCGCGGCCGATCGCGGCCTGGATCCCGGGGGCGGCCTTTGTGCCGCTGGCCAGCCGGAACCATGTCTTGGTCGATTTCGAACCGGCCTGGCAGACCTGCATGGCGCGCGTCCGCACCTTCCTGGACGAACAGGGGATCTGAGGGGCGCCGCGCCTAGCGCGGCCGCCGCCGCCGTCGGCCCTCGCCCTCGCCCCGGCTGCCGCCAGTGTTGAAATCCACCCTCGGCAGCGGCGCGATGCGGGCCAGTTCGGGGAACGGGTCCGACGCATGGGGCAGGGCGTTCGCGGCCACGAAATGGTCCTGAAAGCGGGGCTCGATGGCGGTCTCGACCTTCTCGATACGGCGCACGTTCTCTTCGATCAGGCGGCGTGCCGCGACCGAACACAGTGCGATCCGCGCGCCGGTCCCGGCCGCGTTTCCGGCCGAGCGGACCCGGTCGAGCGGCACATCGGGGATCATGCCCAGCACCATGGCATGCAGCGGGCTGATATGCGCGCCGAAGGCCCCGGCCAGCACGACCCGGTCGACCCGGTCGACGCCGCGGCGGTCCATCAGCAGCCGCGCGCCCGCGTAAAGCGCGGATTTCGCAAGCTGAATCGCCCGGATGTCGCCCTGGGTCACGGCGATGTCGCGCCCGCCCGTGGCAGCGCCCGCCAGCAGCAGATAGGACTGGGTCCGGCCCTCGGGGCGGCAGCGGTCCGATCCGGTCTGGGCCGCCGAGCCGATCAGGCCCGAGCCATCGACAAGGCCTGCCATCCGCATCTCGGCCACCGCCTCGATGATGCCCGAGCCGCAGATGCCGGTGACCCCGGCCGGGCCGAGCGCGGCGGCAAAGCCCGGATCGTCGGACCAGAGCTCGCAGCCGATGACCCGGAACCGCGGCTCCTTCGTCTCGGGATCGATCCGCACCCGTTCGATCGCGCCGGGGGCGGCGCGCTGGCCCGCACTGATCTGAGCGCCCTCGAAGGCGGGGCCGGTGGGCGAGGAACAGGCCAGCACCCGGGTCCGGTCGCCCAGCAGGATCTCGGCATTGGTGCCGACATCGACGATGAGGGTCAGGTCGTCCGAGGTCTCGGGCGCCTCGCTGAGCGCGACGGCGGCGGCGTCGGCGCCGACATGGCCCGCGATCAGCGGCAGCAGATAGGCCCGCGCCTCGGGATTGATCGACCCGATGCCGAGGGCGGCCGCCGGAAGCGTCGCGGCCTCGGACGTGGCCAGCGCGAAGGGCGCCTGGCCCAGCTCGACCGGGTCGATGCCCAGCAGCAGGTGATGCATGACCGGATTGCCGACCAGCGCCGCCTCGACGATGCAGCGCGGGTCGATCCCGGCCTCGGTCGCGATCCCGGCCGCAAGACCGTCAAGCGTGGCGCGGACGGCCGCCGTCATCTCGGCCGCGCCGCCCGGGTTCATCATCGCGTAGGAGACCCGGCTCATCAGGTCCTCGCCAAAGCGGATCTGCGGGTTCATCGCGCCGGACGAGGCGATCACCTCTCCGGTTGCCAGATCGGTCAGATGCAGCGCGATGGTGGTCGAGCCGAGATCGATGGCCAGACCGCAGAGGGGCGCCTCGAAGAAGCCCGGCCAGATGTCGAGGATCTCGGGACCCGAGGCGCCCCGGTGGAGCGCGAGGGTGACCGTCCATCCGCCCTTGCGAAGCGCGGGTTGCAGCCGCGACAGCACCGAGAGCGGACAGGCGGCGGGCGGCAGGTCCCACTGATCGGCAAGGGCCGCGTTGAGCCTTTGCAGATCGCCCGAAGGGGCGTGCAGGTCCGGTTCGGCCATCTCGACCAGGCAGAGCCGCGTCGCCGGATCGGTCTCGACCGCGCGGACCTCGGCGGCCTTGCGGACGACCTGGCGGTGAAGCTGGCTTTCGGGCGGGACATCGATCACGACATCGGCGAGGATCCGGGCCTGACAGCCCAGCCGCCGACCCGGCGCCAAGCCGCGCTTTTCGTCATAGCGGCGCTCGACGTCGTTGAGCGGCGAGAGGGCATCCTCGGCGACGGACAGGCCATGTTTGGGGAATGCGCCGCGGCCGGGCGAGATCTGGCATTTTGAGCAGATGCCGCGACCGCCGCAGACGCTGTCGAGATCGACGCCCAGTTGGCGGGCGCCCTCGAGGACCGTGGTTCCGGCGGGCACCTGGCCGCGTTTGCCGGAGGGCGTGAAGACGACGCGCGGCATCTCGCGGCTCATCGGGGCCGGGGCCGCGATTTTTCTGCGAAAAATCGGGCGCGGGGTGGCCAGCCGGCGGTGTCAGCAGATGACGCGCAAGCCATGGGGGTTGCAGATGACGATAAGCTGCCCGCCGCATTCGACCAGGTGAAAGCCGCGCAGCTGCACCTCGGCCACGAAACGCTCCATGCCGATCTCGCGTTCGACCCAGCGCCGCGACCGGCGCACGACGCCGCCCTTGGCCACCGCCTGGGCCGAGAAGACCGAGGCGATCCAGCTGTCGGGAACCGAGCGGCGGGCGGCAAAGTCCATGCGTCCCAGTCTGCAGCCATCATGGTTAAAAACCCCTTACCTCTTCTATGCCCGGCGCGGGTCTCAGCCGCGCCGCCGCCGCCGCCCGCCGCCCTCGGCGGCCGCCGCCTGCGAGGCTTCGGCGAAGCTTGCGCCCTCGGCGACCGCGTCCAGCACCCGCGAGAAGCGGATCCATTCCGCCCCGTTGGCATCGTGATTCATCAGCAGGTTGGCGGCACGCACCGCCTCCATCTCGACTGGCCGGACCGGGTTCATGATCGCCGAGGTCATTCCGGCGCCGATCGCCATCGGCAGGAAGGCTGCGTTGATGCCGTGGCGATGGGGCAGCCCGAAGGAGATGTTCGAGGCCCCGCAGGTGGTGTTGACGCCCAGTTCGTCGCGCAGGCGCCGCACCAGCGCAAAGACCTGCTGACCGGCGCTGGCCATCGCCCCCACCGGCATCACCAGCGGATCGACCACGATGTCATGGGCGGGGATACCGAAATCGGCCGCGCGCTGGACGATCTTGCGGGCCACCTCGAAGCGCACGTCGGGGTCCTCGGAAATGCCCGTGTCGTCGTTCGAGATCGCCACCACCGGCACGTTGTATTTCCTGACCAGCGGCAGGACGCGGTCCATCCGTTCCTCCTCGCCGGTGACCGAGTTCAGAAGCGGCCGCCCCTGGGCCGCGGCAAGACCGGCCTCCAGCGCCGCGGGCACCGAGGAATCGATGCAGAGCGGGGCATCGACCAGACCCTGGACCAGTTCGATGATCCGGCGCATCAGCGGCGGTTCGGTCTCGTTCGGGTTGGGGTTCGAGTTGTAGACCACCCCGGCATTGACATCGAGCACCATGGCCCCGCAGGCCACCTGCTCGAGCGCGTCCTTCTCGACGGTCGAGAAATCGCCTGCCTCCAGTTCGGCCGCAAGCTTCTTGCGGCCGGTCGGGTTGATGCGTTCGCCGATCACGCAGAACGGTTCGTCGAAACCGATCACGACGGTCTTGGACTTGGACTCGAGCACGGTACGGGTCATGGAACTCCTCAGGCGTCCTGGGTGGGGGCAAGGCCATGCTCGGCCAGCCACCGGGTGTTGGTCGCGATTCCGCCGAGCGGGAAGAAATGCACGTTCTGGATGGGAAAATCGGGGTCGCGCGCGGCGGCGGCGGCCAGATCCGACAGGAAGGCATCGGGCGTGAAGGGCAGCACCAGCTTGCTGACATCGCGCGCGCGCCGTTGCAGAACCGCCAGCGACGGGCCGATACCGCAGGCGATGGAATACTTGACCAGGGTCTGCAGCTTGGCTGGGCCGGCGACGCCGATATGGATCGGCAGGTCGACGCCCTGCGCCCGCACCCGTCTGGCCCAGGCCGTCACCGGCCTGGCGTCGAAGGCGAACTGGGTGACGATGGCCATCTGCGCATCGGTGCGTGCGGCAAAGGCCTGCTTCCAGCCAAGCGCCGCCATCATGTTGCGGTCCGACCCGTCCGGATCGATGTCGCGGCTGCCCTCGGGGTGGCCCGCCACATGCAGATCGGTGAAGCCCGCCTTGTCGAAAAGCCCGGTTTCCAGAAGCTGCATGGACGAATGCAGATCGCCGCGCGGTTCGGAAATGCCGCCCGCGAGGATCAGCCCCCGGGTGACCCCGGCCTCGCCCGCATAGCGCGCGATCCAGTCCGAGAGCGTCGCGATGTCGGGGATCGAGCGCGCCGCGAAATGCGGCATCGGCGCAAAGCCCTCGTCGGTCAGGCGCCGGGCGGTCGCCACCATGTCCTCGATCGGGGTGCCGTCGAGATGGGCGATGTAGACCCGGGTGCCCGCGGGCAGCAGCGCGCGGAAATCGGCGATCCTGGCGGCCGTCTTCGGCATGACCTCGATCGAATAGCCGCGGACGAACTCGGCCAGCGGCCCGGCACGCGTGCCCGCGGCCCCTTGCGCGACCCTGTCGCTTTTTCTGAAGTCCAGCAGTGCCATCACCCTCTCCCGCAGCCTGTTCATGCCCGTTGCCAGCCGGCAGCGGCAATCAGATCCTTCAGGCGGCCCGCATCGTAGTCGGTGTCGATCCGCGCCGCCTCGGCTTCGGCCAGGGCGTCGGGGTCGCCGTCACACGCGACGGGTTCGGACCGGCGCCATTCGGCCAGGTAGGCGTCGCTGTCCCTGGCGCCCACCTGCATCGCACAGCGGTCGATCGCCTGCTCGAACCGCTCGGGCAGCACCCGTTTGGCGGCCCGGCGGCCCCGGCCCACGATCACCTGCGCCGGTATGTCGCGCCAGTAGACGATGACGAGCTCGGGCATCCGATTCCCTTTCTTGCCTGAGTCGGTTCTAATCCGGCCCCGGGCCGCGCCGGAGGCGGATTTCGACAGGATGGACGCGCGTTGCGACCTCGGCCCGGATCGCGCGTCGGTCCGGCCCCATTCGTGCCCCCCCCCTCCCGCCCGGTTTCGGCGCGTTCGGGTGGCAGGGTCGGGGCGGTCCCGGGCCGATGACCCGACGGAACGGGCGGCGGAGGCCCGAAACGGACATCCACTGTCGCGGGCGCCTCTGGGCGCGGCACTGGTCCCGGTTGATGTGGAGACAATCGGCGCACGATGCTGGAACTGTCCTTGGGTCAACCGGAAAAAATGGTTAATATCTCGGAATTGCTTGAAATTCTCAAAAGAATGCGCCTTTTTCTGGTCCAAAGGAGATCCGGGCTGCGCCATAATTTCGGTGTCGCGGGCCGAGGCCGGAAAATTCGGCCGCTCCGGGGTCTTGGCAAAGGGTCGGCGCAGTGGCAGCCGGCGGAAAAGGACAGAACAATGAAAGCGGATCGGGCAGGGGCAATCGGAACGGTCGCGGGGCTGGTTCTGGCGCTGGCGGGCGGCATGGCCCCGGCATCGACCCTGGCGCCGGACGGCGGGCGCATGATGGTCGCGGGCGCGGTGCCCGGGCATCCGTTGCTGATTGTCGACCGCACGCCCGTCCGGCGGGGCTACGGCCCGGCCGACCGCCGTGCTGCGGCCGAGGTGGCCATTCCGCTTGGCGTCAGCGTTTGCCGCCATGCCGCGGCCGGGGTGACGCCTGCCTGTGCGCTGATGATGCCCGCTGTGCTGGCCGCGAATGCGGGGGCGCGGGACTTCCCGCCGCGGCCCACCCTCCTTGCCCGGGCCGATGCCGGGACCGACACCGCGTTCTGGCCCGATCCCCTGGGCTCGGGACGGCGGGGCGGCGGCCCGGACGGTCACGCGGCACTGCCCTGGGCGGCCCCCGGCGCTGTCAGCGGCGGCACCGGCGGGCGGCATCGTTCTGACCCCGCAGCCGACGGGTCCGGCGAAAGTGGAGACGGCGGAACGGGCGGCGAGGATATCGGGGGCGGTACGGGCGTCCGGCCTGACGATCCGCTGCCGGTGCCCCTGATGCCGAGTGCTGCCTTCCTGCTGGCCGCGATGGCCGGTTTCGGGGCGGTGTCGCGCCGCCGGTCCTGACCGTTCCCGTCTTCGCGCGGCCATCGTCGCGGAGGCGGGGGTCGTCCCCCCGGATCGGGACGGGAGGGGCGGATGGCGGCGCCCGGGAGCGATCTGCGCCATTGCACGAACGCCCCCGGCCCGTTACCCTGCATCCAACTCGATTGGAGGGCGATCCTATGGCGCCCAAGCGTCCGAATGGTGCGGGCGCGTTTCCCAAGGCGGTAGAGACCCCCGCGCCAGTTCCGCCCGATCCTGCAGCGCTTTACGCGGCTCTGGATCTCGGAACGAACAGTTGTCGTATGCTGATTGCCCAGCCGAAGGGCAGTCAGTTCCATGTCGTGGACAGCTTTTCCAAGTCTGTCCAGCTGGGCACCGGCCTGGAAGGGTCGGGTCGGCTCAGCCGTGCCTCGATCGCGCGGACGGTCCAGGCGCTCCGGGTCTGCAAGGGCAAGCTGGAAAAGCACCAGGTCGAACGCATGCGGCTGGTGGCGACCGAGGCCTGCCGCCGCGCCGTCAACGCGCGCGAGTTCATCAAGCTGGTGCGGCGCGAGACCGGGCTGCGGCTGGAAATCATCCAGCCCGAGGAAGAGGCGCGGCTGGCGGTCGTGTCCTGCGCCCCGCTGGTCTCGACCAAGACCGAGCAGCTGCTGGTGGTCGATATCGGCGGCGGCTCGACCGAGCTGGTCTGGATCGACCTGTCGATGGTGCCGCGCGCCGACCGGCCGCGGGCGATCATGCGGCTGCATGCGGGCTTTCACAGCGAGACCGGGCCGTTTCCGGCGGCGCGCGTCGTCGACTGGATCTCGGTGCCGCTGGGGGTCGCGACGCTGAAGGAACAGTTCGACGACGTCGAGGACGACCATGCGCGGTTCGCGCTGATGAGCTGGTTCTTCGAGGAGAACCTCGCCAATTTCTCGCCCTATGCCGCCGAGCAGACCAAGGCCGGCTTTCAGATCATCGGCACCTCGGGCACGGTGACGACCGTGGCGGCGAGCCATCTGGGTCTTCGGCGCTACGACCGGACCAAGGTCGACGGGCTTCGCATGACGTCGGGGCAGATCGACGAGGTGATCCGCCGCTATCTGGAGCTTGGCCCCGAGGGGCGGCGGGCCGATCCGAGGATCGGGCGCGACCGGCATGCGCTGATCATGTCGGGGGCGGCGATCCTGCAGGCCTTGATGCGGGTCTGGCCGACCGACCGGATGTCGGTTGCCGATCGCGGGCTGCGCGAGGGGTTGCTTTACGCGCAGATGAGCGCGGACGGGGTGCTGGAGGAGGGCCCCTTCTGATGCGCCCTTGCCGCGGCGGCCCGGCTGGGGCAGATGTCGCGTCTGGGTATTTTTGCCAAGAAGAAGAACGAAGGCCGGGATGACGGAGAAGAAGGGATCGAGCGGGCGCGGACAGCGCGACCTGAAGGTCAAGGTCAAGACCGCGCGCGGGCGCCGGCTTTCGTCGACGCGTTGGCTGGAACGGCAGCTGAACGACCCCTATGTCAAGCGCGCCAAGGCCGAGGGCTATCGCGGACGCGCGGCGTTCAAGATCCTCGAGCTGGATGACAAGTACCGGTTCCTGGTGCCGGGCGCCCGGGTTGTCGATCTGGGCTGTGCGCCGGGCGGCTGGTGCCAGGTGGCGGTCAAGCGCGTGAATGCGCTGGGCGAGAAATCGGGCAAGGCCATCGGCACCGTGCTGGGGGTCGATCTGCAGGAGGTCGAGCCCATCGCCGGGGCCGATCTGCATCAGCTGGATTTTCTGGCCGACGATGCCGACGAGCTGGTCAAGGGCTGGCTCGGCGGGCGCGCCGATGTGGTGATGAGCGACATGGCGGCGGCCTCGTCGGGTCACAAGCAGACCGACCACTTGCGGATCATCGCGCTTTGCGAGGCGGCGGCGGCTCTGGCCTTCGACGTGCTGGACGATGGCGGCACTTTCGTCGCCAAGGTGCTGGCGGGCGGGGCCGAGAGCGGGTTGCAGTCCCTGCTGAAGCAGCGCTTTGCCAAGGTCGCCAATGTCAAGCCGCCCGCGAGCCGGTCGGACAGTTCCGAGAAATTCGTGGTCGCGACCGGGTTCCGGGGCTGATCCCCGGAGCCCGGCGCACAAGCTACGGCAAGAGCACCGTCGCCCCGGTGGTGGCGCGGGATTCAAGCGCGCGATGGGCCTCGGCGGTCTCGGCCAGCGGCCAGGTTTTCCCGACCCGGGGCGTCAGCGTGCCCTCGGCGACCGCCGCGAACAGCTCGGCCGCGCGGGTGCGAAGCTCGGCCGGATCGGCGATGAAATCGAACAGCACCGGTCGCGTCGCCGACAGGCTGCCCTTGGCCAGATCCGGCAGGCGGAAGCCATCGGGCAGGCCCGAGGACTGGCCGAAGCTCACGAACATGCCGCGCGGTTTCAGGCAGGCGAGCGAGCCGCGCCAGGTGTCCTGTCCGACGCTGTCATAGACCGCGTCGACGCCAAGCCCGTCGGTCGCGGCCATCACCGGCGCCACGAAGTCGCCCGCGCGGTAGTCGATCACCTCGGCATAGCCATGGGCGCGGGCAAGCGCCGTCTTTTCGGGCCCGCCCGCGGTGCCGATGGCGCGCACGCCCTTCGCCGCCAGCCATTGCCCCAGCAGAAGCCCGACGCCCCCTGCCGCGGCATGGACCAGCACGGTCTGGCCTTCGCGGACCGGAAAGCTCGAGGTCATCAGGTACTGCGCGGTCAGCCCCTTCAGCATGATCGAGGCCGCGATCTCGTCGGGGATGGCATCGGGCAGGGGCACCAGCCGGTCGGCGGGCAGCACCCGCGCGGTGCAGCAGGCGCCGGTGCGCGTCGTATAGGCCACGCGCTGGCCGACCGTGAGCCCCTCGACCCCGGGGCCGACCGCCTCGATGCGGCCCGCCGCCTCGCTGCCGGGGATCAGGATCTCGCCCGGCCAGGGATAGAGGCCCGAGCGGAAATAGGTGTCGATGAAATTCAGCCCGACCGCGCCGTGCCGGACCAGCACCTCGCCGGGGCCGGGGGCGGGCGGGGTCCAGTCGACCCAGTCAAGCGTTTCGGGGCCGCCCGGCGCGCGGGCGATGATGGCCTTGTCCATGGCTCAGACCTCGAATTCGGGATCGACCGGCACCTGCATCGCGGTGACCAGGGCATTGGTCTGCGAGGCCAGCCCGATCACGGCGAGGAAGTCCTGGTACTGGGCCTCGGTCATGCCCTTGGCGCGGGCCGAGGCGGTATGGGAATGGGCGCAATAGGAACAGCCATTGGCGACCGAGACCGCCATGTAGATCAGCTCCTTGGTCAGCGGGTCGAGCGGGCTTTCGGTCGCCATCACCGCCTTGACCTGCGCCCAGGTCGTTTCCAGCACCGCGGGCTGGCTGGCCAGGGCCCGCCAGACATTGTTCACAAAATCGGTCTTGCGGGTGGCGCGGATGTCGTCGAACACCGCCTTGACGCGCGGGTCGGCTTCTGCCTCCGCGTCGCTCCAGATCTTCACCGTGGCCATCGGGTCTCCTTGGGTTGGGGAAGGGGCCGCTCCGGGCCAGGGGCGCGGGAGCGGCGGGAAAACAAGCTCAGACCAGCGCGAAGATCCGCGCGGGCCCGCCGGTGCCACCCTTGTGCTTGGGCGCGCCGATTACCAGCGTCGCGCCCGCCGCGGGCATCCGGTCGAGATTGGCGAGGCATTCGATGCCGAACCGCCCCGAGGGCAGCCAGGCGTAATGGGTCGCGAAATCGGGCGAGTTGCCCGGATCGAGCGACAGCGTGTCGGACCCGATCGAGGCCGCAGCGGTTTCCTCGATCAGCATCTCGGCGGCCTCCGCGTGGAAGCCCGGATAGTGCTGCACGCCCTCGGCATCGGCATTGCGAAAGCCCGGGCTGCTGGCCTTGTCGCCCCAGCCCGAGAACATCGCGACGCAGGCATTTTGCGGGATCTCGCCATGGGCGGCGATCCAGGCGCGGATGTCGTCGGGGGTGAGGGTGGTGTCGGCATCCTCGGCGGCGCGGGCGGCGATGTCGATCACGCAGAGCGGCGCCACCAGGTTTTCGACCGCGATCTCGTTCACCGCCGCGCCATCGGCCGAGAAATGCAGCGGCGCGTCGATATGGGTGCCGGTATGTTCGTTCACGCGGTATTCGGCCAGGTTGAAGCCGTGCTCGGCGAAATTGAACTTCTGGTCCCAGAAGAACTGCTGTTCGCCGAAGAAGGTGGGAAAGTCGGCCGAAAGCTCATGGGTCATGTCGGTCACCGCCGCATGGCCCTGCGCCAGCGCCCGGGGCGCCGAGGCGGTCAGCCCGGCGGCCGCCGCCAGACCGGCCCCCGCCGCCCCGGCGAAGAAGCCGCGCCGCGACAGCATGCGGTCCTTGACCGCCGTCATCACGCAGATATCGCACATGTTGGAAATCTCCCTGTTCCCGGGGCCAGCCGTCCCGCCGACCCTCGGGCAGAGCTTAGTAAGCTGCTGGCAAAACTGTCAAACACGCTGCTCTGCCGGGAAGCTGGGGTTTGATGCCGGTTTGCGGCCCGGAACGGATGTCCCGGCGCGGCTTGGGCGCTGTCCGGCGTTTCCTGCGTGGGGCACGGGCAGGCCACGACGCGGGCGCGGGCGCGGGGCGGGGCGGGCGAAAAGCGTGGTGTAGGTCCGGCCGAAGGCTTGGACCCGGCGGGCATCGCGCAGAAGGTCCGGGACAGGGCCCTGCCTTCGATGCCGAGGCATCCGAGGCCCGGTCGGGCCTTGCCGCGCCCTCAGGCGGGCCGGGCGCGGGTCAGCACAGGACGCACACGGCGGGCCATCGCGGGCAGGGGGCGGTGCCGAAAAGGCGCCGGAGCGGCCCGGCGCTTCGCCGCAATTCCGGACCGATACAAAGCGTCTCGCTCCAGATCCCGTCGACGCAGACAAGCTCATGCGTGCCGAGGTTCAGATGCAGATACAGCAGCGGGGTCCTGCGCCGGGCGGGCTGCAGGCGGGCCAGACCCAGTTTCTCGGCCAGATGGCGGGCGCGCACAATCACCTCGCGCCCGTCGGGCGCCTGCGTCGGACCCCCGTGCTGGCGCGACAGCAACATGGCCCGGTCCGGCCGCTCCGGCCCCAGCGCGCCGACCGCGATCCGCACCGGGCATAGCGCGGCATTGGCCGCCATCTCGCGCGGCCGCCATCTCGCGCGGGACGACGCGGCGGCGCAGGAGGCGTCCGACCGGGCGCGGGCCGTTGGCGCGCGTCTCGACCAGATCGCCGGGCCTCAGCCGGTCGATCCGGCGCGGCCCCTTCGGCGTGGCGATCCGCGATCCCGCGGCAAAGCAGGGCAGGCTGGGACCGGGGGCGGCTTGTAGCTGTCGGACCCGACCAGGCGGGTCCGGATCTGGTCTTCGGTGACGGCATCGTTCCAGGAAAAGGACCGGTCCAGCGCCATGCGGTCGTCCCGGTCGCCGCCCGCGATGCTCAGCGTCCAGATCCGGCTGTCCTCGGTCGGGGTGATGACGATGGCGTCGTCGCCCGCGGCGCCAAGCAACTGATCGTCGCCGGACCCGCCCGTCAGTACGTCATTGCCGTCGCCGCCGAAGATCGTGTCGCCTTGCGATCCGCAGTCGATGGTGTCGTCGCCCGCGCCGCCCGGGATGGTGTTGTTGCCCTCGTGCCCCTCGATCAGATCGCGCCCGTCGGTGCCCGTCAGGCTGTTGCCGGTCCAGTCGCCGTCGAGTGTCGCCACGCGTCCGTCCTCCGCTGGTCCCCACCCCGCTTGTAGGCGGGGGCGTATTAAAACGGGTTTGACAGGTTCGCTCAACGTTCTCTTTCCTCACGGCGTCCGGCGGGGCGCCGGACGGCGGAGCCTTGCCGCGGCCGGGCGATCCTACGGCAAGAATCCGCTTGCAGATCGCGCGCGAATATATTGAAACAAATCGCCTTTTGCGGGAGTTAGTCCTTTATCTTACGTTCCGGAGATACCGCATCCGCTCCGGTGTTCGCCTCGATCGGTGCGGGAAGGAGATGCAGACGGCAATGCTTGTGCTTTTCACACTCGCCTCGATTGCTGCGGGAGCGCTTTCGGCTTTGGCGGGCGCCTTGCTGCTGGACAGTGGATGGGCGACCGTTCTGCTGTGTTACTGGCTGGGCGGTATGGTCGGCGGCGGCGCCGCCGTGACGGTCGTGGCGCTGCGGGACGAGCCCGAGGACGACACCGATCGCTTTGTCGGGACCCCGCCCGATCTCGGGGTCGGCGAAACCGCCCGGACGCGCCCGGACCCCGCAAAGCCCCAGGCCGGGGCCGAACCGGTCGAGGCGGACCCGGGCACAGCGCGGAGCCGGATATGCGAGGGCTGCGATTCCCATTGATCGCCGCGCAGGACGCCCCGGCAGATCCGGCGCCCTGCGCCGCGATGCGCGCGACCGCTCAGTCGCGCAGGGCGGCCGCCGGGGGTTGGCGATAGGCCAGCCAGGCCGGGACCGCCGACAGCCCCGCCGCCCCCAGCACCAGAAGACCGAAGCCCAGCAGGTCGCCCGGGGCGAAGGCGACCGGCAGCGGGAAGCCCCGCTCGGCCGCAAAGGCGCGCGACAGACCCTCGGTCGCGGCAAAGCCCAGCCCTAGGCCCAGCAGGATGCCGGTCCCGAACAAAAGCGCCAGTTCCAGCCAGACGATGCCGAAGACCGCCCCGCGCGGCGCGCCGAAGGCCCGAAGCGCCCCGATCTGGCGCCGCCGCTGGCCGACCTGGATCACCGTCACCAGCAACAGCGCCGCGGCGACCAGTGTCTGCGCGCCGACCGCGACCGCGACCAGCACCCGCTTGGCATCGCCCAGCATTGCGTAAAGCCCGGTCAGGACCTCAGCCGGAAAGACCGCCAGCGTGTCGCCCGTCGCGCGGTAGTCCTGCCGCAGGCGGTAGGCATCGGCGATGCTGCGGGGCTTGACCAGGATCGCCGGAAGGCCCGGAGCCTCGCCCGCCGCCCAGGTTTCGTCAAGCGGCGCATCGGGGTCGAAGGCCGGGGCGTCATGGCTGTCGTGATCGTCGTGATCGGCGTCGCCGTGATCGTCGCCATGGTTTTCGGCGTGGTCTTCGCCGGCGGCATGGGCATGGGCGTGGTCCTCCTCGTCATGCCCATCCGCGTCATGCGCTTCTTCGTCATGCCCCTCGGCCTCATGGTCGTGCCCGTCATGCGCCTCGTGCCCAAGCCCGTGGACATGCCAGACCGCCTGGATCGGCACCAGAACGGCGCGGTCCCAGGGGGTGCCGGTAGGGTCGAGCCGCCCGGTGACGCGATAGGCGATACCGGCATGGGCATGGCCGCCCTCGGCCTGCTTGCCATGGGTCGGAACCAGCGTGTCGCCCAGGGCCAGATCGACCGCCGAGCCGATCACCGCCTCGCCCTCGGCGGCGAAGGCGCGACCTTCGGCAAAGCCGGTCGTCGTCATCTCGATCAGCGTGGTGGTGGTGCCGATCACCGGAAAACCCGCCACGAAATCGCCAAAGCCGATGGGGGCCGCCCAGGCCACGCGCGGGTCTTCGGTCAGCGCGACCAGCGTGTCGCCCGGCATCAGCGGCAGCGCCGCGGGCTGCAGGAAGACCGAAGACAGCACCAGTTGCGTGGCGCTGCCCGGCGCGCCGACGATCAGATCGAATTTTTCCGAGGCGCGCGCGCTGCCCAGACGCAGGGCGCGTTCCTGCAGGGTGACGGTCGTTCCCAGTGCCACCGCCAGCGCGATCAGCAGCACGATGACCGCCGAGCCGAGGCGAAACCGTTTCAGGTCGGCCAGAACGAAGTGGATCATTGCCGGGCTCCTTCGCAGCCGCTGTCGGACAGGATCTCGCCGCCGGAGAGGCTCAGCACCCGGTCGAGCCGCGCGGTCAGGCGGCTGTCATGCGAGACCACGATCAGCGTGGCGCCCGAGCGATGGGCGAGGTCGATCAGCAGCGCGCCGATGGCCGCGCCGTTCTCCGGGTCGAGGCTGGCGGTGGGCTCGTCGGCGACGATCACCCCCGGGGCGCGCAGAAGCGCCCGCGCCACCGCCACGCGCTGCATCTCGCCGCGCGACATGGTCTCGACCGGCTGGCCGGGTCGGTCCAGACCGACCTCGGCCAGCAGCGTCCGGGCGCGGTCCTTCAGGGCCTGATCGGCGACCCGCGACAGCCGCGCGGGCAACAGCACGTTCTCAAGCGCCGAGAGCCCCGGGAAGAGGTGGAAATCCTGCATCACCAGACCGATATTGGCGCCGCGCCAGCGGTCGCGGGCGCCTTCGGGCAGGCGCGCGATATCGGTGCCGTCCCACAGCACGCAGCCGCTGCCGGGCGGGGCGAGGCCGGTGACGATGTTCACAAGCGTCGATTTTCCCGAGCCCGAGGGCCCGGTCACCGCGACGCGGGCACCGGCGGGAATGTCCAGATCGGGGATGCGCAGCACCGGGGCGGCGAGGCCGGGATAGGCGACTTCGACAGACGACAGATGAAGACCCAACATGGCGGTTCAGACCTTGGAATAGCGCGCGTCGCGCAGGCGCAGCTGGCTGACGAAGCCGGTCTCGGGATCGACCCAGGACCCGCGGTCGAGCTGCCCGGTGACCTCGATGGTCTGGTTGGGCTGCACGAAGGTCTGGCTGCGGTCGAGATAGACCACGACGATGTTGTCGGGCCAGTCGGTATCGGTCGAACAGAACGGACACAGCGCCATGGGGATCGCGGTCAGCACGAAGAAATTCGATTCCGCTTTCAGCGGCGGCGCCATGAAGCCCCGGATGCGCACCCTCTGCCCGGTCAGCGCGATCACCTTGTCCGAAAAGGTCAGGCCCAGCGGGCTGAAGGCGCTGTAAAGCTCGTCGAAGCCGATCAGCGGGGTTTCGGCGGCGGCCGGGCGGGGGGCGGTCAGAAACATGAGACCGGGCAGGGCGGCAAGGCACAGCCTGCGGGTCCGGTCGGGGGCGGCGGGGTCGGTCATGGCGGTCTTCCGGGGCAGGGGAAAGGAATGGGGCCTGCCCGGACGGTGTTCCGCCCGGACAGGCCCCGCGTCAGGTCATTTCTGGACGGTGCCCAGCGCGAAGGCGTCGGCCAGAACCTTGTAGACGTCCGACTGTTCCATGTAGCCCTTGAACGCCTCGGCGCCCGGCCCGGTCGCCTGCAGCACCACGTCGTCGACCGCATGGACCGCGGTATCGGCCGATTTCGGCAGGTTGCCGATCCGCAGCACGGCGCCGGGGAGGTCCTTGTAGGCCTCGTTGGCGACGTATTCGCCCTTCTCGTTCTTCACCGACGGCTCGAACGGGCCGTCCATCTTCGGCCGCCAGGTTTCGTAATAGTCGGGGAAGTTGCCCGAGAAGATCGCCAGCCGCCGCGACACGTCGATCTTGTCGGGATAGCCGTCGCCGTCGGCATCGGTGTAGGTCGGGAAGCCGGCGGCGTCATAGGTGCCGACCTTCTCGCGCATCTCGTCGCCGGGCTTGTCGTCGTCGATGGTGCCGATCACCGAAACGCCATGGGTGTGGTCGCCGGTGACGACGATCAGCGTGTCGGGATGGGTTTCGGCAAAAGCGCGCGCGGCGGCCACGGCCTGGTCGAACTCGATGGTGTCGATGACGGCGCGGTCCCAGTCCATCGGGTGGGACATCTTGTCGATCGAGGCGCCCTCGACCATCAGGAAGAAGCCGTCCTCGTTCTTCGACAGCTCGTCCAGCGCGGTCCGGGTCATCTCGACCAGGCCCGGCTGGTCGGGGAACTTGCCGACCGAGCCCTGATGCAGGAAGCTGCGGTCAAGCTTGGTGTCCATGTTGCCGGTATGGAAAAGACCCAGCAGCTTGCCGCTGTTCGAGCCGCGCGCCGCGTCAAGCTCGGCCGCGCTGGTGGCCAGCGTGTAGCCCGCCTCGCGGAACATCGCGACATAGTCCTTGTCGTCTTTCCGCTTCGATCCGGGGATGTCGGACTTGAGGAAATAGGCCGAGCCGCCGCCCAGCATCACTTCGGGCTGGATGTCGTAGAACATGCCCACGATATCGGCCTTGTCGCTGCGCTTGCGGGTATGCGAGACGACGGCCGCAGGCGTCGCGTCTTCCAGTTCCGAGGTGGTGACGACGCCGATGGATTTTCCGGTGGTGCGGCGCAGGGCCTCGGCGATGGTCTCGACCCTGGGGTCGTCCTGGGTCGGCGCGGTGCGGTCGGCATAGACGCCCAGCGCGTTCACCCGCGACTTGTGGCCGGTCATGTAGGCCGACATCGTGTTGGCCGAGTCGGTCGCGATCGAATGGGTCGACGAGGTGCCGATGAAGGCCATGTGGTCGAGATCGTCCATCGCCAGACGGCCGTCCGCCTTGCCCTCGGTCATGCCCTGCGACATGATCCGCGCCGCGGTCCGGTGCGCGACCGACAGCCCGTCGCCGAGGAAGAAGATGATGTTCTTAGCCTTGGGCGTCTCGGGGGTGGTGTAGACCTCCCAGGTCACGGTCTTGGTCTCGTCGCCGGCCTTGACCTCGACGGTGTAGCTGCCCGGCTCGGCCAGGGCCAGATCGCGCAGGATCAGCGCCGATCCCAGCACGGCGTCATCGGCGCCCTTTTCTTCGGCGACATACTCGGCGGCGGTGCCGAAGGTTTCGGCATAGGGCTTGCCGTTCACGGTCACGGAAATGTCGGCCTCGGGATGCACCGCGTCCAGCTCGACCTTGAAGTCGAACGGCGAGGACACGAGGATCGTCGCCCGGTCGAGCGGATAGACCGCCGTGGCCTGCGCCGCACCGGCGAGAATCGTGCTGGCGGCGAGCGCTGTAAGAAGAGTTCGCATGGGTACCTCTGCTGTGGAAGGAAGAAGGGGGTGGTCCCTCGCGGTCCGGTTAACGACGGCATGTATCGGTCTTGTGACAAACCGGCAGGTCCGCGCTGGCGCGGCCTGTGTGGGCAGAGGCGGCATCCCGACGCGATGACGCCACGGGCCATGACCTTCCCCAAGGGGAAGGTCCGGCCGCTTTGCGTCGGGCGTCCGGGCCGCTGTCAGCGTCCGGGCCGTGACCGGTCAAGGGACGCGGCACCGCAGGCGGGGAGGGGTATCGGCCGCACCTTTGCGCCCGGTCCCGCCGGAGCGGTCGGGATCGGGTCCGGGGGCGGTCCGGCGGGAGCGGGGGATCAGGTCCGACCGGGGCGCGGGCGGCCCGGCAAGGGGGCGGGTCGGCGGCGCGGGCCGCCGACCGCAGCGACGATCAGGCGAGGTGGCGTTTCAGCGCGGCCCAGCCTGCGGCAAAGACGCCTTCGGAAATCACCGGGCCGTATTTGCCCCGGTCTTCCGGCGCCTCGTCGAAGACCGCTTCCCAGAGCGCGAAGGTCTCGCCGGTCTCGGAGACCGGGAACAGCGCGATCCGGGCGATGTAGTTCTCGACCGGGAAGGCCGGCTTGACGAAGCTGTAGCTCAGCGTGAACGCGCTGTCGTCCAGCGACAGCAGCTTTTCACGCACATGCCCGGCGCCGCCCGCCAGATGGAAGGACCGCACCGCGCCGACGGCATCGGCGCTGCGGCCGTCCTCGATCTCGCTGCGCTCGATCGCCGGGTGCCAGCTGGGCAGCCCGTTGAAGTCGCGCAGGATTTCCCAGACCTTCTCGATGGGCGCGGGGATCACCGCGCTGGCATAGGCCCTGGCCATGATGTCCTCCCTTGTCAGCCTCGGGTGATGGTCTTGAACCGCCGCGTCTGGTCGATCAGCGCGGTTTCGGTCGGCAGCCGCTCCATGCTGGAGGCGCCGTAGAAGCCGTGGCAGTCGGGCGCGTTCGACAGCACATAGGTCGCGTCCTCGGGCATCGAGATCGGCCCGCCATGGCACAGCACGATGATGTCCTTGCGCACGCTCAGCGCGGCCTCGGCGATGGACTGGACCTTGACCGCGCTGTCTTCCAGCGAGATCGCGGTATCGGCCCCGATGGCGCCGCCCGTGGTCAGCCCCATATGCGCCACCACGATATCGGCGCCCGCCTCGGCCATTGCCCGGGCCTGATCGGTGTCGAAGACATAGGGCGTCGTCAGCATGTCCTTGGCGCGCGCCAGCGCCACCAGATCGACCTCGAGCCCGTAGCCCATGCCGGTTTCCTCAAGGTTCTGGCGAAAGGTGCCGTCGATCAGCCCGACCGTCGGGAAGTTCTGGATGCCCGAGAAGCCGATGGCCTTCAGCTGGTCCAGGAACGGATCGAAGTTGCAGAACGGGTCGGTGCCGTTCACGCCCGCCAGAACCGGGGTGGTCTTCGTCACCGGCAGCACCTCGCGGGCCATCTCGACCACGATCTCGTTGGCATTGCCATAGGCCAGAAGCCCGGCCAGCGAGCCCCGGCCCGCCATCCGGTAGCGGCCCGAATTGTAGATCACGATCAGGTCGATGCCGCCGGCTTCCTCGCATTTGGCCGAAAGGCCGGTGCCCGCGCCGCCGCCGATGATCGGGCGGCCCTCGGCGATCATGCCGCGGAATTTCTCCAGCAGATCCTTGCGTTCGAACCGGGCCATCAGGCGATCTCCTTCCAGTGGATGTACAGCGCGTCCGAGAACGCGGCGTCATTGATGTTGTGGGGCAACCGGATCAGGCGGCGGTCGGGCGTCTGCTCGACCGTGGCCTCCAGGGCCGCGAACAGCGCGCTGCGGGCGTCGATCAGCTCGAAGGGCATGCCCGGCGCGTCCAGCATCGACACCCCGCCCTCGGGCAGCAGGAAGCGCACCGGACCCTTGCAGGCATTCAGCCGGGCGCCGATCCATTCGCCCATCTGGCGGCATTCGTCGGGCGTGGTCCGCATCAGGGTGATCTGCGGGTTGTGCTGATAGAACTGCCGGTGGGCATAGCGGTCGGGGACCGAAGATCGGGGTCCGAAATTGACCATGTCGAGCGCGCCGCAGGACCCGACATAGGGAATGCCGGTGCGGGCGATGGCGCCCAGCCGGTCCTCGGTCGCGGCGAGGATGCCGCCGAACAGCAGATCGCAGATCTCGGTCGTCGTGGTGTCGATGACCGACGAGATCATGCCGGAATCGACAAGCTTTTCCATCGCCTGTCCGCCGGTGCCGGTGGCGTGGAAGACGATCGGGTCGACCTCGGCCCCGAGCCGGTCGGTCAGATGCGTGACGCAGGGCGTGGTGACGCCGAACATGGTCAGCCCGACGGCGGGGCGGTCGTCGCCCGCCGCCTCGGGCGCGGCCTGTGCCATGCCCGCGATGGCCCGGGCGGCATTGCCGAGGATCACCCGCGAGATCCGGTTCAGCCCGGCGACGTCGGTCACCGAAGGCATCATGGTGATGTCGGAGGGGCCGACATAGGGCGCCACATTGCCCGAGGCCAGCGTCGAGACGATCAGCTTGGGCACACCCACGGGCAGGGCGCGCATCCCGGGCGCCGCCAGCGCCGTGCCGCCCGACCCGCCCAGCGAGATCATCGCGCCGATATCGGCGCGGGTCGCGACGAAGGCCTCGAAGGCCGCCGCCATTCCGGCAACGGCCGTGCCGCGATCTCCGGTCATGACCGCACCCGTCCCCTCGGGATGGCAGGCGGCCACCTCGGCCGGGGTCACATCGGCGCCGCTGCGATGCCCGGGCGAGGTCGAGAGGTCGACCTGGACGACCTCCAGCCCCTGATCTGCCACCAGCCCGGCGACATGCGCAAGCTCGCGGCCCTTGGTGTCGAAAGTGCCGACGACGAATACCTTTTTCGCCACCTCGTTCTCCCTTTTCTTGCCGGGAGGCCGTCCCACCTCCGGGCTTCATCCGTTCGGATTGTCAAATGGTTAACATAGCCGTCCGGACGTTCCAAGCGATGCCGGGCGCGCCGGGGCCGCCCGGCGGCCGCCAGGTGAAAATGTCGCGCGAGGTGCAATTGAGCGGGCGGGTGCGGTCGCCCGCCCGGACTCTGCATCGCCGTTTTGTCGGGTCAGAGGCCTTCGGGGAAGAAGCAGGCCGCGGCATGGGGGGCGCCGGTCAGCTCGGGCCGGTCCTGGCGGCACCGGTCCTGCGCCTTCCAGCAGCGCGGCGCGAAGGGACAGCCCGCGGGGATCGCCAGCGGCGAGGGCAGCTCGCCCTGCAGCTTGATCCGTTGCCGCGCGGGGTCGGGTTCGGTCGAAGGCGTCGCCGACAGAAGCGCCTTGGTATAGGGATGGCGCGGATTGGCGAAGACGTCCTCCTTGGTCCCGAACTCAACCGGGCGGCCGAGATACATCACCATCACCTCGTCGGCCACGTGCCGGACCACCGACAGGTCGTGCGAGATGAAGAGATAGGCCAGATCCATCCGTTCCTGCAGATCGAGCAGCAGGTTCAGCACCTGGCTCTGGATCGACAGATCCAGCGCCGAGACGGGTTCGTCCAGCACCAGCAGCTTGGGTTCCAGCATCAGCGCGCGGGCGACCGCGATCCGCTGCCGCTGCCCGCCCGAGAACATGTGCGGGAAGCGGTCGTAATGCTCGGGGCGAAGCCCGACCAGCCGCATCATCTCGCGCGCCTTCTCGGACCTGTCCTTCGCGGACATGTCGGGGCGGTTGATCTTCAGCGGTTCCTCGAGGATCGTGCCGATCCGGTGGCGCAGGTTGAGCGAACCGTAGGGGTCCTGGAACACGATCTGCACGGTCGAGCGCAGCCCGCGCCAGTTCTCGGGCGTCGCGGCCTTGCCATCGAGCGTCAGCGCGCCGCCCGTGGGTTCCTCGATCAGCGTCACCAGACGCGCCAGCGTGGACTTGCCGCAGCCGGATTCGCCCACGACCGCCAGCGTCTTTCCGGCCGCGATCGAAAAGCTGGCTTCGGACAGCGCCTTG
The DNA here is from genome assembly GCF_003314725.1 of Rhodovulum sp. BSW8. NCBI lineage: Bacteria > Pseudomonadati > Pseudomonadota > Alphaproteobacteria > Rhodobacterales > Paracoccaceae > Rhodovulum > Rhodovulum sp. BSW8. Next base: position 585,699 of record NZ_QNVX01000005.1, read on the forward strand.
ACGGTGGCGGGCTTCGAGAAGAGCCCGCCGCCGACCTCGTAATGGCGGGCGAGGTGATCGGCGACGACGACAGGTGCGGTCATCGGGCGGCCTCCGTGGCGGCGGTGTCGAGCGGATAGTGACAGCGGGCGATCCCCAGCGCGGGCGGCTGCACCGGCGGGGGGCTGTGGCGGCAGGTGTCGTCGGCGAACCGGCAGCGCGGCGAGAAGAGACAGCCCTCGGGCCGGTCGAACTGCCCCGGCACGACGCCCGGGATCGTCGGCAGCCGCCGTTCGGTCGCGCGTTCGGGCAGGGCGGCCAGAAGCGCTGCGGTATAGGGGTGGTGCGGGGTCTCGAACAGCGCGCGGACGGGCTGTTCCTCGACCTTCTGGCCGGCATATTGCACCTGCACCCGCTGGGCGGTCTCGGCGACGACGCCCATGTCATGGGTGATGAGGATCAGCGCCATGCCGGTGCGTTGCTGCAGGCCCTGAAGCAGGTCGAGGATCTGCGCCTGGATCGTGACGTCCAGCGCGGTGGTGGGTTCGTCGGCGATCAGCAGGCGCGGCTGGCAGGCCAGCGCCATGGCGATCATCACCCGCTGGCTCATGCCGCCCGACAGCTGGTGCGGGAAGGCGTTCAGCCGTCGTTCGGGATCGGGGATGCCGACCATCTCCATCAGCTCGATGGCGCGGGCATGGCGCGCGCGGCGGTCGAGCTTGAGGTGCTGGCGCAGCGTCTCCTTGATCTGGAACCCGGCGGTAAAGCACGGGTTCAGCGAGGTCATCGGCTCCTGGAAGATCATCGAGATGTCGCGGCCGATCACCTGGCGGCGCTGGCGGGCGGTCAGGCGGCGCAGGTCGGTGCCGTCGAAGCTCATCTCGTCGGCGGTGATGCGCGCGGTCCAGGGCAGAAGCCCCATCAGCGCCATCATCGAGACCGACTTGCCGGACCCGCTTTCGCCGACAATGGCGAGGATGTCGCCCGTGTCGACGGTCACATCGACCCCGTCGACGGCCCGGAACGGGCCGCCCGCGGTCGAGAACTCCACCGAAAGGTTGCGGATGGACAGGAGCGCCATGGGATCAGCTCCGCTTCAGTTTGGGATCGAGCGCGTCGCGCAGCCCGTCGCCCATCAGGTTGATCGACAGCACAGTGATCAGGATCGCGAGGCCGGGGAAGGTCACGACCCACCAGGCGCGCAGGATGAATTCGCGGGCCTCGGCCAGCATCGTGCCCCATTCGGGCGTCGGCGGCTGCGCGCCCATGCCCAGAAAGCCCAGGGCCGCCACGTCGAGGATCGCGTTCGAGAAGCTCAGCGCCATCTGCACGATGATCGGCGCCAGGCAGTTCGGCAGCACGGTGATGAACATCAGCCGCCCCAGCCCCGCGCCCGCGACCTTGGCCGAGGTGACATAGTCGCGGGTCCGCTCGCTCATCACCGCGGCGCGGGTCAGGCGCACATAGTGGGGTTGCAGCACGACGGCGATGGCGATCATCGCGTTCAGAAGCGTGGGTCCGAGGATCGCCACCAGCACCAGCGCCAGCAGAAGCGAGGGGAAGGACAGGATGATGTCCATCAGCCGCATGATGACGGTGTCGAGCCATTTCGGCGCGAACCCCGCGACCAGCCCGATCAGGATGCCGGTCGAGGCGGCCAGCACCACGACGACGAGGCCCACGAAGAAGGAATAGCGCGCTCCGTGCAGGAGCCGCGAGAGGATGTCGCGGCCCAGCGGGTCGGTGCCCAGCGGAAAGCTCCAGCTGCCCTCGGCGGTCCAGAACGGCGGCAGCAACGTGTGGTCGCGGAACTGCTGGGTCGGGTCGTGCGGGGCGAAGATGTCCGCGCCCAGCGCCAGCACGACGAAGAAGGCGAAGACGTAAAGCCCGATCACGGCGCCGCGGTTCTCGCGGAAATAGCGCCAGAACTCCTTCAGGCGGCCGGGGCGGTGATGGGGTGCGCGGGGCGCATCGGCGGTCGCGTCAACCATGTCAGCGTTTCCGGATCTTGGGATTGATGACGCCGTAAAGCAGATCGACGATCAGGTTCACGATCATCACCATGCCGGCGATCAGCAGCAGGCCGCCCTGCACGACGGGGTAGTCGCGCCGGTAGATGCTGTCGACCATCCACTTGCCGATGCCGGGCCAGGAAAAGATCGTCTCGGTCAGGATCGCGCCCGCCAGCAGCACGCCGACGGAAAGCCCGATCACCGTCACCACCGGGATCAGGGCGTTGCGCAGGGCATGCAGGCCGCTGACCCGGATCGGGGCCAGACCCTTGGCGCGGGCGGTGCGGATATAGTCCTCGCCCAGCACTTCCAGCATGGCCGACCGGGTCTGCCGCGCGATCACCGCCAGCGGGATCGTCGCCAGCACGATCGAGGGCAGGATCAGGTGATCGACCGCCGAGGCGAAGGCGCCCTTCTGGCCCGACAGAAGCGAATCGATCAGCATGAAGCCGGTCGTGTCGGGGAAGTAGTACAGAAGGTCGATCCGGCCCGAGACCGGGGTCCAGCCCAGGTTGCCCGAGAAGACGATGATCAAGAGCAGCGCCCACCAGAAGATCGGCATCGAATAGCCCACCAGCGCCGTCGACATCAGCGCCCGGTCGAAAAACTTGCCCCGGTTCACCGCGGCGATCACGCCCGCGGGGATGCCGAGGCAGATGGCGATGACGATGGCGCAGAGCGACAGCTCGACGGTGGCCGGGAAGAGGGCGAAGAACTCGTCCCAGACCGGCTTCTTGGTGACGTAGCTCATGCCGAGATTGCCGTGCAGGATACCGGTCAGGTAGTCCCAGAACTGGACGATCAGCGGCTGGTCGAAGCCGAACTGTTCGCGCAGTTCCTGATAGCGGGCCTCCGACAGGCCGCGTTCGCCCGCCATGACGATGATCGGATCGCCGGGCAGGACGCGGATGAAGGCAAAGGAGATCAGCGTGACCCCGATGAAGGTCGGGACGAAGGTGAGAAGTCTTGCGAGGAAAAACTTGAGCATGTTGGGAAAACCCGTGTCAGCTCTGGGGGCGGGCGTGTGTCATGGCCGCGCCCATTGCCCTGAGAGGCGGGGCTTGTAAAGCCCCGCCGCCTATTTTTCGATCAATCTGCGATCAATTTTCGAGGCTGACCTCGGTGAAGATGTGCAGCCCGAGCGGGTGGACCTTGTAGCCCTGCACCTCGTCGCGCATCGGCATGAAGACCTTCGAATGCGCGATGGTGGCCCAGGGGGCCTGCTCCTTGAAGATGACCTGAGCCTCTTCGTAAAGCTTGGCGCGGTCGGCCTGGGTCGGCAGGGTCTTGGCCTTCTGGATCAGGTCCTCGAAGGGCTGATAGCACCATTGCGACCGGTTCGCCCCGCCGACGCCGTCACAGCTGAGCAGCGTGGCCAGGAAGTTGTCCGGGTCGCCGTTGTCGCCGGTCCAGCCCAGCAGCACCGCGCCGTCGCGGTCCACGTCTTTCGAGCGGTCGAGATATTCGCCCCATTCATACGACACGATCTCGGCCTTGACCCCGACCTTCTCGAAATCGGCCTGGATCAGCTCGGCCATGCGGCGGGCGTTGGGGTTGTAGGGCCGCTGCACCGGCATCGCCCAGACCTTCATCGACAGATCGGTGACGCCCTCGGCCTCCAGCATCGCCTTGGCGGCTTCGGGATCGTAGGCATCGTCCTCGACCGCGTCGTTATAGCTCCACATGGTCGGCGGGATCGGGTTCTTGGCGATCTCGCCCGAGCCCTGGAACACAACGTCGATGATGGCCTGCTTGTCCATCGCCATGTTCAGCGCGCGGCGCACCTTCGGATTGTCGAAGGGCGGCTGCTGGGTGTTGTAGGCCATGTAGCCCACGTTCAGGCCTTCCTGCTCCTGCACGGTGATGCCGTCCTCGGACTTCATCGCCGCGACATCGGCGGGGTTCGGGAAGGGCATGACATGGCATTCGCCCGCCTTCAGCTTCTGGTAGCGGACCGAGGCGTCGGGGGTGATCGCGAAGATCAGGTTGTCGAGCTTCGGCAGCCCCTCGCGGTAGAAGCCCTCATGCTTGCGGTACCGGATCACCGCGTCTTTCTGATAGGCGACGAAGGCGAAGGGGCCGGCACCCAGCGGCTGCTGGTTCAGCATGTCGGGCGTGCCCGCATCCAGCAGCTGATCGGCATATTCCTTGGACATGATCGAGGCGAAATCCATCGCCATGTTGGCGATGAAGGGGGCCTCGGGCCGGGTCAGCTTGAAGGCGACGGTCAGGTCGTCGACCTTTTCGATGCTCTCGATCAGGTCGGGCATCGACATGGCGTTGAAATATTCGAAGGTGCCGCCCGAGGCGTCGTGGAAGGGGTTCTCGGGGTCGAGCTGGCGCATGAAGCTGAAGATCACGTCATCGGCGGTCATGTCGCGCGTCGGCGTGAAGAAATCGGTGGTCTGGAACTTGATGCCCGGCCGCAGATGGAAGGTGTAGGTCTTGCCGTCCTCGGAGATGTCATAGCTTTCGGCAAGCCCCGGGATCACCTCGGTGGTGCCGGTCTTGAACTCGACGAGGCGGGCATAGACGGCCTGTCCGGCGGCGTCGAAGGTCGTGCCCGAGGTATAGAGCGCCGGGTCGAACCCTTCGGGCGAGCCCTCCGAGCAATAGACCAGCGTCTGTTGCGCGGCGGCGGCCGTGGCCATGGTCAGCGCAAGCGCCGAGGTGGTGAGAAACGTGTGTAGGGTCATTTTGTACCTTTCATGGGATCCCGGCACCCTGTCCCATCAGTCATGCCGGTGATCTGTTCGTTGTCGAAGGCCCCGACAGCAAATCCGGTTGCGGCCGGGCGGTCAACGGCAACTTGCCGGGCCGGACGCAAAGGCAGGCGGGATTGCCCGCCGGTTGGCAAGGGGCCAGCGAAAACGGCGGGGCGGCAGCGCCCCGCCTGCGACAAGAGGCCTCTGCTTCAACCGGCGTACTGGGCGATGAAATAGCCCGCGACCACCGCCGTGCCGATCACGCCCGCCACGTTCGGGCCCATGGCATGCATCAGAAGATAGTTGCCCGGGTCGGCGCGCTGGCCCTCGATCTGGCTGACGCGGGCGGCCATCGGCACCGCCGAGACCCCGGCAGACCCGATCAGCGGGTTGATCTTGGTGCGGCTGACCAGGTTCATCGCCTTGGCCATCAGCACGCCCGCGGCGGTGGCGATCCCGAAGGCGATCACCCCGAGCCCGAGGATCTTCAGCGTGTCGGCATTGAGGAACCGCTCGCCGGTCATGGTGATCCCGACCGAGGTGCCCAGCAGGATCGTCACGACATTGATCACCTCGTTCTGCGCGGCCTTGGCCAGACGCTCGGTCACCAGGCTTTCGCGCAGCACATTGCCCAGCATCAGCATCCCGATCAGCGCCGAGGCCGCGGGCACCAGGAGGATCACCACCACCGTCACCAGCCCGGCGAAGATCAGCTTTTCCAGCCGCGAGACCGGGCGCAGCGACTGCATCCGGATCTTGCGTTCGGCCTCGGTGGTCAGGGCGCGCATGATCGGCGGCTGGATCAGCGGCACCAGCGCCATGTAGCTGTAGGCCGCGACCGCGATGGGGGCCAGGAGATGCGGCGCCATCTTGTTGGCCAGAAAGATCGAGGTCGGCCCGTCGGCGCCGCCGATGATGCCGATGGCGCCTGCCTCCTGCGGGGAAAAGCCGATCAGCGTGGCCCCGAGGAAGGTGGCGAAGACCCCGAATTGCGCCGCGCCCCCCAGAAGCAGCGTGCGCGGATTGGCGATCAGGGGCCCGAAATCGGTCAGCGCGCCCACGCCCAGGAAGATCAGCGGCGGGAACAGCTCGAGATCGACGCCGAGCGAGATGTAATGGAACAGCCCCCCCGCCACGCCGTCGCCGGGCGGGTTCACCAGCCCCTCGGTCGGCAGGTTCGCCAGCAGGGCGCCGAAGGCGATGGGCACCAGCAGCAGCGGCTCGAACTTGCGGAAGATGGCGAGGTAGAACAGCCCCGCCACGATCAGCCACATCACCGCCATCTGCCAGGTGACATCGGGCAGGGCGGTCATGCCGACAAGGCTTTCGAGCCGGGCGCTCAGCGGATCGGGCTGCATCGGACGCGCCTCCTCAGGACAGCACCAGCAGGACCTGCCCCTCGGTCACGGTCGCGCCGGGGGCCACGTGAAGCGCGCTGACGGTCCCGGCCTGCGGCGCGCGGATATCGGTGTTCATCTTCATCGCCTCCAGCACCAGCAGCGGATCGCCCGCGGCGACGCTCTGGCCGACCGACACCGCGACGCTGACCGTGGTGCCCGCCAGCGGGCTCAGCACCGCGCCGGGCTCGGCCGGGGCTGCGGGGGCGGCGGCGGCGGCCGGGGCGGTCGCGCGCGGGGCGGCTGCGGGG
>NZ_QNVX01000055.1:2500-5836 GCF_003314725.1 Rhodovulum sp. BSW8
TGATATCATCCAAGTCAAGTACACTAACCAACATGTTCCGGTGTGAACCAGCGCCGGAGCGGGAAATGTTGCTTTTGATCGGAAGAAGAGCTTGTCTTTTTCTGGATCAAATCAAGCGCGATAAGGGCGTTTGGTGGATGCCTTGGCAGCAAGAGGCGATGAAGGACGTGATAACCTGCGATAAGCTTGGGGGAGCCGGTAATAGGCTTTGATCCCAGGATCTCCGAATGGGGCAACCCACCTGACAGTTGATTATAATTGCCTTCGGGCAGCCTATAATCGGCTGAAACAGGTACTTGAGACCTGAATATATAGGGTTTCAAGAGCGAACCCGGGGAACTGAAACATCTAAGTACCCGGAGGAAAGGAAATCAACAGATACTCCCCTAGTAGTGGCGAGCGAACGGGGACCAGCCGAGCCGTGAATGTGACCAGAACAGTCTGGAAAGACTGACCATAGTGGGTGACAGTCCCGTATGGGAAGCATGATCGGACGCATTAAGTAGGGCGGGACACGTGAAATCCTGTCTGAAGATCGGGGGACCACCCTCGAAGGCTAAGTACTCCTTGCTGACCGATAGCGAACCAGTACCGTGAGGGAAAGGTGAAAAGCACCCCGACGAGGGGAGTGAAACAGTACCTGAAACCGAACGCCTACAAGCAGTCGGAGGGACCTCGAGTCCTGACGGCGTACCTTTTGTATAATGGGTCATCGACTTGGTCTCACGTGCAAGCTTAAGCCGATAGGTGTAGGCGCAGCGAAAGCGAGTCTTAAATGGGCGTCGAGTTCGTGGGATCAGACCCGAAACCGAGTGATCTAGGCATGACCAGGATGAAGGTTGGGTAACACCAACTGGAGGTCCGAACCCACACCTGTTGAAAAAGGTCGGGATGAGTTGTGCCTAGGGGTGAAAGGCCAATCAAACTCGGAGATAGCTGGTTCTCCGCGAAAGCTATTTAGGTAGCGCGTCATCCGAATACCCCGGGGGGTAGAGCACTGGATGGGTAATGGGGCCCCACAGGCTTACTGATCCTAACCAAACTCCGAATACCCGGGAGTACTAGATGGCAGACACACGGCGGGTGCTAACGTCCGTCGTGGAGAGGGAAACAACCCTGACCTACAGCTAAGGCCCCCAATTCGTGGCTAAGTGGGAAAGCAGGTGGGACGACCAAAACAACCAGGAGGTTGGCTTAGAAGCAGCCATCCTTTAAAGATAGCGTAACAGCTCACTGGTCTAAATAAGTTGTCCTGCGGCGAAGATGTAACGGGGCTCAAGCCACGAGCCGAAGCTTAGGACTGCATATGCAGTGGTAGCGGAGCGTAGTGTGAAAAAACACCTGTCCTCTTCTATCGCATCGCTGAACGGGCGCCTCCGGCGCCAAGTAGAGACGCGATAGCGCAGGATAAGGTGTTTGCTGTGAAGCCGGGCTGTGAGGCACCGGTGGAGCGATCACTAGCGAGAATGATGACATGAGTAGCGACAAGGAGGGTGAGAGACCCTCCCGCCGAAAGTCCAAGGGTTCCTGCTTAAAGCTAATCTGAGCAGGGTAAGCCGGCCCCTAAGGCGAGGCTGAAAAGCGTAGCCGATGGGAACCACGTTAATATTCGTGGGCCAGGAGGATGTGACGGATCGCAGGTGTAGTGAGGCCTTATCGGATTGGTCTTGCTGCTGAGCGGTTCCTGGAAATAGCCCTCCATCAGACCGTACCCTAAACCGACACAGGTGGACTGGTAGAGCATACCAAGGCGCTTGAGAGAACGATGTTGAAGGAACTCGGCAAAATGCCTCCGTAAGTTCGCGAGAAGGAGGCCCGGTTCGTGGGCAACCATGGGCCGGGGGCACAAACTAGGGGGTGGCGACTGTTTACTAAAAACACAGGGCTCTGCGAAGTCGCAAGACGACGTATAGGGTCTGACGCCTGCCCGGTGCCGGAAGGTTAAAAGGAGGGGTGCAAGCTCCGAATTGAAGCCCCGGTAAACGGCGGCCGTAACTATAACGGTCCTAAGGTAGCGAAATTCCTTGTCGGGTAAGTTCCGACCTGCACGAATGGCGTAACGACTTCCCCGCTGTCTCCAACATCGACTCAGCGAAATTGAATTGCCTGTCAAGATGCAGGCTTCCCGCGGTTAGACGGAAAGACCCCGTGCACCTTCACTACAGCTTCACACTGGCATCAGGCATGCGATGTGCAGGATAGGTGGTAGGCTTTGAAACCAGGACGCCAGTTCTGGCGGAGCCTCCCTTGAGATACCACCCTTCTCCTGCTTGATGTCTAACCGCGGTCCGTTATCCGGATCCGGGACCCTGTGTGGCGGGTAGTTTGACTGGGGCGGTCGCCTCCCAAATAGTAACGGAGGCGCGCGAAGGTTGGCTCAGAGCGGTCGGAAATCGCTCGTTGAGTGCAATGGCAAAAGCCAGCCTGACTGCAAGACTGACAAGTCGAGCAGAGACGAAAGTCGGCCATAGTGATCCGGTGGTCCCGAGTGGAAGGGCCATCGCTCAACGGATAAAAGGTACGCCGGGGATAACAGGCTGATACTGCCCAAGAGTCCATATCGACGGCAGTGTTTGGCACCTCGATGTCGGCTCATCTCATCCTGGGGCTGGAGCAGGTCCCAAGGGTACGGCTGTTCGCCGTTTAAAGAGGTACGTGAGCTGGGTTTAGAACGTCGTGAGACAGTTCGGTCCCTATCTTCCGTGGGTGTAGGATACTTGAGAGGAGTTGCCCCTAGTACGAGAGGACCGGGGTGAACGATCCACTGGTGGACCTGTTGTCGTGCCAACGGCAGTGCAGGGTAGCTATGATCGGACAGGATAACCGCTGAAGGCATCTAAGCGGGAAGCCCCCCTCAAAACAAGGTATCCCTTGAGGACCGTGGTAGACCACCACGTCGATAGGCCGGAGATGTAAGCGCAGCAATGCGTTCAGTTGACCGGTACTAATTGTCCGATAGGCTTGATTTGATCCAGTAATAGCCAAGCTATGCTGGTCATCAGCAACACAACCCAGTGTACGCGACTTGGAAAATGGCTCTTCCTCGGTTTGGTGGTCATAGCACGAGCAAAACACCCGGCTCCATTCCGAACCCGGCCGTTAAGTGCCGTCGCGCCGATGGTACTGCGTCTCAAGACGTGGGAGAGTAGGTCGCCGCCAAACCTAGAAAGAGCCATATAACTCTCTGTTCGATGTTCCGTCCCTATATCAAAAAGACATGGGACGGCCGCGCATGGCACTTGCCAAGCGCATAATTGGCGCGGGGTGGAGCAGCCCGGTAGCTCGTCAGGCTCATAACCTGAAGGTCGTAGGTTCAAATCCTACCCCCGCAACCAT
>NZ_QNVX01000056.1:0-3194 GCF_003314725.1 Rhodovulum sp. BSW8
GACCGCTGAGAGCTTCCTCGGCTTCATTGACATCACGTCGATCCGTCTCTGGGTCCGCCATTTGTCAACATGACCTAAGCACGGCGATTTTACATGATATGCTGAGAAATTTGCAACGCCTCTGTGGGCGGCTGTAGTGAATATAACTTCAATATTGCTCTTCGGCTTGTGCGCAGCCATCGGTTAGATGCTTGGCCTGAAGACCGCTTTGGCTGTCGACAACGCGCCGATTTTTTTGGGGGGGGGGGAGAGACCGCTATCGGCAGCAAGCAGCAGGGAGCGCCCCTGATCGGTCTGGGCGGGAAGCCGACGGTGAGTTTGCGGCATTGCAAATGCGGCAATTGGCAATAGCGGCCAATCGATCTCGCCCCCATTCTCGGCATCACCACGAAAGCCGCCAGATCATACCCGGAGGCCATCCGGGAAATTGCGCCAGCCTGACGGATGCGACCGAGTCCATCTGGACCGCGCTTCCTACCCGCCTTCGGGAACCACTGTCATTTGGCTAGGTTTCTCCCGCCTCGCCGACCTCGTCGAATGAGCCCGTATCGCGGCGCGTCAGGACACTTATGGGTAATTGCAAGCCAGGGGGCCGGCCTACCAAGTGACTGGAACGGGCGGTTGGCACCGTCGCATGTGTTCATCTTCCACTTCAACCGCCAGCCATGCAACGCGAACATCAGTTTTTGTACGCAACATACCAATAGTTCACTCGCACAAAGTTACGCTTGGAAAACCGTTGAAATTATGAAGCGACTTTCCGAAAGTGACGCCAAAAATCTTGCTTACCCAGATACGGATTTTTTATATGCCGGTGTTCGTCTGGCAACCATGACGCGTCCACCTCAAACGGCAAGCCCGAAGTTTCGGATTCAGCCAAGAAGTGCCTAATCAGTGAAGCAATTTCGTCGGAGACAGTGGCTTGCTCAAGGCTATCGTATAGGAAATCCCCTGTTACCTTCCTTGAGCACCAAATTTCTAAGTATTCAATTTCCTTCGAGATACTTCTTTTTTGCTGAGCCGGTCGGAATGTAACCTTCCATGATTTTTCCAAGTATCGTTTTACCCAGTACCCCAGCCTTTGCCCGCTTTGGCGAACATACGCATTCCTCCTCTCAACTTCGACACACTCGACAGGATATGGAAGTCTGAGCAATACCGTAAACTCCATCATGTCGAACCATATTTTTACCCATGTCAGTTTTCCCCGATACTTAATTGCGAACTCTGCCCCCTTCGGGCTCCTGAAAGTAATATGTCTCAAGTATGGGCCAGCTTCTCGGATCGCCATCCGACTGCTGCCTTCCCAGCGTGAAACATCGATAGCATCCGCCAATTCAACCTCGAAGAATCGCCAAACAAACCTGCCGATTGATTTTGTTGACATCTGCCGTTTTCCATACGCAACAACAGCGAAAGCCAGGAAAGACGGGAGCATCACCTGCAAGAAAGTTAATGCACTGCCAGGCTGAACCTCGAAGTGCTTAAAGGAAATAGAATCAATAAGCAAAGTAAGTCCCGCTACGCAGACTACCACCAAAGAAACAGAAAACGTAATTTTCAACCAACGCGGCAAATAGACTATATTGCTTGATTTCACTTCGAACCTCCATCATATGCGATCCTGATCGGATTCAAACCAAACGATCCGAACGAAATATTCTAGCGCACCAAACAGCTTTGTGTTTCGTATTGATTCGCGCGCTGATCCTCCGCATTCGACCAACCTCATTGAGACGGTTCCTCTGTCAAGCCCGTCACACCATTTGCTCGACGTGAGCATGACAGTCAGTCACTTTGAGTTGCCGACAGATTGGATCGCGAACACCGCTCCCCCCTGTCCGGCGTGATCCGGGTTGCAGACGACAGGCCGCGGAGGCCTAGAGTCAGGACCCATAAAACCGCTTGAGCGCGGGCTCGCCGCGTGATTCAAACTCCTGATTTGGGGAGGGATCATCAGCGAGCTTTTCTGGCTGACGGAAGCGCAGATGGAGCGGCTGCGTCCGTTCTTTCCGAAGTCCGGCGGGAAGCCCCGGGTTGATGACCGACGGGTGTTGAGCGGGATAGTCTTCATACAGAACAATGGGTTGATGTGGAAGCATGCCCCTGCGGCCTATGGCCCGCCGAAGACGCTCTACAACCGCTGGAAGCGGTGGAGCCGGATGCCGAACATGATCTCGATGGGGTTGCGCCGCTTGTATCGGCGGTTGTCGTATTTGACCGGGGTCTTGCGTTGCTGTCTGCCCGGAATGCAGGCGCGTATCCCTCTGTCTTTCAATGCGTCTCTGAACCAGTCGGCGTCATAGCCGCGATCCACGAGCAACCAGTCAACCTTTGGCAGGGTGCCGAGCAGTGCCCGCGTGCCGATGTAGTCGCTCACCGGTCCTGCCGTTACGAATAAGTTGAGCGGCCGTCCCTTGCCGTCGCAGATGGCGTGCAACTTGGTGGTCATGCCGCCTTTGGTGCGACCGATCAGGCGGGCACACCACCCCTTTTTCGCGGCCATGCTGGTCGCTGTGCGATGCGCTTTTCCGCTCTCCGTGGCTTCGCAGAGTAACTGAGGCAATTGGCCTTTAGGGCGCGGGGGTTCGCCGGTCACGGCCAACAGGGCGACCGGCTGCGGAAAGGGGCTGTCTGCGGTCATCCGTCGCGCCCCGCGCGAAGGGAAGCAATCGGCCGTCTGAGTCGGTGTTTGACGGCTGATCGATGGGCCAAGCGGATGACCGCTTCTGCGATTCGTCAATGGGCCGCAGCGGGTAGCGGCGAATGGCCGCTATCGGCAGCAAGCGCCCGATGCCCCCCGATGAGCCCTTGGGTTCGTCGAGTCGATCAGACCGCGGTCTGATCCGCTGCCACCGAGGCCAGCCCGTCGAAGATCCCGGCAAACACGACGACCCCGCGCCAGCGCCTTCACACGTTGTAGAGTGTCTCGGGCGGGCCAAGTTCCCGCGGAGCATCGCGCCACCGAAACCCATTGCGATTTAAGTGGATTGTGCCGCTCAACACACGCCAATCGTCGACCCTTGGCTTGCCATGGATCTTGGGGGGATAATCAGAAGACAGTCCGGAGAACTGTTTTCCCGACAAGCGGCTCAAGTTGCACGGAATTTTCGTCCTGACCTGCCCCCCTTGGGTCCCTCGTTCATAACGAGAGTCTGCGGGTTTGAGATTGGTAGTCTGGGCAGTCTTTCTGG
>NZ_QNVX01000057.1:0-11995 GCF_003314725.1 Rhodovulum sp. BSW8
GAATCCTTACGCTTTCGGTGCAAACGAAAAACCCCGCCGGAGGGGCGGGGTCATCGCAAGTAAAGATGGTTGCGGGGGCTCGCAACCGTCGTCACTTGCCTCAACTGCGGTGCATGCTCGCATGATAACACACCGCCGATTCGCATATCTGCAGGCGAACATTGCGGGCGGCGAAGGCTTCGACTGGTTCTATGCCAGCGCGGCTGACCGATCCGCGCAGTTCGGGACCGCGATCACCGACGGTGCCGCCAGTAAGCCATGGGTCTTTCGATACAAGGATCTGCGCGCCTGGTGGTCGAACCCGCACTACAACCGTCTCGGAGGCGTCGAACCCTGCTTCTCGTGAGCACATCTCCTTCCGGCGAGACGGATTTCCCAGGGCATGAACCGGGCTCGCTCGATCTTACCCTCTCGCTCGTTTCGCTTTCAGGGACGACAATAGTTTACCATCTATGGTAAGACACCCGAAAATACCATGCATGGTATAATTTGAAATGGTGCACCGCATGGTATAAAAGCCAAAGGTGCGTCGCGTGGTGTGGAGAGCGTCTTGCAAAAACCAGAGCCGTTTCGGGATCTGAAGGAACTCGGCAGCCTCGTGCGGCGCCATCGCGACCTGCATGGCCTGTCGCAGCAGGAGTTGGCGTCGATGAGCGGGGTCGACGCGAAGCAGATCTCGCGTATCGAGACCGCGGCGCATGAGGCCAAGATCACGACCATTCTGCGAGTGGCCGCGGCATTGGGCCTGGACCTCGCTGTCACGGACCGGGCTGGTGCGTCCTCGCGCGTCGAGGACATTTTCTGATGGGGCGCGCGCCGCAGACTCGAACCCTGGATGTCTGGGTGAATGGCCGGCTCACGGGATACTACCGCTACAGCCCGTCGGGCGGCGTCAGCTTCCAGTACGAGAGGGAATGGCTCGACTGGGAGCATGCCTTTCCGCTATCGCGGCAATTGCCCCTGGTCGCGCGGTCGCAAAGCGGCAGGCATGTGAACGCGGTTTTCGAGAACCTCCTCCCCGACAATGCGCCGATCCGGCGGATGATCGCGGAGCGGACCGAGGCGCGGAGCGACAGGCCGCATGATCTGCTGGCGGCGATCGGGCGCGATTGCGTGGGCGCGATGCAGTTCGTGCCGCATGGCCAGGATCCGGGAGATCCCTTCGTCATCGAGGGGGAAGTGCAGAGCGAGGCACAGATTGCCGAAACGCTGCGCCACCTGGCGCGCGATCCGCTCGGGATCGCGGAAGAGGATGAGCCGTTGCGCATTTCGCTCGCCGGTGCCCAGGAGAAGACGGCCTACCTGAAACAGGGGGACAACTGGGTGAAGCCGCGCGGCCTCACGCCCACCACGCATATCTTCAAGCGCCCGATCGGGGTGACCCAGCGCGGCCTCGACCTCTCGGAAAGCGTCGAGAACGAATACCTGTGCCTGAAGATCCTGCAGGCTTTCGGGCTTGAGGCGAACAACGTGGAAATGGCGCGCTTCGAGGATGAACGGGTCCTGGTCATCGAGCGCTTCGACCGGGCCCCGCGCGCGAAGGGCGGGATCGTGCGACTTCCCCAGGAGGACTTTCTGCAGGCCTCAGGTTTCGAATCCGGGCTAAAATACCAAGACCATGGTGGCCCCTCGATGCGCGATTGCCTCGAGCTGCTGGCAGCCTCGGAAAACCCGCTTTCGGACCAGAATCTGTTCCTCAAGGCGCAGATCCTGAATTGGATGCTTCTCGCGACCGACGGTCACGCGAAGAACTATTCGATCTTCAACCTGCCGGGCGGCGGGTTCCGGATGACGCCGCTCTACGATGTCCTCACCGCGGCGCCTGCCGAGTTGCGCAACAACTTTCGCCACAAGGACATCCAGATGGCGATGTCGGTGGGAAACGCGCGCCACTACCGGATGGACCAGATCCATCCGCGGCATTTCACCCAGACCGCCCGCGCGGCGCGCGTGCCCATCCGGGTGATCCGGGACGCCACAATCGAGATCGTGGAGATCGGTCGCCCAGCCCTCGCTGAGGTCGAAGTCGGGTTGCCGGGCGATTTCCCGGAGAGGATCTCGGGGCCGGTGTTGGAGCGTCTCGGGCGATGTCTCGCGACGGTGGAAGCTTATGCTGAAAGCGGCGACGCCTAGGGTCCAGACTCATTGAGTTTCAGAGCCAGAAGAGGACTGTTGCGGCAAGGGCGATAGCGGAGAAGAAAGTCTGCGGGCATCGGTCGTATCGGGTAGCAACCCGTCGCCAGTCCTTGAGGCGGCCGAACATGATCTCGATGCGGTTGCGGCGCTTGTAACGCCTCTTGTCGTATTTTACCGCCTTCTTGCGGGACTTCCGGCCCGGGATGCAGGCCTTTATCCCCTTGTCTTTCAACGCTCCTCTGAACCAGCCAGCGTCATAACCCCTGTCGGCGAGCAACCACCCCGCCTTCGGCAGGCTGCCCAGCAGAGCCGCAGCGCCGGTGTAGTCGCTGACTTGTCCGGCGGAGATGAAGAACCCAATTGGCCGCCCCTTCGCATCCGCGACGGCGTGCAACTTGGTGTTCATGCCTCCTTTTGTGCGCCCGATCTGGCGCCCGCGCCCCCCTTTTTGACGCACAAGGGCGATTTCGGAACGGAGGGTTGTCCACGGGAGGGACCCGCGCGCCGGGCGCCGCGCCGCCCGCGCGGCTGGAGGTGCCGGGCGCGCGGGAGGGTCCTGTGGGCAACCCGTGGGGTCTGGGCAGGTCATTTCTCATACTCTTTCTTGGCATCGCTGCGGTCCTTGCGCATCGATGGGCCGTCCAGCGCGATGCGGTAGTTCACGTCCTCCATGCAGGCGTCGCCGTGGCGCAGGGCGGCGGCGCGCAGCCCGGTCTGGAACCGGCGGGTGTTGCGCGTGGCCTTTTCACGATCGAGCATCAGCCCGATCCAGGTGGCGGGATCGAGATCACGGCCGTGATCTTCCGACAGCAATTCGGCAAAGGCTTCGGCCTTGCCGTCGAGCTTCAGCGTGCAGAGCGCGTCGTGGGTGGGGTGTGTGAGCACCCGTCGCGCAGTAGTCCGACGAACAGGCAGAGGGAACATCTCCACGATATCTCCACGAAACCTCGGCGGTTAGTCCATCGGCCGATGCCAGTTGGCTGCAGTGTGAAACCGACGGGACGCAACATGGCACGCCGAAACATCCTGATCCTCTCGTTCCTCGGCCTGATGGCCGGGACCCTTGCACTGTTCCAGCTTGCCGATCGCCCCGATGCGGCCCCGGCGGAGATGAGCGGGACCGAGATGGCGGTCCAGGTGACCGTCGAGACGATCCGGCCCGAACCGATCGTGCTCGCGACCGAGTATTCCGGCCGGGTCTCGGCCGCCCGGCGGGTCGAGATCCGTCCGCAGATCGGCGGTCTCATCCTGGAAAGGCGCGTCGAGGAAGGAACGCGGATCTCGGCGGGCGAGGTCCTGTTCCGCATCGATCCGGCACCCTTGAAAGCCGATCTAGCCCTCGCGGAAGCCGCGCTGATGCGTGCCGAAGCCGCCGAGGCCCATGCCCGTCGCGCGGTCGAACGCTCGGATGCCCTGCTTGCCAGGAAGGCCATCAGCCAGCAGAGCAACGATACCGCCCATACCGAACTGCGGCTTGCGACGGCCGGTGTTGCAGAAGCGCGCGCCGCGGTGGAACACAAACGCCTCGACCTCGATTTCGCGACGCTGCGCTCTCCGATCGGCGGCTATGTCGCGGCGGGGCTGGCCGATGTCGGCGGGCTGGTCACGGTCGGCGGCGAGAAGGCCCTGGCGGTGGTGCAGGACCTGGACAAGGTCTATGTCGACCTGCGTTTGCCGGCAGACGACCTGGACGCGGTCCTGATGGCGGCCGAAGAGGGGCTGGGACCGATCCGGATCATCCGAGACCGTGACGGGGCGGCGCCCCTGACCGGCGTGCTGAAATCCTCGGACGTCATCGTCGATCCGGGCACGGGCTATGTCAGCGTCCGTATCGAGACCGCGAACCCGAAGCTTGCGCTGCTGCCGGGCATGTTCGTGCGCGCGAAGCTTCCCCGCGGCGCCGTTCCCGACGCGCTGCTGGTCCCGGAGGACGCCATCCTGCACACCGCGGGCGGCGGGGCGCAGCTTGTCGTCGTCTCGCCGGAGGGCAAGGCCCGGCGCCGCGACGTGGTTCCGGGCGCGCGCATCGGCAACCGCATCATCATCGTCTCGGGCCTGGCGCCCGGTGAGGTCGTGGCGATCCGCGGGCAGAACCGCGTGCCCGAAGGGGTCGCGGTATCGGTCGACGCCCGCCCGGCCGAAACCTGATCCCGAAAGGCAGAGGGAATGTCCCAGTTCTTCATCCTGCGCCCGGTCTTTGCCTGGGTGATCGCGATCTTCATCATGCTTGCCGGGATCGTCGCGATCCCGCGCCTGCCGGTGGCGCGGTTCCCCGACATTGCGCCGCCCAGCGTGAGCATCTTCACGACCTATGCCGGGGCCGATGCGCAGACGGTCAGCAACAGCGTGGTCCGTCCGATCGAGAAGGAACTCTCCAGCGTCAAGAACGTGCTCTATTACGAGAGCAGCATCGACTCGACCGGCGGCGCAAGCATCACGGTGACGTTCAAACCCGGCACCGACCCCGAGATGGCGCAGGTAGAAGTGCAGAACCGGCTGAAGAATGCCGAGGCCCTGCTGCCCGCCCCCGTGCGGCGCGAAGGTCTCGGGGTCGAGGCGGCAGAATCGGGCTTCCTGATGGTCATCACGCTCAGGTCGCTCAGCGGGGCGACGGATGAACTGAGCCTTGGCGATTACCTGTCCCGCAATCTGGCCGAGGAACTCAAGCGGGTCCCCGGTGTCGGGCGCGTGCAGCAATTCGGCTCGGAACGCGCGATGCGGGTCTGGGTCGATCCGGCGAAGCTCTCCGCATATGGCCTGAGCATGGCCGATGTGACCGGGGCGATCGCGCGCGAAAACGCCCAGGCCACGCCCGGCCGGGTCGGCGATGAACCGACGGTACCGGACACCCGGGTTTCGACCCCGCTCACCATCCGGGGTCAGCTGACGACGCCCGAGGCCTTTGCCGGGATCACGCTGCGCGCCAATACCGACGGCGCGCGGCTCGTGCTGGGCGATGTCGCCCGGCTGGAGCTTGGCGCGCAGACCATGGCCTTCAGCGTCAGCAGCAACGGCAAGGGGGCCGCCGCCGCCGCCATCCAGATGTCGCCCGGCGCCAATGCCGTCAGCACCTCTGCCGCGATCGAGAAGCGGCTGGCCGAGCTGCGCCTTGCGATGCCCGAGGACATGGAGGTCTCGATCTCCTACAATACCGCGCCATTCGTGAAGGTCTCGATCACCAAGGTGATCCACACGCTGATCGAGGCCATGGTGCTGGTCTTCCTCGTGATCCTGCTGTTCCTGCAGAAGGTCCGCTATACGCTGATCCCGACCATCGTCGCACCTGTCGCGCTTCTGGGCACCTTCGCGGTGATGGCGCTGGCGGGCTATTCGATCAACGTGCTGACGATGTTCGGCATGGTCCTGGCCATCGGCATCATCGTCGACGATGCCATCGTCGTGGTCGAGAATGTCGAGCGCATCATGGCGCGGCAGGGGCTCTCGCCCAGGGCCGCGACCCAGCAGGCGATGCGCGAGATCTCGGGCGCCATCATCGGCATCACGCTGGTTCTGTCCGCGGTCTTCATCCCGATGGGACTGGCGGGCGGATCGGTCGGCGCGATCTATCGCCAGTTCACGCTGTCGATGGCGGTGTCGATCCTGTTCTCGGCCTTTCTTGCGCTGACCCTGACACCGGCGCTCTGCGCCACGCTCCTGCGACCGGTGACAGGGCATGGCGAGGCGCGAGGCTTCTTCGGCCGGTTCAACCGCGGCTTCGACAGGATGACCCGGCGCTATACCGGCTGGGTCGGCTGGACGCTGAGGCGCGGCGGGCGGATGCTGGTGCTTTATGCCGTGCTGATCGGCGTCATGGCGGCGGGCTACATGCGCCTCCCGACCTCCTTCGTTCCGGACGAGGACCAGGGCAGCTTCATGGCCATGTTCGAACTGCCCGCCGGCGCCACCGCAGAGCGCACCCGGGCCGTGATCGCCGCCTATGAGGCCCATACCGCCACCCGTCCCGACATCACCGAGAATACCGTGATCCTCGGGTTCGGCTTCTCGGGCTCGGGGCCGAATGCGGCGCAGGCCTTCACCAGCATGAAGGACTGGAGCGCGCGCAAGACCGGCGTCGACGAGGAAATCGCCGCCGCCGAGGCCGCCATGGCCGATATCCCCGAGGGGATGGCCATGATCATGAAGCCTCCGGCCATCGAATCGCTGGGCACCACCTCGGGCTTTTCGTTGCGGCTGGAGGATCGGGCCAATGCCGGACCCGCCGCGCTGAAGGCGGCAGAGGACCGGTTGATCGCCCTCGCGCAGGCCAGCCCGCTGCTGAGCGGGGTGATGAGCGAGGGCCTGCCCGACGGCATGAGCATCGCGCTGAAGATCGACCGGGAGAAGGCCCAGGCGTTCGGGCTGCGGTTCGACACGATCAGCGAGACGATCTCGACCGCCATCGGGTCGACCTATGTGAACGACTTCCCCAACCAGGGGCGCATGCAGCAGGTGATCGTGCAGGCGGATGCCGCGGCCCGGATGCATGTCGAGGACGTGTTGCGGCTGGAGATGCGCAATCTCGACGGCGGCATGGTGCCGCTCTCCGAGGTGGTGACCCCGGTCTGGGAAAACACCCCGCTGCAACTGGATCGCTATAACGGCTATCCGGCGGCGCGGATCTCGGGCGAGGCGGCAAGCGGTGTGTCGAGCGGCGCGGCCATGGCCGAGATGGAGCGGCTGGCAAAGGCGCTGCCGCAGGGCTTTGCGGTGGAATGGAGCGGGCAATCGCTGCAGGAACGGCAATCGGCCGATCAGGCCTCGATATTGCTCGCGGCCTCGATGCTGGTGGTGTTTCTGGTGCTGGCAGCCCTTTACGAAAGCTGGTCGGTGCCGTTTGCGGTGATGCTGGTCGTGCCGCTGGGTCTTCTCGGGGCGGTGACCGCCGTCCTGCTGCGGGGCGCGGATAATGACGTGTTCTTCAAGGTGGGCCTTGTCACCATCATCGGATTGTCCGCCAAGAACGCGATCCTGATGGTCGAATATGCCCGCCATCTGCGCGAGCAGCAGGGCATGGGGCTGCATCGCGCGATCCTGCAGGCCGCGCGCCTGCGCCTGCGGCCGATCCTGATGACCTCGCTGGCCTTCATCCTGGGCGTCGTGCCGCTGATGCTGGCGCAAGGGGCAGGTTCGGAGATCCAGAATGCCATCGGCACGGGCGTCTTCGGCGGCATGGTCTCGGCCACGGTGCTGGCGGTCTTCTTCGTGCCGGTGCTTTATGTCACGGTCAGCCGCCTGACGCGGAGGACGCCACAGGACACGATGCGAAAGACCGCGCCATGACCGATGCCCTGATCCTGATCGTCGAGGATGAGCCCGAGATCGCCGAGATCCTCGAGACCTATTTCGCGCGCGAGGGCTTTCGCGTGATCTGCGCCCGCGATGGCACGACCGGGCTGGCCCATCATCAGCGCCTGCGCCCCGATCTGGTGGTCCTCGACATCAAGCTGCCGGGGCAGGACGGCTACGAGGTGCTGGCCGCGATCCGGCGCCGGGGCGAGACACCGGTCATCATGGTCACGGCCCTGGCCGAGGATCTGGACAAGTTGCAGGCGCTGCGGATCGGGGCCGACGACTATGTCGTCAAGCCCTTCAACCCGCTTGAAGTGGTGGCCCGCGCCCGCGCCGTGCTGCGCCGCACGATGGGACGGGGGCCGGATCACCTGTTGCGGCTGGGGCCGCTGACGGTCGACCCGCAAGCTTACCGCGCTGTCATCGATGCGGCTGCCGGGCCGCTCCCGCTGGAGCTGACCCCGACCGAATTCCGCATCCTGGCCCATATGGCGCGCTTTCCGGGGCGGGCCTTCGGCCGGGCAGAACTGGTCGATGCCTGCCTGCCCGAAGGGGCCGCGCTGGATCGCACCGTCGACAGCCATGTCAGCAACCTGCGCCGCAAGCTCGCGGCGGCGGAGGCGGATGGCATGCTCGAAGCCGTGCGCGGGATCGGCTACCGCCTGGATATGCCCCATGTCCGGTAACCTGAACGCCCGGATCACCAAGACGATGGTCGCGCTGACGCTGATTGCGACGCTCGTCGTCTCTCTGGGGCTGATGGCCTATTTCCTGTTCATCTACGACTGGATCTATCCCGACAGCGATGACCTCGCGGGGTGGCGGACCGCCGACACCGTCATGGTTCTGCTGCTGCTGGCCTTCGGGCTGCTGACCGCCTCGGGGATAGGCTGGCGGCTGGCGCGGCGCATCGTCGAACCGCTGAAATCGGTGGCGGCGGCGGCGCGGCGGATCGCGACCGGCGATTTCTCGGCACGGGCCGACCTGCCGTCGGGCAGTTTCCGCGAGGCCGCGGACCTGCTTGCCGATTTCAACGCCATGGCCGAGCGCCTCGAACGCGCCGAGGCCGAGCTGGCCTATTCCAACTCTGCCATCGCGCATGAACTGCGTACGCCGCTGACGATCCTGCGCGGCCGCCTGCAGGGCATGTCGGATGGCGTCTTCGATCCGACGCCGCAGCTCTATGCACGCCTGATCGAGCATGTGGATCATCTCTCGGCCCTTGTGGAGGAGTTGCGCACGCTGGCCTTGAACAATGCGGGCCAGCTCGAGCTGATCCGGGACCGGTTCGATCTGGCCGAGGAGGTCGGCGCCGCGCTGAACGGGCTGGAGGCGGACCTGGCCGCGGCGGGCATCACCGTGACCCGCGCGCTTGCCCCGGCCCGGATCGAGGCGGACCGGACCCGGCTGCGCCAGGCCTGCGTCGCGGTGCTGGAAAACTGCCGCCGCTATGCGCCGCAAAGCCATGTCCATGTCGAGACCCGCGCCAATGGTGACGCGGTGGTCTTTCGCTGTTCGGATACCGGGCCCGGGCTTTCCGCCGAAGACCGGGCGCGCGCCTTCGACCGGTTCTGGCGGGCCGATGCCTCGCGCGGGCGCAGTCTGGGCGGCTCGGGCCTCGGCCTGCCCATCGTGCGCGCCATCGCCCGCGCCCATGGCGGCGAGGCGCGGATCATCCCGCAGCCGCCTCCGGGGCTGACCGTGGAACTCCGCCTGCCGAAAAGCGCCTTGCATGCCGGACAGACCGATGACTGACGATCCCGGGCATTACGACGATCTGGCTGCGCGGCATGTGTCGATACGGCGCGTTTTGCGGCTGTTCGTCCCCTACCGGGCGCGGATCGGGGCCGTGGTGGCGTTGATGATCCTTGCATCGGCCATCGGTCTGGCCGGGCCGTTCCTGCTGCGGGCGATCATCGACATCGCCTTGCCGCAACAGGATCTTTCGCTGCTGGCCTGGCTGGCGGGCGGCATGATCGCGGCGGCGCTGGCCTCGGCCGGGATCGGCGCGCTTCAGATCGTTCTGAGCGCGCGCATCTGCCCTCTTTGCCCGGGTCTTCGAATATCTCGACAAGCCGGTCGAGATCACCGAGCGCGCCGATCCGGTGACCATCCCCCGGTCCGACATGCGCGGCGCGGTGCAGCTGGACCATGTCAGCTTTGCCTATGCGGGCCAGTCCCTTCGGACGATCGATGATGTGACCCTGACCATCCCGGCGGGCAGCCATGTCGCCATCGTCGGGCCGACGGGCTCGGGCAAGACCACGCTCGGCTACCTTCTGGCGCGGCTTTACGATGTCGACGCTGGCGCGATCCGCTTCGACGGGGTGGATCTGCGCGATCTCGGCTTTGCGACGCTGTCGCAGATGCTGGGGGTCGTGTCGCAGGAGCCCTATCTGCTCAATGCCTCGGTGGCCGAGAACCTGCGCTTTGTCTGCCCCAAGGCGACCGGGGCCGATATGATCGCGGCCGCGAAGGTGGCGCAGATCCATGACCATATCGCGGCCTTGCCCGAGGGCTATGACACCTTGGTCGGCGAGGGAGGCTTCCGGTTCTCGGGCGGCGAGAAGCAGCGCCTGGCGCTGGCCCGCACCATTCTGCGCGACCCGCCGATCCTGCTGCTGGACGAGGCGACGAGCGCGCTCGATACCCGCACCGAACGCGCGATGCCGCAGGCCCTGGAGCCGTGCATCGACCTCGTCGGGCAGTTCGTCGGCCTCGGCATATTCGGCTTCGAGGTCGTCGAGCTCGTTGCGCAGCGCCTCACGCCGGGCGCGCTCGTCTTCGGTCAGATCGACCGGCGTCCCGGTGATCGACCGAAGGCCCTGGGTGTGGCCATAGGGGAAGTCGGCCGCGACCTCGATCCACTTCCAGCCTTCGCCGGCGATGGCCTCCGCTTCGGCCTTCAGCTTGTCGGCGACGAGCTGCTCCAGCAACGGGACATCCTCGATCCAGCCCCCGTCGTCGTCCTGGAACAGATCGCGCAGGACGATGCCGCCGGCCTCCTCATAGACCTCGATGGTGACGAAGCGGACGCGGCGATCCGAGGCGCGGACGGTGTTCTCCGTCAGCATCCGGCGGATCTGATAGGGCTCCTTCGACCAGCTATGCTGGATCGACTCCCAGACCTGCTTCTAGCGCGCGTGGTCGGAGGAGACGGTGAAGGCCATGAGCTGATCGAGGGTCATCTCGTCCTCGGCATAGGCATCGAGCAGAGTCTCCGAGACGGTGACGAGCTTGAGCCGGTGCTTGACGATGGCGGTCGAGACGAAGAAGCGCGCGGCGATCTCCTCCTCGGTGAGACCCTGATCGCGCAGCGTCCTGAAAGCCCGGAACTGGTCGAGGGGGTGAAGCGCCGCGCGATGGGCATTCTCGGCGAGCGAGTCTTCTTCAGCCGAGATTTCGGTCCCGGTTTCGCGGACCACGCAGGGCACCGGCGCGGTCTTGTTGAGGCGCTTGGCCTTCACGAGAAGTTCGAGCGCCCGGTAGCGGCGACCGCCAGCGGGGATCTCGAACACGCCGGTCTCCGTGCCATCGGCATCGAGAACCGGTCGAACGTTGAGGCTCTGCAGGAGACCGCGGCGGGCGATGTCCTCGGCCAGCTCTTCGATCGAGACGCCGGCCTTCGCGGCGGCCGTACCCCAGGGCTGGACCCATGGCACCCGACCGGCTTCTAGCTCGGCGATGATCTTGTCGGTAATTTCGGAATAGAGGTTGGTCCGGTCGCCCCTGGCGCCGGATTTGCGGGTCTGTCTGGACATCGCGTGTCTCCGCGACGGGCGCCGGAGGCCTCTCCTCCAGCCCTCAACCCGTCACGGCAAACCGGTCCGCACTCTCACTCTCAAAGGGGGCGTTGCGGGGTGTCCCCGCAGAAGGGGCCGGCCGAGACGACAGGCTCGGCCGCAGGGGAAGGCTTTCCCCTCCCGATGGATGTTCAAGAGCAATACGAAAACCCGGAAAGAGGTAGAGTTTTTTCACTCACCTTCCGTAGACGCCTAGTCGTCAGAGGCTGGGTGCTGGGGACGCGGTCAGTAGATGACCGCCTATGAGGCTCTCGCCGATGACAACAAACTGGCGATGGAATCCCGTATCTTGTGCTCGATGTGAATGGAAGTTTGTGAGAGGAAATATCGTTGCGGCCCGGCGCTTGGTGCCCCCCTTACCCTGCACCCATCCCCCATGAGCACGGAGATCACAGTGGGATGACGCGATAACCATGATACCGGGATCACACGCGCGCAACCACAACACCCTGAATTAACGACAAAATCTGATTTACCCGATGTCAAATTAGCGATCCCAATCGGCATATATATGTCAAACAGAGAGCATCAATACGCGACATTGAACCCATGCTCAGCATATTCAGTCCGACTTAAATCCTGGCAGCGACACAGATTTTAGCCTATCTCTTGGCTATGGAAAGCGGACCCACCAGCCCATCAGGGATCCAAGCCTGATAGACTGATGGTCCAGCCGGCAAGCACGTTTTCCTAGGCTCAGGACCCATTGATCTGCTTGAAACCGCTACGGCTGAATGATTCAAGCTCCCGGACTGACGGTGGGTGAT
>NZ_QNVX01000058.1:0-7288 GCF_003314725.1 Rhodovulum sp. BSW8
CTTGCCCAACCCGAAACCGACCACTATCAACCCCAAGGACTCTCGTTATGAAC
This sequence comes from Rhodovulum sp. BSW8, assembly GCF_003314725.1. Taxonomy (NCBI): domain Bacteria; kingdom Pseudomonadati; phylum Pseudomonadota; class Alphaproteobacteria; order Rhodobacterales; family Paracoccaceae; genus Rhodovulum; species Rhodovulum sp. BSW8. Next base: position 54 of record NZ_QNVX01000058.1, read on the forward strand.
GAGGGACGACCGGGGGACAGGTCAAGGTGTCTAAGAAGTCTGGGGCACATCAGTTAGAGGACCGCAACGCCCGCAGCCCTGTCAAACCCGCCGCGTGATCCTGTCCACCCGGAAGGGAGCACTCCAGATGGGCGTCAATTTTGCATGCCGTTCTGCACACTGGCGCCAGACGTCGGAAACTCAGAACAGAGTGATATCAGTATCCGGCTTTGGCTTGGGCGCGGGAACGCGACGCTCGGGCGGCGCCTCGGTGGGCGGAAGCAGGACCAAACGAGCGGCGCCAGTCACTGGGCGAAAATGCAGGCGTCGCGCTTGCGTGCCGCCCAGGCTTTCGGACACGACTTCAAAGCCCTCTCTCCGGATGTAGGATCGGGCGAAATCGACATTTCGCGCCCCGATATCGCGGAAGGCGCCGCTGACGCGCGCGCCTCCGAACAGCTTCACCTTGAGGTCGGACCGCCGGGCTCCGGCCTTGAGAAGCTCGTTGATAAGGAGTTCCATGGCCATGGCGCCATACTTCAGTTCGGTCGACCCGGATTCGGCATCCCCCGGCAGAAGGAAATGGTTCATGCCCCCGATGGCGGCATTGATGTCGTAAACACAGGCCGCGACGCAGGAACCCAAAACCGTCGAGAGCACGATGTTCGCGTCGCGCGAAACGTGATACTCGCCCTGAACCACAGCATGGACGCGGGAGGGCCAGACATCTTTTTCGGGCGCCCGAATAGGCGTTTTCTGAGTCATGCCGCGCTCCTCCGACTACAGTTTTCAAGAACCGCCCGGCCAATGGCGTCAAGCGGCAGTCTTTCGCGGACTCCGCCAAGCTCAAAGGCCGCACGCGGCATCCCGTAGACCAGCGAGGTCTTTTCGTCCTGTCCGATGGTATAGGCACCGGCACGGTGCAGCGCGAGCATACCCTCGGCTCCGTCGCGGCCCATTCCTGTCAGAATCGCCGCACAGACCCGAGAGGCGACCGGAACCGCAGACGCAAAAAGCGCATCCACCGACGGACGATGACCCGCCTGGAGCGATCCCTCTCTCAGACGGCAGCGCAAGGCACCGGTTGCGGCGACCTCCAGGTGGTGCGTCTTGCCTGGGGCAAGAAGAACCCGGCCCGGCACCAATGGCTCCTGGTCCTGGGCCTCGACCACCGTCGCAGCACAGTTCCGATCAAGCAAACGCGCCAAGCCCGAACTGAAAGACTCGCTGGTGTGCTGTACGATGAGAGTTGGAGGACAATTCGGAGGAAATGCCTCGAGGACCTTGACCAGCGCATCGACACCGCCCGTGGACGCGCCGAGAAGGATGAGGCGTCCGTGCTGGAAAGACATGGCGGATTCTGCCTGAGGAGCCGGAACGTCCCTAGCGGCTCTGCCGAGGTGGACTCGCAGAAGGCATTGCCGCAAATCCTCGACCGAGGCGTCGCTATGGGTCACCGCCACGCCCTCACGGATCAGGGACGACGGCAGGCGCGCGATATTTGCTTCGGTTTCTGCGACAACCACACAACGGATGCCGAGAGCCTTGAAGAGCATCAGAAGAACTTCGAATTCCGCCAGCCGCGCCAAGGCTTCAGCCACGATCACGGCTTGCGGCGGCCGACTTTCCGCAATGTGGTAGGTTTCGCTAAGGTTCGAGACGCACGCACCAAGAGAAACGGCCCGCATTTGCTGAACCGCAGCGGCAAGCCTGTTCCTGGTTTCCGTCCGTTCGTCCGCGATCATCACACGCATGAACCCAATCCTTAACTCATGCTTCCAGAGGTCGGCCCAGCGCCAATCGAGACCCGATGCCATTCCACCTCGGAGAAGAAACGCCCTGCGCGCCTTTCTTTCCCTGTGGAACAAGATGAATCCCTCAAATACCGCCTATTCCGACCAGAGATGGATCGAAAACAGACACTTGAGAAGCTGGAATGCAGTGGGAAGGCTTCGATCATCGATCCAGTCCTCATTCTCACCCAGGCAACCGAAAACCGAGTGAAATTGTTTTGCTTCACGCGGGCAGGTGCGACACGCACCGAATTTCACTCGACTGACTGCGGCTAGGGCCGAAATCCGGCCGAAGGCCTTTGCCCCGGCCCCACCGAATTCACATCACGGCGCTCACTTAGAGCCAATCTTTACGCGGACATATTGACATAGCATTACAGTCTCCCAGGACAGCGCGCGCCCTAGAACACGTCGATATCGCCGCCCGAATGTGGCGCATCGCGTTTTTCCGCTGTCGACATGACCGCGCGCAGCTGGTCCAGCCGAAGCTGCTCGATCAGGCTGCCCGGAACCTGCGCATCCACGGGCACAAGCTTGGCCAGTTCCTGACCAAAGGGTGCCATATCTTCGAGAATCTGGATGACCAAGTCCACCAGTTGCAGTTCGCTTGCGCTTCCCATTCGTGCGGGATGCGCAGCCCGCCTTTCAAGCACGGCCTTTTCGTACCGCCGGAGAAGCTCGGCGGCGTGCAGCAACTCATGGCCAAACGTCGTCATCACGCGTTGAAGCCGAGGGCCATCTGCAACCATCTGAAGGTCGTGATGCGTCAAAGGCGCCCCACCACGGCTTCGATCGCCTTCTTCATGGTCGCCGTCGTGAAGGGCTTGCGCACCATGTTGTTGAGCCCCAACTGTTGACCTTTCTGGATGAGTTCGGGGGTGGGCGTTCCGGTCACCAAGATGTAGCCGATTCGCTGTGTGGAACGATTACGGCGGAGACCTTCGAGCAGCTGCAACCCATCCATGCCAGGCATGTTGTAATCTGCAAGCACGAGATGGACCGGGTCGGCTGCCAGCCGCGAAAGCGCCGCACGTCCGCTTGCTTCGGTTGCGACGTGAAAAATGCCGAGTTCCTCCAACGCCTGGGTTACAAGGCCCCGACTGACCGTCATGTCGTCGACAACCATGATCCGAAGACTGTCTTTGAGTGACATCCGTTATTCCTTTCCTAATGTCGCTTCGCGGTCACGAAGCGGAGCGTTTTCTATAGGCAGTCACCCCGGCCGCCTCGAGCATTCCCGTGGCGGGTCCGGAAACCCGCTCAGAGTGGCCGATGAAGAGCATGCCTCCGGGAACAAGTTGTTCCGCAAGTCTGCGCCAAAGGGTCTGCTGGGTCTGGTTATCGAAGTAGATCGCCATATTCCGGCACATGATCACGTCAAAAAGGCCAGACATTGGCCAATGGCCGTTAATGTTCAGCTGCCGGAAGGACACGAGGGATCTAACATCCGCCCGCACCCGGAAATCGGTCTTTGCACCGCCGGATTTCTCGAACACCTGGTTCGCCCATGCCCCGGGCGGAATCTTGGCTTCCTCGTCGCTATAGACCGCCGCCTCAGCCCGCCGAAGCACAAACGGATCGATATCTGTCGCGAGAATCCTGACATTGAGCTTGGGCGCCTCGGGACAAAGCAGAATCACGCTGCCTGAAAGGGAATAAGGTTCGGGCCCAGACGAACAGCCGGCCGACCAGAGCCGCACACGTCCACCGGATCGCGCCCGCTCGACAAGGCGCGGCAGCACTTCCGACTGAAGCTGTTCGAAGTGGTGCTTTTCGCGGTAGAAATTCGTGACGTTGGTTGTCAGCGCCGAGATGAAGTGATCGCTTTCAGTGTCGAGATTGGCGCGCAGGAATTTGTCATATTCAGTAAAACCATCGAGATTCAGCGCTACGATCCGCTTCCCGAGGCGGGAATGGATCATCGCTTTCTTCGACGGCTCGAGATGAAGCCCGTATTCGGATTTCGCGAACGCCGCAATACGCTGGAAATCGCTTTCTCCGAAGGCGATTTCGGAGCGCCGCCGAGGCGTCAGGGATGATGTCGGAGCGTTCATGCCGCATCCGTCAGGCCGCGGGGCACCAGAATCTCGGGTGCCAGAATGCGCGACATCCCTTCCTCGATCGAAATGAGGCCAAGGATGCTGTTGGGAACGTCTCCGCCTCCCATGGTCGGCGCTTCGCAGATCTGACTTCCTTCGACCGTGAGGATCTCGGACACCGAGTCCACCAACAACCCGATCGTCTTGGAGCCGATCGCAACGACGATGATCACATGCCGAGGAGAGGCCTCGCATTCGCCAAGCCCCAGACGCGCTGCAAGATCGATGATCGGAATCACCGCACCGCGCAGGTTCATCACGCCCAGCACAGCCTCTTCCGCATGCGGGAGAGCCGTGACCGGTGTCCATCTACGGATTTCCCGGATCTGGGTGATCTCGATGCAGAAGCTCTGCCCTGCGGCCTTGAGAGTGACGAATTCCAGGACGTCATCATCACCCCATTGTTGCGGTCTGGGCATAGTCCATCTCCTCTCTGGAGGCCATTTCCCTGCCGTAGTGGCCGGCGAGGGACAGGATGGCGTCAGTGTCGATAATCAGAGCGATCCGGCCATCGCCCAGAATGGTTGCGGCAGAGATCCCTTCGATCGCGCCATAGTTGCCTTCGAGACTTTTGATGACAACTTGTCGCTGGTCCGAAATGTCGTCGACCGCTAGGGCCACAAGCCCGGATTGCTCGGACCGGATCAGGATCAAGATGTTGTCCGAGGTGATCTCCGCTTCTGTCGGGAAGCCGAGAAGCCTGGCCAGATTGACGATCGGCACATACGTGCCTCGGATTGACAGAAGCCGACCGTCTCGACCGAAAGGAAGGATATCCTTGGGCTTGGGGCGGATCGTTTCCACTACGCTGGAAAGTGGGGCAACCAGGGTTTCGCCGGCAGCGTGGATCACCATGCCGTCCATCACCGCCAGCGTCAGGGGAAGGGCGATCGAGAACTTGGTGCCCATCCCCTGGCGGCTGCTGATCGAAATCCGGCCGCCGAGGGAGGTAATCGCGGTCTTAACCACATCCATACCGACACCGCGACCGGACAGGTTGGTCACCTTCTCGGCCGTCGAGAACCCCGCCATGAAAAGCAGGTTGTCGATTTCAGAATCGGCCATCTTCGCGTCGGCCGCGACCATGCCTTGGCTGACCGCTTTCTCGAGGATGCGTTTCCGGTTGAGACCGGCCCCGTCGTCGGAGATCTCGATCAGCACGTCGCCCGAGCAATGGGCGGCCGAAAGCTTGATCGTGCCTTGCGCCGACTTTCCGGCGGCCGCACGCTTCTCGGGGCCCTCGATGCCGTGGTCAACCGCGTTCCGGATCATGTGAGTCAACGGTTCGGCGAGCCGTTCGACAAGAGTCTTGTCGATTTCGGTGGCCTCACCCTCGGTGACCAGGGCGACGTCCTTTCCGAGACTGTAGGCCGCCTCGCGCACAATTCGCTGCATCCGCTGGAAGAGCGGTTTGACGGGCTGCGCTCGGATCGCCATCACACCTTCCTGCAGCTCGCGAGCCAGGTATTGGTAGTCGTCGAGATCGCTCATGATGTCGGAATTCGACGCCATGCCGGAGGCCACGAGCTTCTGCGTGATGACCGCCTGGTTGATGATGAGCTCGCCCACCGTGTTAATCAGCCGGTCGACCCGTTCCGGATCGACGCGAAGCGTGGTCTGGGGGATCGAGGCGGCGGGCTTTGCCGCCTTGGATTTCTCGGCCGCAGCCGGCTCGGACGTCGAAGACGCCACAGCGGCCGGTTCTGCCGCAGCTTCTTCAGCTGCGACCTGCGGCATGGAAGGGTTTGAGGGCTCGGCAGTGGTCATCGGACTGTCCTCGGGTTCGATCCCGGGAAGGTCGAGAGCCGGACCGGCCGATCCGCCGGAGACCTGTTCGATCTCGCAGATGTCATCAAGGAAGACGAAGGCGTCGCGGATGCTGACCTCTGTCATCGAGCCGGTAAGCGTAAGTTCCCAGGAAAGGTAGCAGCGGTTCGGGTCGAACTCGTCCGACACAGGCAACGCAGACGCGTCGCAAGAGACATCAAGCTGTCCGAGACCGACCAGTTCGGCGAACAGCAGGAAGGGATCGTGGCCGTTCCTGAACAGATCCGCGATCGCGGGCACGCGGATCTTGTAGACATCTTCCGCGTCCTCGCCCGGCTCGTCAAACGACAACGGCATGAAGGAGACGGCCGTGAATTCGAAGGCTTCGTCAGGCTCGGGCGCCCCCGGTCCGTCTTCTTCGGACCCGGAGAGACCGACCAGCAGCTCGATCAGTTCGGCCATTTGCGACGGTTCCTCGTCGCTTTCGGCCTGGGCCAGCTCGACCAGTTCGGCCAGCATGTCGCCCGAGCGCAGGATCGTCTGCAGGGCATCGGGGTCGAGGACCAGAGAGCCGGAGCGCAGACGGTCGAGAACGGTCTCGAACCGGTGCGCAAACTTGACCAGCGTGTCGAGCGCGAAGGCACCCGCCGCCCCCTTGATCGAATGGACCGCCCGGAAGATGGCGTGAACCGTCTCTTCGGTCGCCGTGCCTGCTTCCAGTTCGCCGGTCCCTTCCGAGAGCTGGTCCAGCAGGTCTTCGCACTCGGCGAAGAATGTGGCTTTGAGATCGTCGCGCGACATGGCTCAGCGCGCCCCCGTGACGCGGCGGATCACGCTGATCAAGCCCTCGTCCTGGAACGGCTTGACGATCCAGCCGGTCGCACCGGCGGCGCGGGCTCGTTCCTTCATCGCGCTGCCGCTTTCGGTTGTCAGCACCAGAATCGGCACACGGGCATTGGTGCCGCCGCCGCGGATGTGCTCGATCACGCCGAACCCGTCCATCTTGGGCATGTTGATATCGGTGATGACCGCGTCGTAGCGGTCCTTCACGAACTCGTCGACACCGGCCTGCCCGTCATTCGCCGTGGTGACAGCGAAGCCCGCCGAACTCAGCGTCTCCCGTACCATCTCGCGGATCGTGAGCGAGTCGTCGATGGCAAGGATATTGATCATTGCTGGACCTCCGCTGTGCCAAGGATCAAGTCATGCAGGCCGAGAAGGCTCAGTCCTTCGGAGAAGGCCGGCGAGGCGTCGGCGACCGAGAAGGTCCCGCCGACCGATTCGACATGTCGTCTGAGAAAAAGAAGAAGCTGGGCCGAAAGCGCGCTCTGGGCCGGGGCCTCGGCCGCCTGAACCCGGATTTCCTTCGGGGCCGCCTCAAGGACGGATTTCACGACACCACCGGCATCTTCGGACCAGGCCGGGTCGGTGATGTCGAGGTCATACTGGCATTCGGGTTCCATTCCGATCCCTCGAGTTCCTGCAACGTACGCTCTGCTCAAGATTGAATAACCCTGCGGAGCCTAGGTCATGTTGACAAATGGCGGACCCAGAGACGGATCGACGTGATGTCAATGAAGCCGAGGAAGCTCTCAGC
>NZ_QNVX01000059.1:0-236 GCF_003314725.1 Rhodovulum sp. BSW8
ACATCGGCATGGAAGGCCGCCTCATGGGCATCGAGATCGCGCAGGATCTCGGCCCGGCCGCCTTCGGTCTCGGGGTTCGGCAGCTTGGCCCGGGCATGGGTCGAGGTGAAGATCTGCCACCGGTTGCCCGCGCCATCGGGCCCGACCGGCCAGCCCGCCTGGCGCATGACGCCGATGGAGCCCGCGAGGCTGCCGGGCGTCATCGCAATATCCGAACACTGGCTGGCCAGGTGATA